>NZ_CP022530.1:939375-1252500 GCF_002237535.1 Bacterioplanes sanyensis
AATGGCTCGAGGTTTGGAACCCCGGATTTATTGAAAGCTCCGAAGCCATTGATGCCCAGCGACAGTCTTACCTTAAGCGCTTTAAACCCGAGTTTGATGCAGCTCTGGCGCAACTGGATGAGACACTTGAGGTTGAGCTGGCCTACTACCGTGGTTGGGAAAAGGACACCGACCTAGCCTCTGTGCTTGAGCGACAGCAAGAACGTGATCTCGCTATTGGTTACACCCAGTCTGGTCCACACCGTGCAGAGCTGCGCATCAAGTGTGGCAAGCAGCCTGCGGTGGAGATTTTGTCGCGTGGACAACAGAAAACTGTGGTCGCTGCACTGAAGGTTGCGCAGGGCAGTTTGTTCCAAAAAGAGAGCGATCGACGCACCATTTACTTGGTCGATGACTTGGCTTCTGAGTTGGATGAAAAGCATCGTTTTGCTTTATGCAAACTGCTGGAAGACTTAAAATGTCAGGTCTTTATCACCAGTATCGATAAAGAAAAGTTAACGGACATCTGGCGTCCGACGGCCAGCAAAGTGTTCCACGTGGAACACGGTGTTGTCACGGAAATAGACCATGCCTTGCCAGCGGCCAGCACAACTCACGATTGATCTTCTATAACGCGGCTGCGTTGCAGAGGTACACCGAATAAAGAGGAACACCGAATGAGTGAGCAGAGTTACGACTCATCCAGTATTAAAGTCCTAAAAGGACTGGATGCCGTGCGCAAGCGGCCAGGAATGTACATCGGCGACACTGATGACGGCACTGGTTTGCACCACATGGTATTCGAGGTGGTCGATAACTCCATCGACGAGGCGTTAGCAGGGCACTGCGACACCGTTGATGTGGTCATTCACCCGGACAACTCGATTTCAGTCTCGGATAATGGTCGTGGCATTCCAACCGAGCTGCACCCAGAAGAGGGCGTGTCTGCGGCGGAGGTGATTCTGACCGTACTGCACGCGGGCGGCAAGTTTGACGACAATTCCTACAAGGTGTCTGGTGGTCTGCACGGGGTGGGCGTCTCGGTGGTGAATGCATTGTCGGAGAAACTGACGTTGACCATTCGCCGTGACGGCAAAGTGTTTGAGCAAGAATACACCCACGGTGTGCCAGATTATCCGTTGAAGGAAGTGGGCACGACCGACAGCACTGGCACCATGGTGACCTTCTTACCGTCGAAAGAAACCTTTACTAAGACCGAGTTCTCCTACGATTACCTGGCTAAGCGTCTACGTGAGCTGTCGTTCTTGAATTCTGGCGTGCGCATTCATCTGAAAGATGAGCGGGTCGCGGATAAAGAAGACGTGTTCGAGTTTGAAGGCGGTCTGGCTTCGTTTGTCGATTTCCTCAACGAGGGTAAAACGGCACTGAATGAAGTCTTTCACTTCAATGCCGAGCGTGAAGATGGCATCGCCGTGGAAGTGGCGATGCAGTGGAACGACAGCTTCCAGGAAAACATTTTCTGCTACACCAATAACATTCCACAGCGCGACGGTGGTACCCATTTGGCGGGTTTCCGCGCCGCGCTGACGCGTACGCTGAATTCTTACATTACTCAGGAAGGCCTGGATAAAAAGAACAAGGTAGCGACCACTGGCGATGATGCACGTGAAGGCCTGACGGCGATTATTTCGGTCAAAGTGCCTGATCCTAAGTTCAGCTCACAGACCAAAGACAAGCTGGTGTCGTCAGAAGTAAAACCAGCCGTCGAGCAGGAAATGGGGCGCTTATTCCAGGAATACCTGCTGGAAAATCCACAAGCTGCGAAAGAGCTGGTGGGTAAGATGATCGACGCTGCTCGAGCTCGCGAAGCTGCGCGGAAAGCGCGTGAAATGACGCGTCGTAAAGGTGCTCTGGATATCGCAGGCTTGCCGGGCAAGCTGGCTGACTGCCAGGAAAAAGATCCGGCGCTGTCTGAAATTTACCTAGTGGAGGGTGACTCGGCCGGCGGTTCTGCCAAACAAGGCCGAGACCGTCGTACCCAGGCCATTTTGCCGCTTAAAGGTAAGATCCTGAACGTCGAAAAAGCACGCTTCGACAAGATGCTGTCTTCGGCAGAAGTCGGCACTCTGATTACCGCATTGGGTTGTGGTATCGGGCGTGAAGAGTTTAATCCAGATAAGCTGCGCTATCACAGCATCATCATCATGACGGATGCCGACGTCGACGGCGCACACATTCGTACCTTGCTGTTGACCTTCTTCTTCCGTCAAATGCCGGAAATTATTGAGCGTGGCCATGTCTTTATCGCGCAGCCACCGCTGTACAAAATTAAGCGTGGTAAGCACGAGCAGTACATCAAAGACGAAGACGCGTTAGAAAGCTATCTAACACACGTTGCACTGGAGAAATCCAGCCTACACCCTTCCGTCGATGCACCGGCGATCAGTGACGAGGCCCTGGCACAACTGGTGGCAGACTACCGCGAAACACAAGATGTGATTCGCCGCCGTGGCAACTTAGTACCGGTGCACGTTTTGCACGAGATGTTGAGCCTGCCGCGCCTGACCGCCGAAGACATGGCGGATATGACCAAGGTACTGAGCTGGACAGAAGCGTTGAATGAGCGCCTGCCGGAAGCTGGTCGTTCAGGTAGCATGTTCCATGTGGAACCGCACCAGGACGAAGAACGCGGTATTCACAATGTGCTGGTTAAAGTTGTTACCCACGGCATTGCCAAAGAGCACATCCTCGATCAGGAATTCTTCAAAGGCGACGGCTATAAGCGTATTGCTGATATGAGTGAGCGTTTGTCGAACCTGTTGGATGAGGGTGCGTACATCCAACGTGGTGAACGTCGCCATGAAATTGATGATTTCTGGGATGCGGTTCAGTGGCTGCTGCACGAAGCGCAGAAAGGCTTCAATATTCAGCGCTATAAAGGACTTGGTGAGATGAACCCAGATCAGCTATGGGAAACCACCATGGACCCTGAAGCGCGTCGTATGCTGCGTGTCAGCATTGAAGACGCTATTGCCGCTGACAAGATGTTCAATACCCTAATGGGGGATGACGTGGAACCGCGTCGTGCCTTTATCGAAGCCAATGCGCTGAATGTAGCGAACTTGGATTTCTGATCGGATTGGCGATTTCAAATTAAAAAAGGGAGCCTCGGCTCCCTTTTTTATTAACACGTTATTCCCTTTGCTTAGCTTTGTTTCTCAGCCGCAATCACGCTGATCTCTACTAACAGCTCTTCGCGCGCCATCGAGGCTTCGACACAGGCACGTGCAGGGGCATGACCCTCTGGTACCCAGGCATCCCACACCGCATTCATGGCAGCAAAGTCGTCCATGGTTTTGACGTATATGGTGGCTGACAGCATATGCTCACGGTCACTACCGGCCTCTAGCAGCAGCTCGTCTACCTTGTCGAGCATGGTTTGTGTTTGCTCGCTGATGTCCTGATCCGGTTTTCCGGTGGTTTCGTTGCGCGTCACGTCTTTGCCAACCTGTCCGCACAGATAAATCACACCATTGTGTTTAACAATGCGGCTCATGCGGGTTTTGGTGTGCTGACGAGTAATTTGGCTCATAACTGGTTTCCTTATAGGGTCCGATATTGGCGTTATCATAACTCAGCGCTGTTGTGACAGGGATCGCCAAACCAGTTCGACTCCGTAGCGCTTATTGGGTGATGTTTATGGCAGCGAAGCGGCCTCGCGCGACAAACTGCCGTAGGAGTGTGAACCCCGAGAAATGGCACCAAATTATGCAAAGGCTGTCTGAATCCTGCGCATTAAGCACATATGCAGCCATTAACTTTTTATATGAGGACATTCCATGGCGCTGGAAACCTGGTTGGCTTTTCTATTGGCATCGATATTGATATCCATCTCTCCTGGAGCCGGTGCGGTAAACACCATGAGCAATGGTCTGCGCTATGGGATCAGCGGCAGCATGCCTGCGATCTTAGGCCTGCAACTGGGCTACCTTGCCCAGATTGTATTGGTCGGTATTGGCTTAGGTGCTTTGTTAGCGACCTCGCAATGGGCGTTTGAGCTGGTGAGGTGGTTTGGGGTCGCGTATTTGGTATGGCTGGGCTACCAGAAGTGGACACAACCGCTGCTCGACATGAGCACGGCTGATGCCCAACAAAGCAATAAATCGCAGCAGTTCTGGCAAGCGGCTGTGGTGAATATCAGTAACCCAAAGGCGACGGTGTTTCTATTGGCTCTGTTCCCACAATTTGCAAACCCAAATGCCAGCCACCCAGCAGAGCAATATCTGCTGATGGGCAGCACCTTGGTGGTGGTGGATATCATCGTGATGATCGGCTTTGCAGGTTTGGCTGCGCAATTGAAACGCTGGATGAACAGCGATGCACACCAGCGTTTGCAAAACCGCATATTTGGCGGCCTGTTTATCGGCGCAGCAGGCGCCATGGCCAGCTACCACAGAGGCTAGGGCCTGTTAACAAGCCCTCACACTGCGGTAGCGGACGCCTTACCAGGCCAGCGTCTGGCTGTCTTTGCCGAGTACATAATGGAACTGATCATCCGCAGGCATGGCCACTGCCCGAATCGGCTCAGCGCCAAAGTAGGGCAGCTCAAAGTTATGCTCCACCCCTTTACGCACCGACCAACAACTGCGCTGCACTGACAAACAGCCAGGCTGGCGCTCGAGTAGTGATGTTTTCAAATCTAACGCTCGTCCGATTGGTGTTTCGCTGGACTGATCACTCATGGGTAAGATCGGCGCTTCGATGGCGTTCAGCAATTTGGCGGAGCGACGTGATGTGAAGTGCAATGTCTGCCGGCGGGTATCGGCAGTGGCCAGAGCTTGCTGGGAAAACCCAGTACCGAGCAGCTGCTGATCGACGGTCCATAAACGCAGGGCATTGCTGTTGTCGATCAGTGTTAGCCACTGTTGCGGTTCAAACTGACCGTCCATTGGTAGCGCTGAGCGGTACACGCTGAGCAGCTGCTGCGGGTGCGCGATGATGGTCTGGGCACTGCTGTCGAGTGCAGTGCTGGTTAGCTCCAGAGGCAGCCCTGGCAACAGCACACTCAAGGCATGTAACTGCGCACCATCGTTACTGGAGCTAGCCAGATACCAACGTTTATCCGTCGTTACCTTACTGGCGCTGTCGATGATACTGCCTGCATTTCCAATCGGTAGCGTTTTTGACAATGGGTAGGGCTGGGATGAGCTGTGCAAAGCAAAGACGCCAACCGCGCCTGTGTTGCCGCTGTCGCTGGGATATTGCCCCGCCACCAATAAATGTCCGAACTGCTCGGCGATCATATGGGTGGGATTTTGAAAGGCAAACGGAGAGGGCAGCTGTGCGTAGCCATGCAAACTGAGTTGCTGCTGCTGCCAGCGATAGCGATATATGCGATGACGTTCACCGTCCGAGAGCAGCAGGTGCAAGCTGTTGTTGCCTGCGCCCAGATCCAAAGTGGAGATGCCTTTAACATCGAGTATCAGGCACTGCGGGTCGGCGGGCGCCAGCGATTTGGTATTTAGGCTCAGCAGGTGAATTTTCAATCGAAACGGTAGCGTCTCATCGCGATGAAACCAAGTACATTCATCGGCTTCAGCATTGGCATCGTTGCCGTCGCCATTGCGTCGTGCCACGACTTCGGCGCTGGCAGTGACAATGTGGTCACCCACCTGCTGACTGGCGAACAATTCGCCTGGCACTTTAGCGCTGGCGATAGGCCTAGGATGGAGTGGGTCGGCCAGAGAAAAGGCCGTCATCCGGGTGGTAAAGATGGCTTTTTCACCGACATTTTGTAGCCGGTTGGAATACACCGAGACCAATTGCTGGTTGCTCAAGTACAGGTTGTGATCACCAGAGTTTACCTGCGTCAGCTGGATGCGATTCACTTCTTGAAAGTGCGCACCTTGGCGTTTTTGTATCGCCAGATCGACGGGAATGTTGCAAGCCAGATCGGGGCAATCGGCTAAGCCAGGTTCATCGGCCAGATACAGCCAGTCGCCGATACGAACAGCGCGATCATTGGCTACAGAGGGGAGTGTCAGTATTAAGCAGGCACTGACCAGCCATTGGGTAAATTTCATCATGAAATCCCTATGATTTGGTTGTCAGTCCTTGCGCGCTCTACTCTACGTTGGCCTATTCTGGGCGCAATACTCTTTACCGAGACTTCACACTTCGTTGTCGCCAACGAGTGGGGAGCAAATTGTGATAATGTCGCGCCTCGGTTACCGGGTGGGCTGGTAGCGTAAAAGGGGGATCAAAATGAACGCTGTTGTGGTGGCTGTGGTGCTGATGCTGGCTTTGAGTCTGGCGCGCTTGCACGTGATGCTGGCGATGATTATTGCTGCTTTTGTCGGCGGTTTAGTGGGAGGGCTGGATATATCTGCCACCCTCGACGCTTTTAACAAAGGCATTGGTGGTGGAGCGGGCATTGCTTTGAGCTATGCGTTATTGGGCGCCTTTGCCGTTGCTATTTCGATGTCTGGCCTACCACACCTATTGGCCGACAAGATTTTGCGTCGTATGGGGCGCGAAACCGGCGGTCGCGACAGTCGCTATCTGAAGAACGCATTAATGGCGCTGCTGTTGGTCGCGGCAGTATCGTCGCAAAACCTAATCCCCATTCACATTGCCTTTATTCCGATTCTGGTGCCGCCGCTGCTGTTGGTGATGGCTAAGTTACGGCTGGATCGGCGCCTGGTGGCCTGTGTTTTGACCTTTGGTTTAATCACGCCTTATATGTTTTTGCCGGTCGGCTTTGGCAACATCTATTTGCACGATATCTTGCTCGGTCGAGTGGCGGATGCAGGCCTCAACGTTGACGGCGTGTCTGTGGTCGGAGCCATGACTCTTCCGGCGCTGGGCATGCTGGCTGGTCTGGCGTTTGCGGCTGCCTTTACCTACCGCGCCAAGCGCGACTATGACGTGTCGTTAATCGAAGCCACCGAGCAGGTTGAGCGTGAATACAATGCTAAGTCGTTGTGGGTCGCGGGTGTTGCCATTGTGTTGGCCTTTGCCACGCAACTGTGGAGCGGTTCTATGGTGTTGGGTGCCATGGCTGGCTTTATGCTGTTTTCTGCCACCGGTGTGGTGCGCTGGAACGAGTCGGAAGGGGTGCTGGTCGACGGCATCAAGATGATGGCATCCATCGGCTTTATTATGATCGCTGCAGCTGGCTTTTCTGAGGTGCTCAAGACCACTGGCCATATCGATACCCTAGTGAACAGTGCTGCCAGCTGGTTGGATGACGACAAAGCACTGACGGCGTTTTTATTGCTGTTAGTGGGCCTGTTGTTAACCATGGGCATTGGCTCATCGTTTTCCACCATCCCAATCATCGCCGCCATTTATGTGCCTTTGTGCATGCAACTGGGCTTTAGCCCGATGGCGATTGTGGCGTTAATCGGTACGGCTGGTGCGCTGGGAGATGCCGGTTCTCCAGCGTCGGACTCGACCTTAGGGCCAACGGCCGGTTTGAATGCCGACGGTCAGCACAATCATATGCGCGATACTGTGATTCCCACCTTTATGCACTTTAACCTGCCGTTATTGGCGGCGGGTTGGCTGGCGGCCATGGTGCTGTAAAGCGCTGTGCGCCATGGATGAAAAAAAGCGCGAATGCGCAAATTGCGGTTAAGCCAGCTTGGCTGGCTTGCGTGACAATGGCGGCATCACTTTCTTTCAGGATGCAGTCATGACCAGCCCCGTTTCCATGGCGCTACAGCTAATCGAACAGGATCTGCTCTACCCATGGAGCTTGCAGGCATTGGCCAACGCCTGCCATTGCCATAGTACACACTTGGCGCGCGCCTTCTCTTATACCGTAGGTGTTGGCCCTATGAGCTATGTGCGAGCGCGGCGGCTGACTTGGGCGGCAGCCAGAGTCTTACAGGGAGAGGATGGGCTAGAGCTGGCGTTGCAGTTGGGATACCAGTCGCATCAAGCCTTTTGCCGTGCGTTTCGCCGCCAATGTGGAATGACCGCTACCGAGTTACGTCAGCACGGCAAACTGCCGCCCTCTCGCTGCACACAGGCGGTGGAGCTGGATGCTGAACCCAAGGCATACCCAATTCCTCAAGCACAGCTGACTTATTGGCCGAGACTACAATTGGCTGGGCTGAATGCTTCATTTGCACCAGAGCGGCGCTATGCCATCGCAGGGCTTTGGGCCGATTTTAGAAGGCAAAGCGCAGAGCTTGCTGCAGACGAATCCTTAGCGCACTCAGGTGCGTGTTTTGGTGTTGTTAGTGAGCGCTCACTTGGTGGTGAGCTGATGTATACCGCAGCCATAGCCGTGCATCGCCCACTTCCCAGTATTCACCCTAATTGGTGCCAATGGTCGCTGACTGCTGGCCAATATATGAGTTTTAAGCACATCGACTCGCCGCAACAGTTGGCGCCGTTCATGCGCAGCTTGTGGCAGGAGTGGTTACCCCAGGCAGGACAGCAGTGGCTGGCACAACAAGGACGACAGCTGTCTGAGCGTCCGTACTTCAGCCACATCTCACCGGGTGGTGAGATCTCGGTGCATATTCCAGTGGATTAAAAACGTTTGCCACTGCTGTCTGCGTTGACCATTTCGCCGCTAAACGGCTGTTGGGAGATATCATCCACGGTGTGATTGATCCAGTGTTCCACCTCGGTGTTTAACTCGGCGGTGCTTTTGCCATCACTTTCGATCACTGGGCTGATGACCACACGAATGCAGCCGGGGCGTTTGATCCAATGATTATTGGGCCAATACTCGCCTGAGTTATGCGCGACGGCAATCACAGCAGCACCAGTTTTATTTGCCAGCATGGCACCGCCTTTGGAAAATACTTTACGACGCCCGGGTGGCACCCGGGTGCCCTCAGGAAACACCAATACATGAATGCCATTGCCAAGGCGTTCACCGCCTTGTTGAATGACTTGTTTTAACGAGCTGGCTTTTTTAGAGCGATCAATAAAAATTGGGTGAATTAAATTCAATGCCCAACCAAATACCGGTAAATACAGCAGTTCCTTTTTTACCACTTGGACGTGAGGTGCCAAAATCAGCGGTAAAAAGAAGGTTTCCCAGGTACTTTGGTGTTTGCTCAGCAGTACGTATCCGCGACCATCGCTAGGAATATTGTCGCTGCCTTCCACCTGCCAACTCAGACCACAAATTACCTTGGCGCTGAACATAACAAGACGACAGTAAATTCCCATCACCCAGAAGTTGCGCGCTTTTAATGGTAAAAAAATACCGATGAAAAAACTCGGCAACGCCCACAATAAAGTGATGAGGATGAGTATCAGATAAAACAGCGCAGAACGACACGCATGCACCAGAGTCGGCGCTGACGCGATTGGCTGATGTGTACTGGCTTCTGGCCCCATCCTGACTCCGGGAACAATGGATACTAGGTCACTAGTTATACCACTGATACGCAATAAAGCCGTTGCCTAAGGGGCTAAAGAGTCTTTCTAAACGATCGTTTAAAAAGTTTTAGTGCGGTTGGTGTAGATACCAATCAACAAAAGTCGCCAAGTCATCAAATACCGGGCTATGGGCAATGCTGGCGTCATCGGCCAGTTTTTTCTCGCTCTGCGAGCCTTTGCCGGTGCGCACCAGTGCCGTCTGACAACCGGCGCTGTGACCGGCCTGCAAATCGCGCAGCGCATCGCCAACCATCCAGGCATTGTCGATATCCGCCTGGGATAGTTTTAGTGCCGTGCAGATTTGCTCAATTAACCCTGGCAAGGGTTTACGGCAATCACAGCAATCGTCCGGGCCATGGGGGCACCAGGCAATATGAGCAAACTGACCGCCATATTGGGCGGCCAGCTGACTCATTTTTTCATGCATGGCATCCAAATCGGCCTGGCCGAAATACCCACGCGCCAGCCCCGACTGATTGGTCGCCACCGCTACCGTTACACCAGCATCACACAAGCGTCCGACGGCTTCCGCGCTACCGTCGATGGCGATCCATTCCTCAACCGACTTTACGTAGGCATCGGAGTCCTGATTGAGTACGCCGTCGCGGTCGAGAATAATCAGTCGGGTCATTGGGGCTCCTGTTAAAAGCTGTCTCGGTACAGCAATTCTTTATTAGTTTCCAATGAGCCACTAACAGGCTTTCGGTAACCGTATTGCCAATTAAAACCGAAGTTATCGCTGTTGTAATCGAACATTGCCCACTCAGGAAAACCTGGTAAAGCGGTTAAGTCCACTAATGGGACATCGACTGACCCGCTATAGCCATTTGGCAGCATGATGATTTGTCCGAAGACATACTGGTCGTTGCCGGATTTGTAGTCGTAAGACACGCTGGCGTAGCCATGTGGCAAGGGTTCTGGAGGCTGGCCTAACGAGGGTATGGTTGCGGTCAGTTTATCTTGGCTGAAAGTAATATCGTCGCGGTTAAGGTCGGGCAACCAATACCAATTATATGGCTCACTCGCAGGTGTTCGTGTGCTTCTGACAAAAGCGCTGCCATCTTCAAAACGATAATGTTCTTCGTACCAGTCATCCTCCCTCATCATGCTTGCAGGAATGCGAAGAGACGAATGGGTATTCAGGTTTAATCTGATACGGGGAACAGAGTCCATGGTTCTATAAGTTAGGCTATAGCGTTCAATATCCTCGGTGGTTATATGCGTCGAGACTTCCTCCACGTCAGGAGCAGAAAAGTCGAGAGTGAGGGTATCGCCATCCTCAAGCTGAACATTGTCGCGACGTAGAGCGTAGTAGCGAGAATCGCGCTTGCCTATGGCTAGGTAACTTCGTGGGTTGCTGCGACTGCTAAGCTCTATTTCTTCAACCACACTGGTCGAACGGTTGTCATTAATATCCAATACATCTGTAACGAGTAGCTCGACGACTGCGGTGGAATCCGCACTTTGCACTGATACAAATCCACCGGAATCCGCAGAGGCATTGAACTGGCATAGACGCGATGTGGATGACTCTGACAGATATAAGGTTCGCATGTGGGTGTAATATCCGCTTTCACCATGCTTACAAACGAACAAGTACGTAATCTTATTGTTTTCATCCACTTCAAGCTGAACATTTGAGTCGCCAGTGAGCTGCAACCATTCATTGTCATCTTGCATAACAGCCAAGTAATGAGAGTCACCGCGCTCAAGCGTCATGGTTAGACCGCTATTTGAACTCTCGTTAGTGCCATCAATGGTATCGCTTTCTGTTGAGGAGCTATCGGAATCACCACCACCGCAGGCAGTCAAACCTACAGTCGCTGTTAGCATTACGAGTAATAGAGAGTTTTTATGCATAGAACTTTCCTTGTGATTATCCACTAAAAAATCCCCGCGTACCGCGGGGAGGGGCGTGAGAGCTTATCAGCTCAGATTAATTAAGGCGATATTTGCTCTGTCTACGAATGAGCAAAGTAAACACAACTAAGCTCTCGACTGATTTGGCGTCACTGCTTCAGCGCTACCGGCAATGGCGATCCATTCCTCAACCGACTTTACGTAGGCATCAGAGTCCTGATTGAGTACGCCGTCGCGGTCGAGAATAATCAGTCGGGTCATGGGTCTCCAGTTAGAGCTCTTTTGCCCATAGGGCTTCAGTATCTGTCTCGAAAGAGCCGTCCAGAGCTTTCATATAGCCGTACTGCCACCAGTAGAGCTGGTCACCGTTGTAATTAAACATGGCTCGTTCAGGAAAGCCTGGTAGAGCAGTTAAATCGACTGTCGGGATATTTGCGATGCCATCATGGTCTTTCGGCAGCATGACGAGCTGACTAAAGATAAAAGAGTCGCTATTCGTATCATCCTCGTAGAAGAGGGAGATATAGCCGTGTTGTAGCAATGCGGGCGCCTCACCCAGTAACGGGGCATTGGCCGTTAGTTTGTCCTGGCTATAGGTAACTTGATTGAGACGATAACCAGGCAAGGAATGCTCAATATACCCCCCGGTAGCCGGAGTACGGGTACCGCGACTAAATGTAGTGCCATCGACAAAGCGATAGTCCTCATCAAACCAGTCACCGTCACGCATGAACTCAACTGGAATTGGGATGTAGGTATTCCCGTCTAGCGACAGCTCCATACGAGTAATGGAGTTGGTACTGCGATAGGTAAGGTCATAGTCCGCGTTATCAAAGTTCACTGTCTGTGGCGTAACCTGGACGGTATCCTCGGCACTAAAATCGATGGTGAGGGTGTCGCCTGCTTGTAGTTGGACATTGTCGCGACGTTGCACAAAATAGCTATCGCCATTTTTACCCACCGCAATGTAAGTACGTGGCACATCGCGATCGGCCAGCTCAATCTCATAGATGATTTCATCCCAGGCTTTGTCGGTAATGTCTGAGACCAACAAACGAATGACCTGAGTAGAGTCTGCACTTTCTACGGGTACATAGGCTCCAGCTGGGGCTGATGAGTCGTTGTAGCACAGGCGCGTTTTAGATGGCTGTGCCAAATATAAAGTGCGCATATGGCTGTAGTACGAACGCTCGCCGTCTTTACATAAGTACAGATAGGTCACGGGCTCGCTGCTGCTGGCCACGTCGACTACGACTTCTGACTCCCCCGTTTTTTGCTGCCACTCACCATTGCTGTCTAACACTGCCAAGTAGTGAGAGTCGCCTAACTCAAATGTCATGGTTAAGGCGTTATTGGCGGGTGGAGTGCCGTCGTTATTATCGTTGCCATCAGTACCGCCATCAGTACCGCCATCAGTACCTGTGTTCGGAGTTTCAGGTGTGTCACCACCTGAGCTGGAGCCGCCGCCTCCACCACAGGCAGTCAAACCCAGGGCGGCCGTTAACATTGCGAGTAATAAAGCGTGTTTATTCATTGGTGAATCCTTGTGAAGCTTCACAGCAAGAAACTCCCCCGCTAGGCGGGGGAAATGCGTGTAGGGCAAATTAGCCCTGATTCAGTAAGGCGATATCGGCGATGGCAATAAACAAACCTTGCAGCTGCTTCAGCAGTGCCAAGCGGTTGTTTTTGACGGCGTCGTCATCGGCCATCACCATGACGTTATCAAAGAAGGCATCAACCACATCGCGTAGACCAGCCAGCTCAGCAAGCGCAGGCTGATAGTCACCAGCGGCGATCATAGGTGTGACCACATCACGTTTAGCCGCTACTTGCTCAGCTAACGCCTGTTCGGCTGCTTCGTTAAGCAATGTGGCATTGACCTCAGCGATCACCGCATCACCGCCGTTTTTAGCGAGAATGTTGGAAACACGCTTGTTAGCGGCGGCCAGGGCTTGTGCCGATTCCAGCTGATAAAAGCTGTGTACAGCCTTAACACGACGATCGATATCCAGCGGCTTAGTCACGCCTAACGCGCGTACAGCCATAAAGACTTCGGCCGGAATATTGGCGTCTTGATACCAGGCGCTAAAGCGATCCAGCAAGTACTCGGTTAGTGTGGCTTTAGTCTCGGCTTTTAGCTCGGCAGACCACTGGTTATCGATGGCCCAATCGAGCAGCTCGCTTAAGTCCAGGTCGATGTTTTTTTCCACTAGAATACGCAGCACACCCAAAGACGCTCGGCGCAGCGCAAAGGGGTCCTTAGAGCCGGTCGGTAGCTGGCCGATGCCAAACAAGCCAACCAAAGAGTCCAGTCGATCAGCCAACGCAATAGCGGTACCGGTGGCCGTGGCGGGTAGCTCATCGCCAGCAAAGGCGGGCATATATTGCTCAACCATGGCAGCGCAGACATCGGCAGGCTCACCATCGTGCTCGGCGTAGTATTTACCGGCCAGGCCTTGCAGGTCGGTGAATTCAAACACCATTTGCGACACCAAATCGTTTTTGCACAGCTGAGCGGCACGCGCGACCAAGCTGGTATCGGCTTGCATCGCCGTGGCAATTTTTTGCCCCAAGTTAGATATACGACGGGCTTTATCGGCGATGGTACCGAGCTGGTTGACCCAAACGACGTTTTCTAACTTATCAAAACGGCTGGCCAGGCTTTGCTTGCGGTCGGTATCCCAGAAGAACTTGGCGTCAGCCAGGCGAGGGCGAATCACCTTTTCGTTACCGGAAATCACCTGCTGCGGGTCTTTCGACTCGATATTGGCGACAGTAATGAAGTGGTTCAGCAGCTGGCCGTCTTTCATCACATGAAAGTACTTTTGGTGCTCTTTCATCGACGACACCAAAGCTTCGGCTGGCACCGTCAGGAATTCTTCATCAAAGCTGCCGGCCAAGGCCACGGGCCATTCATTGAGGGCGGTGACTTCTTCCAGCAAATCATCGTCAATAACGGCTTCGCCGCCCAGCTTTTCACCTGCGGCTTTAACCTGCTCGGCGATCAAGGCAGAACGCTCAGCAAAATTGGCCATCACATACGCCTGGCGCAGTGTGCTTTCATAGGCCTCAGGTGAGCTAATGACGACATCCCCCGGGGCATGGAAACGATGGCCACGTGAGGTGTTACCAGATTTCAGCTCGAGCAGGTCAGCGTTGACGACCTGATCGCCAAACAGCATCAGTAGCCATTGCGCCGGGCGCACAAACTCAACCCGGGTCGCGCCCCAGCGCATGCGTTTAGGAATCGGTAATTTCTCCAGGCTGTGCTGGACGATCTCGGGCAACAGCTCAACGGTGTTTTTGCCGGCGATGGTGCGTTTGATCATCAGCTTGCCAGCGTTTTTGCCTTCAGATTCTGGCGCTTCCAGCAGCGCTGAGGCATCAATGCCAGCGCGTGAGGCAAAACCTAACGCGGCTTTGGTCAGATTGCCGTCGGCGTCGTATGCGATTTTGGCTGGCGGACCAAACAGGGTTTCTTCCTGGTCGGCTTGTTTTACGGTCAGATCAGCAATGCGCACGGCCATACGACGCGGAGCGGCAAATACTTCAACCTTGCCAACGTCCAGCTTGGCGTCAGTGAGGCCAGCAACGATGCCATCGGCAAAGGCTTGCGCCAGTCCTTTCAGCGCCATCGGTGGCAGTTCTTCAGTTCCCAGTTCGACTAAAAAGCTGTTATGGCCCATTACTTTTTCTCCTGGGTCTGAGCATCTTTATCTTTGGCGGCCTGCCATTTGGCCAACACTTCCTGGCGAATGGATTCTTCAGCCAGCGGGAAGCCTTTTTCTGCACGACTGTCGTAGTAGGCGTGGGCAACGGCGCGCGCCATGGTACGGACCCGTAGGATATAACCCTGACGCTCGGTGACGGAGATAGCGCCACGGGCATCGAGCATATTGAAGGTATGTGAGGCTTTTAGCGTTTGCTCATAGGCAGGCAGCGGCAGACCCGCGTCGATTAAACGCAGGCAGTCTTTTTCATACTGGTTAAAGGCCTGGAACAGGAAGTCGACATCGGCGTGCTCGAAGTTGTACTCCGATTGCTCGACTTCGTTTTGGTGGAACACATCGCCATAGGTCACGGCTTTGCCATCTGGGCCGTAGGTCCACACCAGATCGTAAACGCTGTCGACTTCTTGCAGATACATGGCGATACGCTCCAGACCATAGGTGATTTCACCGGTCACGGGGTAACACTCAAGGCCACCGGCCTGCTGGAAGTAGGTGAACTGAGTCACCTCCATGCCGTTAAGCCAGACTTCCCAGCCCAAGCCCCAGGCGCCCAGAGTAGGGCTTTCCCAGTTGTCCTCAACAAAACGAATATCGTGCACCAGCGGATCAATACCCAAGGCTTTGAGCGAGTCGAGGTACTTTTCTTGAATATCAAGCGGCGATGGCTTCATTACCACCTGAAACTGATAGTAGTGCTGCAGGCGATTTGGGTTCTCGCCGTAGCGACCGTCGGTAGGACGGCGACTGGGCTGCACATAGGCCGAGTTCCAGGTCTCTGGGCCTACCGCACGCAAAAAGGTATGCACGTGGAAAGTGCCGGCACCGACTTCCAGATCGAGAGGTTGATTGATGACACAGCCCTGATCGGACCAGAACTCCTGCAGGGCCGCGATCAGACCCTGAAAGGTTTTAATATCGTGGCGGCTTTGACTCACAACGGTTCACCTTGGCTTGGCGCCTGCGCGCGCATGGAAAATAAAGGGCCGGATTATAGCAGTGGTAGGGCGGGATAACAGCCCGATGTGGTGGGGCTGGCGTCAGTCGAGAAGGAGGTGTGAAGCTGTTCTATAGCAGAGTTTTCGCCAGCAGGCATTGAATGTAGCTGTACGCTGCTACGGCAGAAGCAGCGTCACTCTGGCGCCCTTAACGCTGCGGTTGGCAATGTCTATGCGCCCCTTATGTTCACCTTGGTTGTGGTGTTGGGCAATCAGTTCGACAAAGTACAGCCCTAAACCACTGCCATCGCGCTTGGTGGTCTGCCAGTCGCCCTCCAGAGCTTCGGGCGGAAACCCAGGGCCGTTGTCCTCAACAGTGATCGTTAAAGCATCATTGGTGTCGGCAGTAAAGGTGAGGTGAGTCGCACCGGCCTGTGCGCTGTTGGTGATTAAGGTAATGAGCGCTAAATGTACCAGGGTTTCGCTGTAAAACCCTTGGCAGTGTTCATCGACATTATTATCAAACGTTAGTGTTGGAAACTGTATGCTGGTCGACTCAATCGCATCATTTATGGTGTCCATCGGCCAGGCATCGTCGAGAGGGAAGTGATAATGCTCGCCCATACGAAACAAACTCACCAACTGCAGCGTGTCGTTTTTTAACCGATTTGTTCTTTGCAGAATCGGCGTTAAATGCTGATGGTACTGCTTGGGCAATTGTTGAATCGCCTCTTGCTCGTAGTCGAGCAGTGACTGGAGTTGGTTTTTAAGGTCATGAATAACAGCGCCAACCAATTGTTCAAACTTCATAACCCAGCTGCTCTTTTTAATCGTAGGTAGGTATTCTTTAATCGGTCGTGGCGATGATAGCGATCGTCGGTGTCACCAATGGCGCCGATGCGTTTGAACAGTGCGTGGCAGTCTTTTAAATAACTGACTTTAACTTCATGCTCTTCCATGTAGGCCAGCTTGGCCTGTATGGCATTTAACATGACGCTGATGCCAGCTTCTTCAAAATCGACGGCTTCGTCGAATGCTTCCACCGCTTGCTCCAGCAAACCCTTTTCGAAATAACCAACACCACGGGCATTTAACTCAGTGGTGTACTGACGAACTTTGATTTGATTTAGCGTTTCTTGTAGGCGATCCCATTCTTTTTGTACCGACTCTTCGCCAATTTCCTGATCTTTGATGGTCTTTAGTAATTTCTTGGCTTTAACGTGCTGATCCGTATTGATAAAGGCTTCAGTCATTTTTAACTGTTGATCAACACTTGGGTTCTCAATTTTTTCGAGAACTTCTTCGGCATGGTTGACCGATTTTCGCGATTTTTCTTTGTCTCCCAAACGATCAAAGGTGGTGCCCTCGATAATACTGGTATCGAACATGACACCGGCATGATTAGCATAATCTTGGCGCAGTTCTTCGACATAGCGCATGACTTTGTCTGCGCGTAAGCGACTATCGCGGCCACCGTTGGCTTTAATTTTTCCCTGCACCGCTTTGGCAAACTGCAGATAATTATCTGAATTTTTGTAGCATGAATAGCGCCCTAATTTCACCGCCGCTTCGAAGGCTTGCTCGGCGACTTCAAAGTCTTCGTTGTTGGCGGCTTGTTTGCCTAGCTCCATTTGTCTTAGCACGGCTTTGGGTGAAATATCGACCGCCTTCTGCAAAAACTGCTGTGCTTCTTGTGGGTGCCCCAGCTCTAACATGATGCGCGATAACCAGTCGTAACACTGCACGTACAATGGATGTTTAGACAGCGTTTGCTTTAACTGCGAGAGGGCGCTGTGAGAGTCACCCAGGTGGTGCAGGCAAATGGCTTGGCCTAAGCGAGCCCAGGAAACCGAGCGAATGTTTAGCAAGTTGGAATAAACACGAATGGCGTCGTTATAGCGATGCTGATGCATGTACAGGCGGCCCAATATACGGGTCAGCGGCATGATCAGTTTGTGGTCTTTCTGCAGCAGCTGCTCAGCGGCACGAATGGCGTCGTTATTGCGCTTCTCGTCAATGGCACGATTAATTTCTAACAGTTGGGCTTTGATGTTGAGAATGCGCGCCAAGCGTTCGCGCAACATATTGAGGGTAAAGGGTTTGGTGATGTACGCATCCGGGTCGTATTCCAATGCCCCCATCACCATATCGACGGCATTTTCGCCGGTGAGCATAATAAACAGCGCCGTCGCCTTTAGGCGCTGGGTGTAGCGCGCCTCTTCAAGAATTTGCTGACCGTCTCGACCTTTGCCGAGATTGTAATCGGACAGCACCATGTCGTAGTCACGTTCGTGAATTTTGAGCATGGCTTCGTTGCCGTCAACGGCAGTATCAATGTTCTCGGCGCCCAACACCGTCATCATCTTCTTCAGTGAGCTGCGCGCTTCGACCATGTCATCAACGATCAGGATGCGCCGTGGTGCCAGTTCAGTTTCCAGATTGATCATATCGCCGCCATATCTTCAGTGTCTAAAGCTTAGCAGAGCTGCCCATCGACGCTGCCAAACCTTGCCTGCTGAGCCGGTTTGCGTACACTGCCGACACTCACTTTAAAGGGCTGCATATGGGCTATTTGATTGTCGCTATTCTCAAGCTGTCCGGTCTGATCCCGCTGCGCTGGGCACAGCGGCTGGGCCTTGGTGTGGGCTGGCTGATGACCCGCTTTCGCAACCGTTCGCGTGAAGTTGCACGCCGTAACCTGCAGATGGTGTACCCGCAGATGGACAGCGCCGAACGGGAGCAGCTGTGGCGAGAAACGCTGCGCCAGACTGGTATGGTATCGATGGAAATGGGTGTACTGTGGGGCGGCAGTCAAGCCAAGGGCTTAGCTTTGGTGCGCGAAGTACACAATGTCGAAGTGTTGCAGCAAGCGCTCAGTGCCAACAAAGGGGTTCTGTTTTGTGTGCCGCACTTAGGCAACTGGGAAGTACTTAATCATTACATCACCACGCAGACAGAGGTGCTGGCGATGTACCGCCCGGCCAAGAATGCGGTGCTGAATCGCTGGATGTTATCCAGCCGAGGCAAAACCGGCATACGATTAGTGCCCACCACATCGACCGGGGTGAAAGAGATGTTTCGGGCGATTAAAGCCGGGGAGTTTGTTGGCATCTTGCCAGACCAAGAACCGAAACCGCGCAGTGGAGTGTTCGCGCCCTTTATGGGGGTAGAAGCGCTGACCCCTAAGCTGTGCCACGAGCTGTTGCAGCGCAGTGATGCGGTGGCACTGTTTGGTTTCACCCAGCGTCTACCCAATGGTGAGGGCTTTGATATTCATTTTATTAAGCCGGATGACGCCATATACGACCCTGACCCTGCTGTTTCGGCAACGGCGCTTAACGCCGCTATTGAAGCCTGCGTTGAGCATGCGCCGGAGCAATATCAGTGGACCTACAAGCGCTTTAAGCGTCGCCCCGGCGATGGCAAAAACCCTTACAAAGGTATTGGCTAACGCTGCCCCTCTGGCAATAGCTGGAAGCGTCGAGCCAGCCAGTAATCGAGGCTGGTATAGCGACCGCCACCGGTGAAGAACAGGCTCAGCAGCATGACAAAATAGGTGATGGCAAACTCAATGCCGTTGTTGAGTATCACCACAGAGCCGCGCCCGGTGAGCCAGCTGTAGTTACCATGCTCGCGCAAAATAGACTTGGCCCGCTCCAAGCGTTCGGCCGCTTCTAATACCCGGTCGTTGGCGAGCCAGCTGCTGGCATCGGCGATCGCCAGCCAGCCGTTGGGCCAATGCACGGCAAAGGCGGCAACCAACATAGTGACCATCAGTGGAATGCTGATCCAGCGTATCGCTAGGCCAAGCAACAGCAATACACCACCAAAGAATTCAGTGCCGGCGGCGAGTGCCGTCATTAACTCGGGGGCGGGTAATCCCAGGCCCCAGTCTGGGTTGCCAAACCAATTAGCGGTGTCTTCAAAGTGGCTGAGTTTGTTCCAGCCAGCCTGCATCATCACCGGCGCCAGGTACAATCGCAGCAGTAAGGGCGCTAACCCATCAGCAAACGACGTACGCTGTAAGGCCTGATGGGCTGGCTGATAAAGGCGTAGCAGAGCGTTCATGTATGTCTCCAGCAACGGGGAGATAACCGCTCTCCCCATACATTAAGCAACCTTAGCTGTTGCCACCGCATTTGCCTTCGCCACACTTGCCTTCAGACTCGGCTTTACCGCCGCACTTGCCTTCACCGCATTTACCCTCAGATTCTGCTTTGCCGCCGCACTTACCTTCGCCGCATTTGCCTTCAGACTCGGCTTTGCCACCGCATTTGCCCTCGCCGCACTTACCTTCAGCATGTTTGCCGGCCAGCTGGTAGCCAGCTTCCAACGTTTGTGATGCAAACGGATTGTCGACGGTGGTGCTGGCGGGCGCCGCTTGAGTGGCCGCCGCTGCGCTCAATAAGAAAGCCGCGGTGATGGATGCTGATACAGGTTTGAATGACTTTTTCATAAGAATATCTCGGTCTGTGGCTCCGCTAGGGAGCATGACTGGGTTGTAAGTTTCAACACAGCGCTGGCTGCGTATTGGCTTTGTCGGCGTCGACGTCGAATCATTACAACCTAGGCGGATATTTTTGTGATTTTTTCTTCGGGCAGGAATGGCAGAGAAGGAGACCTGCCAGCAGAGCGCGGTGCTGGCGGGGGGTCAGTCGGAATTATTGTCTTGTTGATCGCGATACTGGCGGCTCATATCACGCAGCGAGCCGACCTGGCGGCCAAAGCGGCGGCAGGCGTTGCACATGGCGGTGTGCAACTTCAGTTCGACTTTTTCTTTCAGTGACAACGGCCGCTCCATCGATTCGGATTGCAGTCGTGTCGCTTGTTCACAGTTCAGCATGGTGCTCCCCTTCGAACCAGTTGCTGCTTAAGCAGTCGCGCAACTTTAGCCGTGCTCGATGCAGCAAGACATGCAAGTTGCTGGTCGACAGCGCCAGGTTGTGACAAATCTCCTGGCTGCTCAGCTCCAACATTTCACGCATCATAAAAACGCGCCCCTGATCGGCGGGCAGATGATTGAGGCAGTGGTCAAACACACGCCAAAAGTCTTCACTCAAAGCTCGTTGATCGGTGCCTTGCCAGGCGCTGGGTTTGCGCTCAGCGTGCCAGTGTCCGCGCTGATCAAACCATGAGTCGTCGGCATCACCACATTCATTACAAGCATCGTAGGTTTCACTTTCCAGATTGCGGTAGCGCTTGCGCAGAGTGTCGCTGATCTTGTTGCGCAGAATGGTAAAAATCCAAGTGCGCAGTGCCGCCCGGTGGGCAAAGCGCTCGGCGTTGCGCAGTGCGCCGGCCAGTGCTTCTTGCACAGCATCTTCGGCCTCTTGCTCGTGGCTCAGCTGAGAGCGAGCAAAAGACAGCATCTGTGCACGCACCTGTTCGACAAACTGTTGGTCGTTGAGCGAGTCCATCATCACGTTAGCTCCGCCAGAATGCCGGACTGATCAGTACCAGCAGGGTAAAGATTTCCAACCGTCCTAACAGCATAGTCAGAGACAGAATCCATTTCGCTGCATCGGAGATATCGCCGTAATGGGCTGCTACGTCACCCAAGCCAGGACCCAGGTTGTTCAGGCAGGCACCGACAGCAGAAAAGGCCGTGACATGATCTAAGCCGGTGGCCAGTAGCGCCAGCATCATCACCATGTAAGTAATCACATACAAAGCAAAGAAGCCCCACACCGCCTCTAACACGCGCTCGCTGACCGGCGCATTGCCCAACTTCACTGGAATGATGGCATTGGGGTGGATCAAACGACGAATCTCGCGCACGCCCTGCTTGTGAATCAGCAGTACACGAATGGCTTTCATGCCGCCACCGGTGGAGCCTGCACAGCCACCAATAAAGGCCATCATAAACAGCAATACCGGCAGGAATATGGGCCATACGGAAAAGTCGGCGGTGCCGAAGCCTGTGGTGGTGGCAACGGACACCACCTCAAAAATGCCAAAGCGCAGTGATTCCTGCCAACCGTAAGTGCCGGTCAGGTACAGCGCCGGAACAGTGAGCACAATGCCACCGGCGATAATGAAAAAGAAAAACTTCAGCTCCGAGTCGCGAACGTAATGCACCAGTGCCTGCGCTTTGTTGTGCCAAGCAAAAAAGTGCAGGCCGAAGTTCAGCGCCGAAATCAGCATGAATATCACCGCAATCATTTCGATGGCGGCGCTATCAAAGTGACCGATGCTGGCATCGTAGGTCGAAAAGCCACCAATGGCGACGGTGGCGAAGCTGTGAGCGATGGCGTCGAAAGCATCCATACCGGCAATCCAGTAGGACACCGCGCAGGCAATGGTCAGCATCAAATAGATGTTCCACAGCGCTTTGGCGGTTTCGGCAATGCGCGGCGTCAGCTTGGAGTCTTTGATCGGCCCTGGTGTTTCGGCGCGGAACAGCTGCATACCACCAATGCCGAGCATCGGCAGAATGGCGACTGCTAATACGATAATCCCCATACCACCCAGCCACTGCAGTTGCTGGCGGTACCACAAAATGGACTTGGGTAACTCATCGATGCCGGTAATCACAGTAGCACCTGTGGTGGTCCAGCCGGAGAGCGATTCAAAAAACGCGTCGGTAAAGCTGAGGCCGGGGTTGTCGGCCAGCATTAGCGGAAAGGAGCCGGTCAGTGACAGTACCAACCAGAATAATACGGTGATCAAAAAACCATCGCGAGTGCGCAGGTCGTGGCGCACGCGTCGCACCGGCAGCCAACTGACAAAACCGATGCCAAAAATGATCAGCAAGGCCATGGCGAAGGCTTGGGTGGCCTGGTCGTCGTACCACATGGAAACCAACATAGGCGGCACCATGGTGAGACTGAACAGCATCAATAAAATGCCCAGCACACGTGCGATGACGGTAAAGTGCATAGCGTAGATGTCCCTCTAACGACTGCTCAGAAAAAGCCCAGGCCAACCTGGAATAAGCGCTCAACATCACTGATGTGGCGTTTATCCACCACGAACAGGATGACGTGATCCTCGGACTGAATCACCACATCGGAAGTGGCCATAATCACCTCATCGCCGCGCACGACGGCACCGATGGTTGTTCCAGGTGGCAGCGCAATCTCGCCGATGCGACGGCCAACCACTTTGGAGCTGCGGCTATCGCCGTGAGCAACAGCCTCAATCGCTTCGGCGGCGCCGCGGCGCAGTGAGTGCACGTTGGCAACGTCGCCACGGCGAACATGGGTGAGCAGGCTGCCGATGGTGGCCTGCTGCGGCGAAATGGCGACATCAATCATGCCACCTTGCACCAGGTCGACGTAGGCGGCCTTGTTGATCAGCGTCATCACTTTGCGCGCGCCGTAACGCTTAGCCAGCAGCGACGACATGATGTTGACCTCGTCGTCGTTGGTAAGGGCACAGAAAACGTCGGTATTTTCGATGTTTTCTTCCTCCAGCAACGCTTTGTCGGTGGCGCTGCCGAACAACACCACGGTGTGTTTCAGGTTTTCGCTCAAATACTGGGCGCGGCTGCGGGAGTGTTCGATCAATTTGAGGCGATAGTCCCGTTCAAGGGTCTTGGCCAGGCGGAAGCCAATGTTGCCGCCGCCTGCAATGATGATGCGCTTGTAAGAATCTTCTGCGCGGCGCAGCTCGCCCATCACCGCTCGAATGTGGTCCTTGGCGGCGACAAAAAACACTTCGTCGTCGGCTTCAATCACGGTACAACCGACCGGCTCGATGGCTTGCCCGCGGCGGAAAATGGCGGCTACACGGGCATCGATGTTGGGCAAGTGCTCTTTCAGCGTTTGAATCTGCTGGCCGACTAGCGGCCCGCCGTAGAACGCTTTCACGGCCACTAGCTGTACTTTGTTGTTGGCGAAGTCCAACACTTGCAGCGAGCCTGGGTATTGCAGCAAGCGGCTGACGTACTCGGTCACCACTTTTTCCGGTGAGATCAGTACGTCGATCGGAAAGCCTTCGTCGCTGAACAGCCCGGTTTCTTTTAGGTAAGCATTGGCACGAATGCGGCTGAGCTTTTTCGGTGTACGAAATAAGGTAAAGGCCACCTGGCAGGCGACCATGTTGGTCTCATCCGAGTTAGTGACGGCGATCAGCAGGTCGGCATCGTCGGCCTCGGCATCGGCCAGCACTTTCGGGTGCGAAGCACTGCCACACACGGTTTTGATATCGATGCGGTCTTGCAGCTCTCGCAGACGCTCGTGGTCGGTATCCACCACGGTTATGTCATTTTGCTCGCTGGCCAGATTCTCAGCCAGTGTGCCACCCACCTGACCGGCACCGAGTATGATGATTTTCATCTGCGACCTCTGTCACCGAGCCAGGATCACTGGCCCATCTGAGCTTGCGTTATGCTTTTTGCAGCAATGCGTAATAAAAGCCATCGTGGCTGTCTGTTTGCGGCAGCAACTGGCGCCCGGCATTACAGGCATTTCCCCAAGGTTTGTCCAGTATTTGCAGCTCAGCATTGTCAGTTCGGGCCACAAATTGGGCAATTTGCTCACTGTTTTCCTGCGGCAGCACCGAGCAAGTGGCGTACAACAGCCGACCGCCCGGTTTTAACGCCGACCAAGCCAAGTCCAGCAGCGTCGCTTGGGTGTGCACCAACGCGTCGATGTCGTCGCGGCGGCGCAGCAATTTAATGTCCGGGTGGCGGCGAATCACGCCAGTGGCGGAGCAGGGCACATCCAACAAAATGGCATCGTACTGCTGTTTCTGCCAGCTGGAGGCTTGCAGCATGTCAGCGCAGGTCAACTCTGCACTGAGCTGCAGGCGATCGAGGTTTTCTTGCACACGTTGCAGCCGCTGTTGGTCGATATCCACCGCGGTGACATGGACGTCGGCGTGTTCTAACAGGTGGCAGGTTTTGCCTCCAGGTGCTGCGCAGGCGTCGAGAATCTGCTCTCCGTTTTGCGGCTGCAGCAATTGCGCTGCCAGCTGAGCTGCCTCGTCCTGCACGCTAACAAAACCGGCAGCAAAACCAGGCAGGGTAGTGACGTCGAGGCCAGTGTTCAGGTAGATACCATCATCGCTGAAGGGTGCTGGACGAGCGTCGATATCGGCCTGCTGCAACTGCTGCAGATAGTCATCGCGGCTAACTTGGCGACGGTTGACGCGCAGGCACAAAGGCGGCTTGTCGTTGTTGCTGTGCAAAATGGCAGCGGCCTGTTCCGGCCAGGCTTTATTAAGCATTTTCACCAGCCATTTGGGATGGCTGGTGGCCGTGACCGGGTTGTCGTCCAGGGCGGGTGTCAAACTGTCGTATTCACGGCCAAAGCGGCGCAAGCAGGCGTTGATCACGGCTTTGCCATAGCCCTTGCCCAGCTCTTCACACACATCAACGGTGGCATGCACCGCGGCATGTGGGGCTTTGCCTTGCATGTGCAGTTGATACAGACCAATGACCAACAGTGCGTGCAAATCCTGGTCGCTGTCATCAAACGGGCTTTTCAGCAGCATTTTTGCCAATGCATTAAGGCGCTGATAATGACGACAGCTGCCCAGCACTAAATCGCGCAGGAATCCTCGGTCAGATTCGTCTACGCGTGGCTCTAGCATCGGCAATGCTTGATTGAGTGACTGCCCTTGCATCACCAAAGACAATGCCCGGGCGGCCGCAGCGCGTGCTGACAGCGACTTAGCGGCGCTGCCGTACAGAGATTGACTCACGCTGGCTCCACCGCGCTAAAGACATAGTTCGGTTGCAGCAGTTGCGGCTGACCATTGATGATTTCTGCCACAGACATGGCTTTTTTGCCGGCCAGCTGGATGTGCTTTAAACGCAGCAATCCTTGGTCGCAGGCGACATCGACACCATCTTGATCGACGCGAGCAATGGTGCCGGGCAGCAGGGTATGTGGTTTGTGAATGGCTTCAGCGGCGACGATACGAATGCGCTCATTACCTAGAATGGAGTAGCTCATCGGTACTGGATTGAATGCGCGTACTTGCAGAGCCAGCTCCGAGCTGGGACGCGTCCAGTCGAGTTGGGCCTCTTGTTTGCTCAGTTTATGAGCATAACAGGCTGCGCTGTCGTCTTGTTGTTCCGGTTGCAGCTGACCTTGTTCCAGCGCGGTCAAGGTGTCGAGCAATGCTGGCGGGCCTAGCTGCGCTAAGCGGTCGTGCAAGCTGCCGCCGGTGTCGTCCTGGCTGATGACAGTGGTCAGTTTGTGCAACATATCGCCGGTATCCAGGCCTTCATCCATCTGCATGATGGTGATGCCGGTACAGCTGTCGCCCGCTTCCAGACAACGCTGGATGGGTGCGGCACCGCGCCAGCGCGGCAACAATGAGGCGTGTACATTGAGACAGCCATGCTTTGGCGCCTCTAACACGGCTTTGGGCAGCAGCAGCCCATAGGCGACGACGATCATGGCATCGGCCTGATGGTCGGCCAGGGTGGCGATATCTTGTGGGTCTTTGAAGTTGAGCGGCTGCAGCACCGGCAAGTCATGCTCCAGCGCTACCTGCTTAACGGCGCTGGGCTGCAGCTTCTTACCGCGCTTGGCGGGGCGATCTGGCTGAGTGTAGACCGCAACAATTTCATGCTCGCTGGCGATCAGGGCGCGCAAATGGTCCGCAGCAAACTCCGGCGTGCCGGCAAAAATCAGTTTCAATGACATATCAACGCTGTCCCTGACGAGCTTCCAGCTTGTGCTTTTTATCTAGCTTGTCTTTGATGCGCTTGCGCTTCAATGGAGATAGATAGTCCACCATCAGCTTGCCATCGAGATGATCGACCTCGTGCTGAATGCACACCGCCAACAGACCTCGACACTCCATCTCGAAGGATTGGCCGTTTCGGTCCAGTGCTTTTACTAAGCAGTGCTCAATACGAGAAATTTCCTCGTAAAAGCCCGGTACCGACAAGCAGCCTTCCTGCATACTTTCGATATCGCCATCCAGCACTGTGATGTCCGGGTTGATGAATACCAGCGGCTCGCTGTTATCCTCGGACACATCGATGGTAATGATGCGCTCATGGACATTGACCTGTGTCGCCGCCAAACCGATGCCCGGTGCGTCGTACATAGTGTCGAACATATCGTCAATGATGCGACGAATGCGGTCATCTACCTCGGCCACAGGTTTGGCTATGTTGCGCAAGCGCGGGTCCGGGTATTCGAGAATATCGAGTATGGCCATAGTGTCTCTATCGATAGATTTAGCGTGCATATAGAACAGCAAGCGATTGACTTGCTAAACTGGCTGGCGATACAGAAAGAAAGCAAGTGCGCGGTTCCGGCCTTAGGCAGGAGCGGCAATGCCGCCGCGGCGCTGTCGACTGCGCATCGTCAGATGCGTTAATGATAAAGGGAATACAGGATGAGCAAAACCATCAAGCGCGTTCTTCTTACCGGTTTGATGTGCCTGTCGGCTTCCATGGCTTCGGCCTTACCTTTAAAAGCCGATGCACCTCAACGTTACACGGTAAAAGAAGGGGATACGTTGTGGCACATCTCCGAACGCTTTACGAATGACCCCTGGCAGTGGCCGGAAATTTGGTATCTGAACCGTCAGATTGAAGACCCACACCTGATTTTTCCAGGCGACGAGCTGGCGCTGATTGAAGTCAACGGTGAGCGTCGTGTGACTGTGGTGAAGCGTGGCCAAAGCGCGCGCACAGTGAAACTGTCGCCCAGCTCTGAGCCGGGCACCATGAGGCTGCACCCGACTGTGCGCGTGGAGCCGATTGAAGCAGCGATTCCCGCCATCCCAATGGATGCCGTACGCGGTTTCTTGCGTAACCATCGAGTGGTGCAACCGAAAGAGCTAGACAACGCACCACGAGTACTGGCCGGCAGTGAAGGTCGAATTTTGATGGGGGCAGGCAGTACTGTGTATGCCCGCGGCAAGGCACTGGAAAAAGTGGCTTCTGCCTACTCAATTTATCGTCGTGGCCAAGTATACCGTGACCCGGAAACCGAGGAGGTTCTGGGACTCGAAGCGTTAGATATTGGTCAAGGTCGGGTTACGGATGTAAACGGCGACATCTTGACTATGGAACTGGAACGCACCAATCAACACGTGTCTGCAGGTGATTTGCTGTTGCAAACCGAAGATCGCCGGATTCTATCGCGCTTTATTCCTAAGTCGCCGAAGGGTGATGTAGAGGGACAGATTTTAGCGGTATCCGGTGGCGTATCTCAGGTCGGTCAGTTCGACGTGGTGGTACTTAATCGTGGTGAACGAGAAGGACTGGAGCCAGGTAGCGTGTTGCTGGTGAAAAAAGCCGGTGAAGTCGTCTACGATCGTGCGGAGGATGAATACGTGCGTCTACCTGCTGAACGTGCCGGTATGATGATGGTGTTCCGCACTTACGACAAAATGTCGTACGGCCTGATTATGCGTGCGACCAAGCCTTTGCGCGTTGGCGACCGTTTCTCTGCGCCGTAACAACCTGTTTTAACAAGGAAATATTATGCTCACGGATGAGCAGATAGGCGCCTGGTGGCGGCTGAGCCGCTTGCCTCGCGTCGGCAACCTTACCCTCAATGCCATACGGCAATCCCTCCCTCACAGCACCGATCTGCTGCAGTTAACGTCTGATGAATTGCAACAGCTGGAGCTGAATGCCGAGCTGGCACACCGCTGGCAACACGACTCAAGTCTGAACAAGGGTGTCGAAACTCTGCTGCATTGGCGCCAGCAAGCTGGTTGCGATTTGTTGCTAGCAGGTGTACCGCCCTATCCCGACTCGCTGGCAACCTTGCCCGACGCACCGCTGTTTTTGTTCGCACGTGGACATCTTTCCGCCCTGGATCAACCCAGAGTGGCGATGGTTGGTAGCCGAAATCCCAGTCGCTACGGCAGTGATTGGGCACAACATAATGGCGCCGTGCTGGCTAACTGCGGGCTAACGGTGGTGTCTGGTTTGGCACTTGGCATTGACGGTGCCAGTCATCAGGGGGCGGTGAGTCAAGGTCGATCCATTGCTGTGCTGGGGTGTGGTGCCGACATCATCTACCCGCGCCGGCATCAAACATTGGCCATGCAGCTGCTGGAGCACGGTCTGATTTTGTCTGAGTTCTTACCAGGAACCGCGCCGCGAGCACCGCAGTTCCCATCGCGTAATCGCATTATTAGTGGTCTTAGTATGGGCGTCGTGGTGGTAGAAGCGGCGTTGCGCAGTGGCTCACTGATTACCGCGCAGCAAGCAGCTGAGCAGGGGCGGGAAGTAATGGCGGTGCCGGGGGCGGTGAACAACCCTTTGAGTCAGGGCTGTCACCAATTGATACGCGATGGTGCGACCTTGGTGCAGCATGCTGACGATGTGCTGCAGCAACTGGGCATATTCGGTTTAACGGCTCCCGATGCGCCGTCTGTGCCCAATTCACCTGCTGTGAACAGCGCTGCCACGCCTGAGCAATGGCAGCCAGGGTTGCTCAGTTGTATTGATTTTGCGCCAACCGCCGTTGATGTGATCGCCATTCGCAGCCAATTGGACGTGGCGCAGTTACTTCCTCAGCTGTTAGAACTGGAACTGTCCGGTTGGCTAGCGCAATCGGCGGGCGGATTTATGCGGCTACGGTAGCTGCAGCGCTGTATCCAACAGTTGTAGCAAGGAGTCACCATCGGTGGCGTATTGCCAAAACAACCAAACGCTCCAGTCGTTGTATTGTGGACTGCTGTTGAAACTGAATTGGCTGCCGAGGTGGTGCGGGCTGCGCCCTAGGCGATGCAAAATGGCCAAATCGATACCAGCGGCGACCCCAGAATCGTCACTACTGTCCTGATAACAGCGGCTGCTGTTGGCAAAGTAGGCCTTTAAGCAGTCCTGATGATGAACCTGATACCCCAGCGTCCATTGGCTGCGCCAGTAGGTGCGGCGTGACAACGGCTGCTGCCACGCCAACCGAGCGCCCATGCGCACCAGCATTTGCGGGCTGAAGTAGCCCCCGTGTCCCTGGCTAAACCCAGACAGGTTGTGTTGATAATAACTCGCCAACAGCTCCGGGCCGACTTCGACCTGCGCGCGTCTGAGTTTGGGGATAAACCCCATGCGTGCATACAGAGTCGCGGATCGATTATCGCGTACTTGCTCACCCTGATAGTTAGCCCAGTCCAAGCTCACCAGCGCCCGGCTTTGCTCGGCCAGCTCGCCAAAGCCACTGATATTGACGCTGTCTTGCAGCACCCGTCCCCAGCTGTCTGAGCTGTGAGGATCTTCAATGCCGACGTAGGCCAGCATGCTTTCCTGCACCGGTCTGCGCTGCAGCTGCAGTGCCAGGCCTGCGCTTTCATCGCCGATGGCCGCTGAAAATGAGCCAGTCCATTTGGCATCCACCTCGCCGCCCATTGGGGTGGTACCCAGAGCGACGGTTAGCGCTGCTCCCTTGCCGTGATAGCGGTATTGCAGCCACGGCTCTAACAGTGGCCCTTGGTTGCCACTGTCGGTATCGCGTTGCGGGCAAGGGTCCTCGTTGCTGGCGAATATACACTGCGGTAAACCCAACTCAGCCTCATCGTCGGCATCACCGCTGCTCAGTTGTAACACCGAAATCCGCGACCACCATTGATGGCGTGAGTACTTGGGCCGCCAATGCAGCAATACCTCGGGCATGCGTAGAGTGGTGAGTCGACTGGTACCGCTGTCGCCGCTACGATGGCTCAGCCGTGTGCCGCCACTAACGATCCAATCACTGCGCTGCCACGGTTGCAGCACGATGCTGCCATCCTCCTGCAGCTCGAAATAGTCAGCATCGACACCATCGCGCGCTGCATTGAAGGTATGTTCATAACCCAACAGCGGTCGCAGTTGGCCAGGATGCTGCTCAGCCAACTCGGCGGCGTCATCCAGTATATTGTCGGCATAGGCGCTGAACATCAGTCCTGAGGCGGCTTCTGGATTGCCCTCGTCCATGTCATAGGCCTGGGCAAACGCATCAAACGCATCACCGTACTCTTGCAGTCGATAGTGCGCCCAGCCGCTCAGACTCCACTCTGTGCTCTGTAACGGGCGATAGTCTTGTAACCGATCTAGCTGCTGCAAAGCGGTGACATAGTCTTGTTGTTCATAAGCTTGGCTGGCGCGTTGGCTGTACAGCGCTGTTAACAAATCACGTTGTGCGCCTTGAGAGGGCTGATCAGCCACCAACTGCTGCAGTAGATGTTCCGCGTCATCGGTGCGTTGCTGCTGTATGTAGGCCGTGGCCAGCGCCAACCTGTCTTCGGCATTGGCATCGCTCCAGTCGATGGCGCGCTGGCGCCAAGCAATGGATTGCTCGATGTGCTGCTGACGCGGTCGATCCTGCCGGGCATCAGCTGCCTGGCTGTGTGCAGCTGATAACGCTCTGGCCATGGCTGCATCGCGATAGTGCAGGGTGTAGCGGGCCAATGTGCGTGCGTGCTGTTCGATGGCATTGGCGCGCTCACTGCTCAGCATTGCCTCGACCTGTTGTCCGGCCAGTTGCTGTCGAACCTGCAGTACCATGGCTGCCAATGGTGGCTGGTGATCAGGAACGCTTTGCTGATTAACATCATTGCGCAGATCTCGCACCAGCGGATCGGAGGCCAGGGTTTTGATGATTCCTTTATTACCATGGCGCAGCAGTGCGCTGAGCAATTGATCGCTGTTGCTGGCACTGTAAAACAACCCTTTCCCCACATCGTCGTCGGCGCGCTGCTGATACAGCTGGCTGAACACCTGATAGGCTTGGTCGTAGCTCTGTATATGGTACAGCGACCAAGCGCGCATGATGCGATGGTCGCGCTGTTCACGCGAGCGCCAGCGTTGCGCAGTATCCAAATGCTGAAGGGTTTGCTGATACTGTTGCTGAGCAAAGGCCTGGCTGGCTCGTTGACTGGCAATCAAATAGCGCTGCTGCTGATTGGCGGAGGCCAACAGCCGCTCGGCGTTATCCAGATCTCCCTGATTGATATACAACCATATCTGCGCCTGTAAGTCGGTGCTGGCATTACCTGACCACTGCGCCGCTTGCTGGCGCCACTGGAGCGCTGCGCTGTGTTTGCCCTCACGTGCCAAGCTGTCTGACAAAACGCGAGCCATACCAATATCGCGGCGCTGTTGAATCTGTGGCGCCTGTGCCAAGAGCTGGCGGCTACTGAGTGAATATTGTCCTTGTTGAAAACTCTCTAACGCCTGTTCCATGTGCTGCTGGTACAGCCAAGTCTGTAACTGTCGGCGCGGCTGTGGTGTGTCGATGCGTTGCAACTGTTGTTGCGCCATTGTCAGTGCGACGTCACGACCGAGGATGTCACGTGCCTGATACACAGTTGCCAAGCGATCACTGACTTGTGGGCAATCATTGAGCAGACGTTGCAACGTCTGGTGCGCGGCTTCTGGCATGCTGCGCTGCTGAAAGTTGCGAGCGGTATTCCAGCCTTGCTGCATACCCGGACAATTGCCCGGCGGCAGGGGCTCAGCTGCGCGATCAGGACCGGCCACCGGTTGCAGTGGCACTGAGCTGGGCTCTTGTTCTACAACAGGGATTTGTTCTGTGCCGGTAGTTGGCAGCACGGTGACGTCCTGCGCCTGTTGTACTACTTCTACCCCTTGCGCCGTTGCTGTGGATTGCAGCGACTCATCCGCAGCTGTAGTGTTGGCCGTGGCTAGGGTCGCGATCATCACATGAGTGCAAAGCAGCAGGTGCATCAACGGGGGATGGGTCATAGCGAATAGTCCGATTGTTCATGGCTGGCGAGCACCGCCAGCATGGCGAGTACAGCCGAGTAATAGTCGCCCGGCTGCTCGGCAGAGCAGGGCTGCGGCGGCGTGTGGTTTTGGCCTTGCAGCAGCAAGGTGCGTATTTGCTTGGCACCGTGTGATAACGGGTAAGGAGCATGTGCTTGCTGATGAATATCGACCCAGGCTGGCGGCTCAGGTTGTTGGGCTAGCCAAAAGCGCAAGGTGTCGGGCACCTGATTGCAGCCGCGCGCCCAACACAAATACAGTGGAATGCGGATGGCCTCGTAGCCAAAACGCCCGCGACGTTCACCGCTTTGCTGCAGTTCACCGTCTGGCGTCAGCAGCAACCAATCGGCCGGCAAGCCAAGCTCGGTGGCTGCGGCACTATCTCGAGTGAGTTGTAGACCAGAATCAATCAACTGTTGCCACGATGACTGTGGCTGGATGCGACTGAAATGCACCAACGCAGGGTATAGCCAGTAGGCCAGGTTGTACTCTGTCCCTTCGGCGTGCTCAAAGCCCTGCACCCCCGGGAGCAACCACCAATCGCCGGACTGCTGGCGCAATAACGACTGTTCAATGTGGGTTATAAGCTCCAGCGCCTGCTGACGCCAGTGCGGGTTACGCCAGCGCTCAGCAGCGCGCAACAAGGCCCAGGCAACGGCAATGTCACCGTCGCTGGCATTGTTAAGGTCGGGGGTGTGCGGTGTGTCGCTGCGCCATTTCCAGATCAACAATTTGTCATCGGAACGCTGCTGCAAATTGGCTTGCGTCCACTGCCACAGACGTTCGAACTGCTGTTCGCTGCCGACCGCCGAGGCCATCAGCATGGCGTAGCCCTGACCTTCCGAATGGCTGATGTTGCCATTGCCGGTATCCACCACTCGGCCTTCTGGGCTGATAAAACAGCGTTGAAAGCTGTCCCAGTGCTGTTGCAACTGTGGCGGTGGCGACGTCGGCAGCCAGCTGGCTGCCCAACACACTGGCCCTAAAAGCAGCAGGGCCAACAGTGAAGCACGCACGTTTAGTCTCCCGGATTTTGCTGGCGACGCAGTTGTCGTTTGGCCAGAAGGTAGTGCGTTAGCAACACCAGGGCGGCGATGGTGGCGAGAACCAGCAACAGGAACAACAGCGGATGCTGTGTGAAGAAGTAGCCAATGCTTCGCTGTGTACCGATGCTGTCTTCATCGACGGGCTTGGTCAGTCGGGCGCTGCGTACCAGCCCAGGGCGATCCGAATCTGCACTCCATAACACGGTATCGCCAGCAATGCGGCTCCAAGGCTCAAACTGCACCAGCGCCATCACATCGGTGGCCAGCTTGTCGCTGTCCGCGCTGGTGACCACCACCAAACTGCGCTCTTTTTGTTGTGGATCACGCATCAACAGCATGGCGCTTTCTTTGCGGAAATCAGCATTCAAAGCCGCCGTGGCGTAAATGCGCTCGAGCTGCTCGGTTTGCTGCAGACCAAACCAAGCCTGCCACGATTCAGGTAGTAAACCGATTAACACGTTCTTGAAAGTGAACTCGGTCACTGCTTCTTCGCTTAGCTGCGGCTGCTGCGCGCTGCGACGCAGATTCGGGAACTGCAGCCGTTCCGCCACGCTAGGTGGCAATGATGCATCGACACCGAGTAATAAGGTCGAACGTTCCTGGTCGTCTTCCAGGCTGCCGAGATTGAGGCTGTAGTCCGCGGCCGTGAGGGCATTGCGATTGAGTTGTGCCAGTTTGCCCAGCAACGTCCAGGCGGCGGACAAGGTCCCGCTGCTGGTACTCGATAACACCACCCGCATGGCCTGGCCATCGGGCTCGTACGCCAGAGGAAGCCCCGTGCGTTGCAGTAGGTCCAGGTCGGGCAGCATAGTGACGTCACCGCGTGAATTCAGACGAATGGTGGACTGCTCAAACACCGTCGTTTTCAGGTGACTGTCGACTATCGGCTGGCATTCGCCACCCATAAAAGTGGGTTTCATGTCGGCGATCAGCTGCAGTTCGTTCCACCCTGGCTGCAGATGCGCATAGGGAATACTGATTTTCATGCGCTCATAGCGACCGCCTTTGGGATCGGACAATGGCAGGGCCGACTCATAACGACCATTGAGCAGCAAGTTGAGTACGGAATCGCTGTTCATACCGCCGGAATAGGCGGCATTGATTTCCAGGTCGAGGGTGTCTTTCAATGGCGCAAACGGGTCTGGCTGAGACCAAAACATCAGGCTGCTGCCTGGCGCTCCCATGCCGCTGAGGGTGGTGGAGCGAAAACCAAACTCGCTGAATCTGTGCTTGCGATCGCTATCTGGCATTAACAAGCCACGCGCTTGGCGGGTTGGCAGCGGTGGCAAAGTGAGCTGATCCAGTTCTGCTCGCTGGGCGTAAGGCAGCAACAGGCGGCCAGAAGCCATGGCTTTGCTGGCATCCAACAGTTGATCTTCGCTCGTGCCTGCCACCAGCAACACAAAGTATTCTGGCTTGTCCGGTCGCGGGAAAATACCGAAGTAGCCGTTGCTGATGCGGTTGAGTTCGTCTTGGCGCAAATACGGCATCAGGGAGTCGCGCGTGCCCAGCACGATCACATCACCGGCGCCGACGTTGCTGAAGTCGATGCCGCTTAGCACCGTGTTGGCGGCGCGCTGATCGCGAAGTTTGCCATCCAACCGCTCTAGTGGCTGATGCTGCACCCCCATTGGGGCGTAGTCGAGCAATAAGGCCGTGCCTTGAGCCACCAGTGATCCGGCTTCAAACACGGTCTGGGTGGCCAGCGCTGATGGCGAGAGGATGTTCAAGCGGTAGTAAGACCACAACTTAGGGTCTACCAAGCGTTCTAATTCGCTCAGCACCGGATTGAGTGGACGCAGCTTGGCTTCGGCCACCAGCTTGGATTGCTCCATGTCGATTTTGGTCCACAGCGACGCCCGCGTCGGGTCCTCACAGCCTTGGCTGTAATGCTGGGATGCGGCAAACGACAGGTCGTAGTAGCCGGGTTTCATGGCTGCCAGCGGCAGCGCCATACGAGCGCTGGTACGTGGCTTACTGCCTCGCAACGGCAACTGAGCTACTGGACGCTGGTCAAATTCGACGCCTAACACCGAGCCATCCACCACACCAATGGAATTGGTGAAACTCAGCTCTAGCCAGGCTTTGCTGATGTGCAGACGATGTGGAATGGGAACACTGATATCTTGCACCGCGTTGGCGCCGCGTAAGTCCATCGGCACGCTGTCCCCTTTAAAAGCAGACAGCGGCGCATGAAAGGCGCCATCTTTGAATTGCACACCTTCCAGCGCATGACTGGAGAACAGCGGTAAGCACAAGGCTCCCAGCAGCAGTCGTGACCAATAACCTTTCAGTGCTGCGGCCGGTGCGTAACCGGTGTCGAACATCCGACTAATCATGGGACTCCTTGGATTTACCTAACAGTTGTAAAACGACAAAGCGAATGTGCTCCACGCCGTAGCGCAGGGCTGTGCTGGTAACAAAGCTGAGGCCGCGCCAGGTGGTCATGCGTTGGTGACGACGTGCCAAGTTGTGCTCAAGTTGGTCGCTGCTGCTGTACAACAAACGCACCACAGCACTGTGTTCGGCATCGCTGCGCGGATCAAAGTGAGCACCGATGCGATAGCGATGCTGGTGAGGGCTGCTGCCGACGTGGCGCACGCTGCGCACCAGAATGGGTAACTCGGACCAGTCATCGGCTGGCGCTAAGCGATAGCGCGCCCGTACGCGCTGGCCTTGAATCAATGCCGGCGGGCTTTGAAACCAAGCTTCTAATGCTGCGCCGGTACTCGAGGCATCGTGTACCCAAGCCACTTTCACCGGCGGCAGTGTGGCGCTGTTGAACATCACCGGAACCGGCTCTGGCAATACCATACGCGGTGCAGAGCGGCGTTGTTTACGCTCAAGCAGTACCCCCAAGGCACCAATGAGCATGATGAAGTTAAACACCGCCCAAGCACTGACGACGATCACCACGTCGCGATCAAGCGGGTAATAGGTGTAGCGATAAATGGCGGCAGCGAAGCCAATCAGTGATAGCCCCAAAAACCAATAAAACGGCGGCGCCAGTTGGGAAATGAAGTCATCCTCCAGGAACTCACCTTTGGGGGTAACGATAAAGGACGGCGCACGCGGATTTTTGAATACCTTGATCAGCCCAGGCAGAGCAAACAAAGACTGCATGGTTTCGTAGATTTCCGAAACAAACGGCCAGCGCACTTTGCCGAACAGGTAGTTCGACAGCCCCCAAGCGGCCAACAAGTGCGGCAAGGCGTAAGCCAGCATCTCTTGTAGATTGGCGTAGTAGATGTTGATGCCGAACAGGAAGTAGGCCAGCGGCGCCACGAGAAAGATGGCGCGAGCAAAGGGGAAAAACCAAAAACCGGCACTGGAGGTATAGGCTAGGCGTTTGGCCAACGACAGCTTGGGGCGTGTCCAAGGGTTTTTGAGCAGGAAAATCTGCATCATGCCCTGCGCCCAACGCACTCGCTGGCTGATAAAGCCGGTAAACGTTTCCGGCTGCAGCCCCGCAACCATGGGCTTGCTGATATAGGCGCTGTGATAACCCAAGCTGTGCAAATCCATGGCGGTTTCGGCGTCTTCGGTGATGCTGTCACCGCTGATGCCGCCAATTTGCATCAGATACTCACGGCGCAACACCGCTGCTGAACCACAAAAAAACGTGCCGCCCCAAAAATCCAACCCTTGCTGAATAACGCCGTAAAACATCTCGTTTTCGCTCGGCATTTTTTCGTAGGTCGATAGATTCTTTTCGATCGGGTCCGGGTTGAGGAAGTTGTGTGGGGTTTGCAGCAAAAACAGCTTCGGGTCTTTGATAAACCAACCCGCGGTGTTTTGCAGAAAGTCCTCGGTCGGCACGTGATCGGCGTCGAGAATTAAGATCAGCTCGCCATGGGTATGCTCCAACGCCGCATTGAGGTTGCCCGCCTTGGCATGATTGTTCTGATGACGGGTGAGGTAGCGTACACCGATTTCGTCGCACAGTGCCCGCAGCTCGTGATGACGTCGATGTGCCTCTTCACGCACAGCCGGGTCACTGTGATGGTAGCGGCGAAACAAGGTGCCACCGTCGTCGCATAAGTAGACGTTGAGTTTGTCTTTGGGGTAATCGACATCGCGTGCCGCCGTCAGCGTGATGCGCAGAATGTCGGCGTCTTCGTTGTAGCTCGGGACCATGATATCGACCGTCGGCCACAACGATTGATCCTCCGGCAATGGCACCGGCTCACGTCGCCAGGGGTTGATGTTGACGAACGCTCCGAGCAAATAAATCAAAATGCCGTACAGCTCGGCCAGATACAGCAACAGCCCTGCGATCAGGCTGAACGGATCATCGTCGGGCAGGGTATTAAAGGTGCGCCAAAAGAAGTAACGCAGGGTTAAAAATACCGCCAACAGAATCACCAGCACGCGCAATGGACTGTTGCCCTGGCGATGCAGCGATTGTGGTGTGGTGGTCAGCCGCGACAGCAGATAAAACGCCAATAACGCACAGCCGGCCAATAAGTACTGCGGCAACAATAACAATGGCAAGCTGGCCAGCCACAAAAACAGCAACACTGCGATGATCCACAGCGTTCGAACCGGCCAATCTGACAGGGTGGTGAGACTCACTGAGCATTCCTTGCGCTGGTGTCAAAGGGCGTTGCGTAACTTCCGTTGTGCCTGCGTCGCCAAGTGCGGATGGTCGAGCTGGATCTGCTCCAGCGCTTCGCGAATGTACAGCGGTAGCTCGCCCTCGGTGCCCGGAATTAATGCGCTCATCAACCGCTGCTGCTCAGCCATGCTGGTCTCATAGTTGTTATCCAGCTGTAGTTGCTCTTGCTGCCACTGAGTCATTTCCCGCTGCCACTTTGCCCCATTGAGTAACATGCCAAGGCCAATCGGCTGGCGTGGCTGCTGCTGTTGATGCTCAGCCTTGAGGTGATAAGTCGAGCGCACGGCTTGCTCGGCGGTTTGCAACGCGTGCGAGAACTCCTTGTGCAGGCGCGCGACGTACTGTTGGTAAACGCCTTTGAACTCGTTATCCAACTCATCCACATGATCAGCTTCATCGCTACTGGGCTGGCTGCTGCGCTCGAGTTCAAGGGCATCGCTCAGGTCAGCGACAGAGACAGTGTTAGAGGCAGTAGAAGCAGCGTCCGCAGGTGTTCCATTTACTGTGGTCTGTTCAGGCTGCACAGAATCAGCGGCCACGTCCGTAACGGGTTCATCGCCGGCGGTGTTGGTTGCCGCAGCAGCCTTTTGAGTTTGGTTGGCGTCGTTGGCGATCGGCTGTTGGCGCTGGTGAAACTCTTCCAGAATGTGCTGGGTGGCGGCGTTAATCGGCCGCACTGTGTCTTGAAAGTAACCGTCTTCATCCGTCGACGGTTGGTGAAACACACTCACTCCATCGTCGCGGGTGCTGCTGATGTTGAGCTGCAAGCGCTCAATGTGCACCACCTTGGCGTCACCTAAGCTGCCACTGGCGAGCAGATTGCGAAATTCATGCAGACCAAACACGTCGGCGGGGTTGTTCAAATCCCAGCTGAGTTCGCCATCGACCTCACCTTCTGGGTTCACCATCAGCTGCCGCTCACGCACGCGATAACAGGTGTGCGATTCGCCATCGCGCCAGAAACTTTCACGATTGAGATAGCCATGGCGATACAGGCTATCCAGGCCTGTTTCAATGGTGTCGATACTCATACCAGTGAGTTCGTGCAGCTCTTCACTGGGCGGGCAATAGTTGTGGTCAGCCACCGATTGCACGGCGTAACGAACCGCGAGCAGTACCGAAATGGCTTCGGGAGCCAAGCTGGCGAAGTCGCCACGGTGAATTAATACGTCGGTCAGCTGATTCAATGAATCGGTGACCATCTGAGCCTGTGCTGGCGTACTAACGTCTGCCGAAGCCATAGCGTATGAACACCTTTTTGAGTACGGTTGCGATGATACTGAGTGCATTGCCATGGATCCCTCCGGCGCACGTGATCTTGCGTTTTGTTAGCGGTGGCGTTTTGTCGTCGTTAGCGCAGCAATTTCGGAAGTCAAAAAAGCGTCGTTTTGATTGACGAGGTATTAGACAAAATCAACCATCGGTTCTTAATTGCTGCTGAGTATTGCACGGTAATGGGAGCGAACTGACGCTTTAGTGTTACTCTGTGTAACATGGGCCGGTTTTTCAGAACTGTCGCAAACCGTCGTAATGGAGTGACGTTATTTTGACCTGTTCGCTTGGATGTGGACGTATATCGTGAGGCTGATCTGAATGGGACCGGCGTTTTACTACCAATCTTTCGCCATGATGTCCATGGCGTGTGCGGTGTTCTTGTGGCCACTGTATTTGCTCAATCGCCAGCAGCCGGCGATGCGCCCATGGCTGATTGCTTCCATCTGTTTGCCCATGGGGCCGCTGCTATTGCCACTGCAAATAGAGGGGCATTTGTGGTGGGGGGTGACCTTTGCCAACCACTGTTTAATGGCCTGGACGATGCTCACCATGGCCGGCGTGCTGACCTACTGCGGCTGGCCTAAAAAAACCACCTGGCAGTTGTCGTTACTGCTGACCTTGAGCTTTAGCCTGCCGTTTAACTATTACACCTGGATCGACTTCGATACCCGAGCACGCATCATCATTTACAGTCTGATGTACATCGTGGCGTACTCAATTTCCGCGTATGTGGTGTCGCATCGCTTTGGTTGGCGCACCGGGCGTTATGGCGTTAACTTGATGTTTGCCATGTGCCTGCTGATGGTGGTGATCATGCTGGTGAGGCTGACTACCGTGCTGTTTGACACCACCTTTCACACCATTATGGACGGTCGACTGATCAACTTGGCGGTGTCCAGTGTGGGCTATTTCGTCTGTTACGGCCTGGTATTGAGTTACGCGCTGCTGATGCAGGAAGACCGGCAATTAGAACTCGCGCTGTTACAGCAACAAGCCCAGCACAATGCCGCCGCCAAAAGTCGCTTTTTAGCGACCCTCAGTCATGAGCTGCGCACTCCGCTCAACGCCATTGCCGGGTTGGCGGAAGGCCTGCAATCGCGGCGACCAGAACCCGGTATACGCCAGGACTGCAGCGCCATTATCGATCATGCCATGGGGCTGTCGCAGCTGGCGCGAGACGTGCTGGTGCAATCCGAGCAGGAACACTCAGAATCTCATCGCCCGCAGCAAGTAGTGATGTTGGACAGCTGGTTGCGCTGCCTGGTGGCCGGTCTGCAGCCGCTGGTGCAACGCCCTGAGGTGAGCTTGCGGCTCGAGTGTGATCAGAAGCTGGGGTGTCGTCGCATCGACAGCGTGCGACTGCGTCAGGTGCTGACCAACTTGATCAGCAATGCGGTGAAATACACCGAAGCAGGCGAGGTGGTGGTCAGCGCCCAATCGACAGGCGCGCAGACCGTGCTGTTTGCCGTTAAAGACACCGGCCGTGGCATCGCCAAAGAGGATATTCAGCGCCTGCTGTTGCCTTTTACCCGCGCCGAGAAAGTTCGTGATCTGGAAGGCAGTGGCCTGGGGTTGTCACTGGCTCAGCAATGGCTGCGGCAAATGGACAGCCGGCTGCAGTGTGAAAGTGAAGCGGGGCGCGGCAGTCGCTTTAGTTTTAGCCTAGCGCTGATTCACGACGACGAAGAACTGGCGGCCGAAGCCGTGCCGTTGGACGTTCCGCTGGCGGTACTGGTGGTAGAAGATGTGTTGCTCAATCGCGACCTGATCGTTAACCAACTGCGGCAACTTGGCCATTGGGTAGCCAGCGTCGGCAGCTTGGCGGAAGCACGGCAACATCGGCGCCAGCATCATGTGGATGTCATTATTCTCGACATGAACCTGCCAGATGGCGATGGCCTGAGCTTATTACCCTGGCTCAGCGAGCAGCGCTTGATGACCGACGTCATCGCCTTTACCGCCGATAACAGCCAGCAACGTCATCAACGGCTGGTGCAAGCTGGGGTGGACTCCGTGCTCACCAAGCCGCTAACGATCGCCGCCCTGGCCGACGCTTTGCGGCCGCTACAAGAGGAAAAGCTCGACCCGCTGATCAACCACGAGCTGCTGGAGCAGACCCGTCGTTACATGCCGCCCGACTTATGGCCACAGCAGTTGCAGCAATCATTAACGGCGCTACTGGCCTGTGTGCCACTGCCGATTGGCGTGGAAGCCATGCGGCCGGTCATTCACCGTATCGCCAGCCAGAGCGCAAGCTTGGGGCTAAGCCGTGTGATGAGCATGGCCTTGAACTTGCTTGATCAAGATGGACCGATACAATCATCACAATGTATTGCACTGGAACAACTGTTAGTGTTCAGTGTCGAGCGTCTTAGGGAGCAGGGCACCGTTGGAGACCATGCAAGAACGGACACCGATCTTACTGTTAGAGGATGACATGCTGCTGCAGCAGTCGCTGGCTAATTTTTTGCGCCAGCAGGGCTTTGCAGTGCACTGTGCCGCTAATCTGGCCGAGGCTCGTCAGTTGCTGCGCCAACATCCGCCGCGTCTATTGATATCAGACGTGTCGTTGCCGGATGGTGAATCCATCGACTTGCTCAACGACGTGGAAGCGGAGTTGGGCACCATCTTAATTTCCGTGCACGACGCAGATCAGGATCGCATTCGCGGTTTGAGCGCCGGTGCCGACGATTACGTCTGCAAACCGGTGAACTTTGATGAGTTGCTGCTGCGGGTGAATGGTTTGCTGCGCCGTATGCCAGAGCCTGAACCGGATGGCATTCATTTTCTCGGCTTTGAGCTGGACGTTGAAACTCGGGTGCTGAGTAAAGCGGGCGAGCAGGTGAATCTCGGCGAGCAGGAAATGAATCTGCTGCTCAGATTACTGGCCAACCAAGGCCAACTGGTGCCACGCGATCGTTTAGAGCACTGTGTGTACGGCAATGTCTGTGACGATGCCTGGAAGCGCCGGCGCGCGATGGATGTGCTGATCAGTCGCCTGCGACGCAAACTCACCATCGACGGCGTGACCGACAATCGCATCGTGGCCTACCGCGGTCAGGGTTACATGCTGGTCCGAGATTGATCTGTTGCCCTTTTTTCCGATCTGGGCTTGGGTTAGTGTTCAGGTTTGTTGATGAACCAGTCACTGTATGACCGCCAGCCCAACCTCCATCTTGTTTGTTTTGAGTCAGGCGCCAAGCCAGCCATGTCTGAGCACTGTCATCGTCTCCCATTTGTTAACCCGCTTTAAGCTGAAGGAATTTCTATGAGTCAGTGTGACGTCACCGCTGTGCGCAACTATTTGCTCGATCTGCAGGATCGCATTTGCGCCGCCTTGGAAGCCGAAGATGGCCAAGCCACATTCGAGCACGACGACTGGCAGCGCGAGCCTGGAGCCAGCAGCGGTTTGACCGGCGGCGGCCGTACACGAGTCATGGCGAATGGTGCGGTGATCGAAAAAGGCGGGGTGAACTTCTCCCATGTGCACGGCCAGCAATTACCGGCATCGGCGACGGCATCACGGCCTGAGTTGGCTGGTCGCAGCTTCCAGGCGCTGGGCGTCTCGCTGGTGATTCATCCACACAACCCCTATGTGCCGACGTCGCACGCCAACGTACGTTTGTTCGTTGCCGAAAAAGACGGCGAAGAGCCAGTGTGGTGGTTTGGCGGCGGCTTTGATTTAACGCCGTTTTACCCGTTTGAAGAAGATGTGGTGCATTGGCATCAAACCGCCAAAGACTTGTGTCAGCCGTTTGGTGCAGAGGTTTACCCGCGCTACAAGCGCTGGTGCGACGAATATTTCTTCCTTAAGCATCGCAATGAAACCCGTGGTGTGGGCGGCCTGTTCTTTGATGACCTTAACGACTGGGGCGACGGTGCTGACTTCGAACGCAGCTTTGCCTTTATGCAGGCGGTGGGCAATGGATACATCGACGCTTATTGCCCCATAGTGGCACGACGTAAAGCACAGCCATACGGCGAGCATGAGCGCAAATTCCAGTGCTATCGCCGTGGCCGCTACGTTGAGTTCAACCTGGTGTTCGATCGCGGCACCATCTTCGGCCTGCAAAGTGGCGGACGCACGGAGTCGATCTTGATGTCGATGCCGCCTGTCGCTCATTGGGATTACGACTGGCAGCCACAACCTGGTTCGTGGGAAGAGCGTTTGTACACCGACTTTCTGCCGCATAAAGACTGGGTTTAAGGAGCCAACATGACAGATTTGTACGCCGTCATGGGCAACCCCATTGCCCATAGTAAATCGCCGCAAATACACACGGCCTTTGCCGAGCAAACCGAGCAGTCGCTGCTGTACTCGGCCATGTTGGTGCCAACCGATGGTTTTGACGAGGCGGTGAGCCAGTTTTTCCGCCGCGGCGGTAAAGGGCTGAACGTGACCGTGCCGTTTAAGCAAGACGCCTGGCGCTACGCCGATGAGCACAGCACGCGGGCGCAGCGAGCGCAGGCAGTGAACACTTTAATTCGCCAAGACGATGGCCAAGTGCTGGCCGACAACACCGACGGCGTTGGGCTGCTGCGAGACCTGACCGACAACCACGGCGTTGAGCTGCGGCATAAACGCATACTGATTCTCGGCGCCGGTGGCGCAGTGCGCGGCGTGTTGCAGCCGTTACTTGAACAGCAACCGGCCGAAGTGGTGATCGCCAATCGCACGGTGGCCAAAGCCCAAGCGCTGGCGCACGACTTTGACGACTTGGGTCGGGTGTCTGGTTGCGGTTTTGAAGCGTTAAGCGGTTTGTTCGATGTGGTGATCAATGGCACATCGGCCAGCTTAGTCGGCGAATTGCCGCCGCTGCCGGCTGGGCTGGTGGATGGTCACAGTGTTTGTTACGACATGATGTACAGTGCCGAAACCACGGTGTTCAATCTGTGGGCGCAGCAGCAAGGTGCGGTGATCACCCTGGATGGTCTTGGCATGTTGGTGGAGCAAGCCGCTGAAGCCTTTGCTTTGTGGCGCGGTGTGCGGCCAGCCACCCGCGACGTGCTGGAAGCCCTGCGCGCCGCGCTGAAATAGCAGCGGGCCTCTAAGGCCCGCGCACTCATTAGCTGCTGAGAGTAGCTAATGAGGCTTTAGTTGCTAGAAAGGCGATAGACGCTGGTGGTGCCGCTGACCTCGTTTCCGACTGCCAGCCAATGCTCACCGCCGCGGCTGAAGTACTCGATGGACTCCGGGCCTAAATCACCCGCCGCTGGGTTGTAGGTGTCGTTATCGCACTCGCCATCGTCATTGACCTCGGTGCACACCGGGGCGGTGAAGTCACGGTGGTTGAGGTAGCTCTGGAACACTGGCGCGCTGGGGATGCTGATGTCGTAAACGATGATGCCACCCTGGCGTTCTAAGCCGACAAATACAAAAGTGCGTTCGCCGATCTGGGCCACTTCAATGGCTTCAGGCTCGATGCCTTTGTCATCGCTGCGGTTGTCAGCGGTTTCCGACAGCAGGTTAACGTCATTGGTGGCGTTAAAGTAATCCCCTTCGCTGGCAAATACGCGTTTGGCGATGTCATCGCCGCTGTCAAACACCAGCTCGCCGTTGGCGTTCCAAATGGAAAATGAACGCGCGCCAAAACTCATCAGCGGTTCTGTGGCGGCGATGCTGTTTTGGTCGGTGACAAACTTCAAACGCTTCAGTTGGTCATTGTCGCCCAGCGCCGCTTTTAACGGATGATCATCCGCCACACGGTCTTGCAGGTCACCGCCGCGTGCTTCGTCGATAAAGGCGATGCAGTCATCGAGCTCAGTTTGATATTTGTTGGCGTCTTCGTCCTCGCCGCCTGGCTGGAATGCATCGCCATCCCATAAGTGACCTGCAGCATCGCAAACGGCTTGGCTAGCGCTGTACAGGTACTCGCGGCCATCGCCTTCATTGGCGGACAGCACGTAATCCTGGCCGTTGATGTTCACACTGGCGATGGTATCCGGCATGTACAGACCGGTGAGCAGCTCATAGCTGGCAAACTGCCCGGTGCCGGCATCTCGATTGGACGCGTCCAACTGATTGCCGCTGGCTGCGTCCCAAGGTTTGAGCCCCAGGCCTTTGATGGTATCGACGCGAGCGGAGGCAACGTCGATGATGGCCAGCGCGTTATTTTCCTGCAGAGCAACGTAGGCCTTGCCGTTAGATGCCAGAGTCAAATATTCAGGTTCCAGATCCTGCGCCACACTGGTGCCCGCCGGGCCGGCCAGTCGCACCATGGACCCCAGTTCAGCATGGCGGCTATTGCCCTGATTGAAGCCGTCAAAGCGAACCTGCTTTACCTGCGCCTGATCGGCAGTAAAACCATTGGCCAGATCGACGATGGTGACTGATCCTTCTGGGTCGTTGCTGTAATCGCCGCTCGGTTCGCCCTCGTTGGCGCTCAGCAGATAGCGACCGTCGCTGGATAAACTCACCATGTCGGGCAAGGAACCGGCAGGGTAGGTGGCCAGCAACGACAGATCATCACTGCGATAAAGAGCCAGCAGGCCGGGGTCTTGTTTATTAGCGGCTTCGATGGCCACTGCGACTAAGCCCTGTGCGGTAGACACGCTGTTGGCGGCGCCAATACTGATGCCTGCGGCAGTCGCTACGCTGTTGAGATCAATTTGACCGGCTTTTTGAGGCGCACTGTTGGCGCTGGCAAGCGACAACACATCAACGGTTTTGTCGTTGGCGTTGACCACGTACAAGCGGTCTGAACAGGCGTCGTAACTGACGATTTCCGCCGATGCACTGTCGAATGCGTTGCCTGATTGGTAGCTATCCACCAGAGATAGCGTCAGGGTACCGGCACCCAGTGGGGCGGCGGCTGCGCTGGTTTGGCATTGAATGCCGAGTTGTTGCAGCGGGCTTTGGCGGTCGCTGTCGTTGCTGTCACTGCCACAGGCTGCCAAGGCGGCGCTCATGGCGAGAAGTAAGGTGCGTTGTGTCCAGGTCGTCATCTGCAATACCCTGCGTGAAGAAAAGGTTCACGCAGGGTACAGACCAGCAATGACAGTTATGTAACGAAGCGGCTTATTCGCCGAACTGGCCGTTGTGGTAAATCTCTTGCACGTCTTCGAGGTCATTGAGCAGGCCGACAAAACGCTCGAAGGCATCGCTGTCGTCGCTGCTGAGCGGGTGCTCCATGGTCGGCAGGTAGGTGATTTCCTGCACTTCAAAGTCGATGCTGTCGTCCAGCTCCAGCAACGCTGTTTTGGTTTTGAAGAATTCCGTCGGCGGTACCAGCACGGTGATCATGCCGTCTTCGCAGTCGATGTCCGATACGTCAACATCGGCCATCATCAAGGCTTCGAGTGCGGCTTCTTCATCGTCACCAGCGAAGACGAACATGGCGCGGTGGTCGAACATGTGCGACACCGACCCCTGAGTGCCCAGCTTGGCTTTGCACTTGGAGAACACGCCGCGGATTTCGCCAAAGGTACGGTTGCCATTGTCGGTCAGGGCGCTGATCAGCACCATCACGCCGCCAGGGCCAATGCCTTCGTAGAGAGCCGGTTGAAAGTCTTCGCCGCCAGCGCCGGAGGCTTTATCCAACGCTTTTTCGATCACATGCGACGGCACCTGATCTTTCTTGGCGCGATCGATCAAGCTGCGCAGCGCCAGGTTACCACTGGGGTCGGCGCCGCCCGCTTTGGCCGTTACATAGATTTCACGGCCGTATTTGGAATAGACCTTGGTTTTTGCCGCGGCCGTTTTGGCCATGGATTCTTTACGGTTTTGATACGCTCTGCCCATGGGAATCGTCTTAGTTGCAACTAATGAAAGAATAAACGCTGCGATTGTAACCAGACTTGCACAGCAGAGCGAGGCCGAGCTTAGCGCGGCACGCGGCGAATTCGGCCTTTCTCATCAATGGCGACGTAGACAAACTCTGCATCGACCACTTTACGGCGATGATCCTCGGTCGGATTACGCGACCAGACTTCAATACCAATGCGGATCGACGAGGTGCCAATTTCGATCAGCCGGGTGTACAAGCACACCGCTGCGCCGACGCGGATGGGCGACATAAACGCCATTTGCTCCACCGCCATGGTGGCCACACGACCTTCAGCCATTTGGCTGGCAACGGTTTCTGCCGCCAGATCCATTTGCGCCACCACCCAGCCACCGCTGATATCGCCATGAGCATTGGCGTCGCAGCGTGAGGGAATCAAGCGCAGGGTAAGTTCGCCGTCCGGAGTGGGTTGGTTATCTTCGCGGGGTTCCATGAGCAACCTGAGGTTTGTTGTTGTTTGGCGCTGAGTGTACTGCTTTTGTCCGGGTGGTACACCTGACTTTCGTTACGATCTTGGTCTGAATCACACACCGCCGGCGCGCTGGCAAAGAGAAGCCGTCAGACAGCTGCGTTTGGCGGCGAAGGGGCTGTCATTAAACGGTAATTAAATTGTCACAAATCGGTGGGTTGTCATGTTTTTGTAACATTGCCGTCAAATAATGGCGCCAGTTGTTTAACCGCCCGGATACCCGGCCAACCTTCAATAGGATACTGTGATGAAAAAAGCTTTGTTAACCGGTGCAGCACTGGTGGCGACACTGGTCGGCAGCGCCGCCCACGCTGAACGTGACTACATCAGCATTGTAGGCTCTTCAACTGTTTACCCTTTCTCGATCGTTGTGGCAGAACGCTTCGGTAAGTCGACCAATTTCCCGACGCCTAAGGTTGAGTCCACTGGTTCCGGCGGCGGTTTGAAACTGTTCTGCTCCGGTGTGGGCGGTTCGACGCCAGATATCACCAACGCATCACGCGCTATCAAGCAATCAGAAATTGACCTGTGCGCGAAAAATGGCGTCAACGACATCATCGAAGTCAAAGCAGGCTACGACGGCATCGTGCTGGCCAACACCCTCGAAGCCGAGCGCATTGAGCTGACGACCAAAGACATCTTCTTGGCGCTGGCGAAAAACATCCCTAACCCGGATGGCAGCGACACGCTGGTAGAAAACCCGCACAAGACTTGGAAAGACGTTAATCCAGCGCTGCCAGCACGTGAAATTGAAGTGTTGGGCCCACCGCCAACGTCGGGTACTCGCGACGCCTTTGTTGAGCTGGCGATGGAAGGTGGCTGTAAGCAGTTCCCGTTCATCAAAGCGATGAAAAAAGCGGACAAGAGCAAGTACAAGGCTGTGTGCCACGGCATGCGTGAAGACGGCGCGTACATTGAAGCGGGCGAGAACGACAACCTGATCGTGCAAAAGTTGGTGACTAACCCGGCGGCACTGGGCATCTTCGGCTTCAGCTTCCTGGAGCAAAATGCCGACAAGGTGCAAGGTTCGCTGATCAATGGCAAAGAGCCAACCTTTGATAACATCTCTAGCGGTGCTTACCCAGTGAGCCGTTCGCTGTACTTCTACGTGAAAAAAGCGCACATCGATGTGATCCCTGGTATCGAAGAGTACTTGGCAGAATTTACGTCTGACCGTGCTATGGGCGAATATGGTTACCTAGCAGAAAAAGGCATGATTCCAATGAAGCCAGCTGAAATGGCGACCGTACGTGAAAACGTGAAGTCGCAGAAAACCTTGGCGGCCAACTGACGCTTATTTACATAAGCCGACAAAAAAGCCGAGGCATCGCCTCGGCTTTGTGCGTTAAAACCCCGGCCGGTGTGCCTGCCGGTGGTTGGTGCGCGGACTAACGTCACCTCGGTGACATAAACGACAACGGGTCGCCGGCGGGCTGACCAGGAAGCAAACCCAATACCATGAATTACAGTAGCTTACTCATTGCGATCGTGATTCTGTTCGGCGGGGCCTACCTGCTGGGACGGAATCGTGCGCGAGCGCTGGCCAGTGCCGGCGGTTCGCTGCATTCGCTACCTACTCACTATGGCGCTTTGATGGCACTGTGGACCGGCTTGCCTGCCGTTCTGCTGTTGCTGTTATGGAGCCTGTTGCAAGGGCCAGTGGTCGATGCCTTGCTGGTCAAACAGCTGCCAGCCGCCATTCAACAAGGCACAGACATTGAAATCCAGCTGGCGCTGAGCAAGGTGCATAACCTGGCCCAAGGTGCTGGTCTGGCGGCCAATGAGTCGTTGCAGCCGGCGGTAGAACATTTGTTAGCGCTGGAGCAGCGCAATCGCGTATTGCACATGGGTGGTGCACTGGTAATCGCGTTGTTGGGGCTGGGGCTGAGTTGGCGCCGTTTGCGCCCATCGCTGCGTGCCCGCACTGAGGTCGAGCGCATTGTCAGTGTGTTGCTGTTCACCAGCTCGGGTATCGCGGTCTTAACGACCTTCGGCATTCTTGCCTCGGTGCTGTACGAAGCTTGGGCGTTCTTCCAGAAAGTGAACGTGTTTGAGTTCCTGTTCGGCACCACTTGGTCGCCACAAGTGGCGCTGCGAGCGGACCAGTCCGGCTCATCTGGCAGCTTCGGTGCGGTGCCGCTGTTTACAGGTACCTTGTTGATTTCCCTGATCGCCATGTCCATTGCCGTGCCGGTGGGTTTGATGTCGGCGATCTATTTGTCTGAATACGCCACGCCAACGGTGCGCAAATACGCCAAGCCAGCGCTGGAAGTACTGGCCGGTATTCCGACCGTGGTGTATGGCTTCTTTGCCGTCTTGACCGTGGCACCGATGGTGCGTGATATCGGCGTGAGCATGGGACTCGACGTTTCCTCTGAAAGTGCCCTGGCCGCTGGCCTAGTGATGGGCATTATGATCATTCCTTTTGTGTCGTCACTGTCGGATGACGTGATCAATGCAGTACCGCAGTCGCTGCGCGATGGCAGCTACGGCCTGGGCGCTACCCGCAGTGAAACGGTACGTCAGGTGATTATTCCAGCAGCGCTGCCCGGTATTGTGGGCGCCGTGATGCTGGCGGTATCGCGGGCCATTGGTGAAACCATGATTGTGGCCATGGCTGCTGGCTTGGCCGCTAACCTGACCGCCAATCCGCTCGACTCGGTGACCACGGTAACGGTACAAATCGTCACCTTGCTGGTCGGTGACCAAGAGTTCGATTCACCGAAGACACTGGCGGCCTTCGCTCTGGGACTGGTGCTGTTCCTGGTGACGTTGACGCTGAACTTTATCGCTCTGAAAGTGGTGCAGAAATACCGGGAGCAGTATGACTAATTTAACTACCCGAGAAAAAGTCGAGCGCAGCATGAAGCGCCGTCGTGCGTCGGAGTCGCGTTTCCGTGCTTATGGTGTGGCCTCCGTGGTCTTTGGCCTGCTGTGTTTGGTGATTCTGTTTACCGACATTCTCAGAAACGGCGTATCTGCCTTTGAGCAAACGGTGATGGAAGTCAGCATCGAGCTGGATGGTGACTACCTGGGCATCGACAGTCAGGCGGACCCTGGTGCCATCAAACTGGCCAACTTCGACGGCTTGGTGAAACGTCATTTTGACCGTGATGTGCAACCCGAGCGCCGTGACCGTCGCCAATTGTTTAGCCTGATCAGCGCTGGCGCGGGTTGGCAGCTGCAAAGAATGGTGCTGGAAGACCCATCTCTGGTGGGCCAAACGGTGAGCGTGTCGCTGCTGATGGACGACGATGTCGACCAATGGTTTAAGCACTATCGCGGCCACAGTGCCCATCCGGTACTCAATGAGAAACAACTGAGTTGGCTTGATCAGTGGGCGGAAGAAGGGCGTTTGCACACTCAGTTCAACACCCTGTTCTTCACCAATGGTGATTCCAGCGAGCCTGAGTTGGCCGGTATTCGCGGTGCTATTACCGGCACCTTCCTGACCCTGATGGTGACCTTTTTGCTGTCGTTCCCGATCGGCATTGCGGCGGCCATTTATTTGGAAGAGTTTGCACCGCGCAACAAGATCACCGAGTTTGTTGAAATCAACATCAACAACCTGGCTGCGGTGCCATCGATCACCTTCGGTTTGCTTGGCTTGGCGATCTTTATCAACCTATTTGGCGTGACGCGCTCGACCCCGCTGGTAGGCGGCTTGGTGCTCACCTTGATGACGTTGCCCACCATCATTATCTCTGGTCGTGCGGCCATCAAAGCGGTGCCGCCGTCGATTCGCGAAGCCGCTTATGGCTTGGGCGCGTCGAAAATGCAGGTGGTGTTCCACCATGTGCTGCCGCTGGCGCTGCCGGGCATGCTGACCGGAACCATCATTGGTATGGCGCAGGCATTGGGTGAAACCGCACCGCTGTTGATGATTGGTATGATTGCCTTCGTGGTGGATGTGCCGGGCTTTATTACCGATCCATCGACGGTGTTGCCGGTACAAATCTTCTTGTGGTCCAACGGCTCCGAAGCCGCCTTCACCGAACGTACCTCTGGCGCCATCATCGTGCTGCTGTGCTTCCTTATTACCATGAATGCGGCGGCCGTATGGTTGCGTCGCAAACTGGAGCGCCGCTGGTAAGCGGCGACCAGGCTACCAAGATTTAGTTAGGTGCATTTATGAGCATTATTGAAAACCATACAACCTACGGTCAGGCCTTTTCTGAGTCGCCCAAGCTGCAGGCGCGTGGCGTTGATGTGTATTACGGCGAGAAGCAGGCCATTTTTGATGTCAGCCTCGACATTGGCTCCAATGAAGTCATTGCTTTGATTGGCCCGTCGGGCTGCGGTAAATCGACGTTTTTGCGTTGCCTCAATCGCATGAACGACACCATTGATATTTGCCAAATCAAAGGCGATATCTTGCTCGACGGCGACAACATCTACGACCCTAAGGTGGATGTGGTGCCACTGCGCGCTCGTGTTGGCATGGTGTTCCAAAAGCCGAACCCATTCCCGAAGTCGATTTATGACAACATCGCTTACGGTCCGCGCATTCACGGCTTGGCGCAATCGCGCGTCGAGTTGGACGAAATCGTCGAGCGCAGCTTGCAGCGCGCCGGCTTGTGGAACGAAGTCAAAGACCGTTTGCATTCGCCGGGCACCGGCCTGTCGGGTGGTCAGCAACAGCGTTTGTGTATTGCCCGTACCATCGCCGTCGACCCAGAGGTTATCCTGATGGATGAACCGTGCTCCGCGCTGGATCCGATTGCAACGGCTAAGATTGAAGAGTTGATTGACGAATTGCGTGAGAACTACACCATCGCCATCGTGACTCACTCCATGCAACAGGCCGCACGTGTGTCGCAGCGCACCGCGTACTTCCACCTGGGCCAGCTGATTGAGGTGAATCCGACCGATCAGGTGTTTACCACGCCGGAACACTCGCTCACAGAGGCCTACATTACTGGCCGCTTCGGTTAAGGACTGAATGATGGAAATGAATTTTAACCAACATATCTCCGGCCAGTTCAATGCCGATCTGGAAGCCATTCGCAACCAGATGATGGGCATGGGTGGCTTGGTCGAGCGCCAGGTATCGGCAGCCATTGAAGCCATCTGCGGCGGTGAGACCAGCGGCGCTGACGACATCATTCGTCGCGAAGACGAAGTCGACAGCATGGAAGTCGCCATCGATCACGAGTGCACGCAAATTCTGGTACGTCGCCAGCCTGCAGCCTCAGATCTGCGCATGGTGCTGGCGGTGTCGCGGGTGGTGCGTGACTTAGAGCGCATCGGTGATGAAGCCTGCAAAATCGCGATTCACACGCTGGAAGTGGCGGACGCGCGCAACACTCAGATTTGCCAGCAGTCGCTGCGTTATATGGGCGCTGAGGTGGTAAAAATGATCTCTGGCGCGCTGGATGCGTTTGCCCGTGCGGACGTTGATGGCGCCATCGAAGTGGTGCGCAACGATAAGCTGGTCGACAAACAATACGCCGCGGCGCTGCGTGAGCTGATCACCTACATGATGGAAGATCCGCGCTCGATCTCGCAGGCCATCAATATTCTGTGGATTCTGCGTGCGTTGGAGCGCATCGGCGATCACGCACGTAATATTTCAGAGCAGGTGATTTACCTGGTCAGCGGCACCGACGTGCGCCACACACCGCTGTCGGAGATCGAAGAGCAAGCCGCCACTAAAGACGACAGCAAAAGCTGATTGTTGATTGGCCAAGCAAGCGGCGCTCAGCGCCGCTTTTTTATTGCCGTTGGGTTGAGTTTGCTGCCCTAGGGCCTGTTAACACTATTTCGATCACGCTGTTATGAGCTGAAAACCCCTCAAGCAAGGCGCGAAGAGTGATGTTTAACGAGTTAAATGAAGGATGAGTAACACAGGTTGAGGGCTTTTCAGCCATAACCCGAAGGGCTGGCGTCCGTTTTTCCCTGAGTCACGTTATTCGGTGCTTATTTTACCAGCTAAACCACGCTCCTCAGGCCTTACTCAAGAAAAACTGACGTCCAGCAGCAAAGAGCTAAATAGCGCTAACAAGCCCTAGAGCAAGGTTTTCCGCATATCTGTTGCTACATTTAGACGTATGCACAAGTCACGGACGGTTCTTTGCAACAAAATTGTCACAAAGACGTTGCTTGTCATAAAAGTGAAATCTAATTGAAACATTATTGTCACCGAACGGTAACGATGCATTCTGATGGATAACTTTATGAAAAAACACGTTTTGTTGGCGGCGCTGTTGGCCCCCATGGCAACCCAAGCGGCAGAGACGATTGAAATTCAGCTGCCGGAGTTCTACGGCAAACTGAACCTGACTGTGCAGTCCTCTGACGACAGCAGCGGCAAGTTCACCGAGGTCAACAGCAATGCGTCGCGCCTGGGCCTGAAGGGCAAAGGCGAGTTAAAGCACGGCATTCAGGCGATCTATCAGGTGGAATACCAGACCACACCAGACTCGTCTGCGTCAGACCTGTCGCAGCGCAATACGTTTGCCGGCCTGAAAGGCGCGCCGGGACAGTTGATCATCGGTACTTTCGACACGCCACTGAAAGTGCTGCAAAAGAAAGTCGATCAATTCAATGACCTCGAAGGCGACATCAAAAGCGCCATCACGGTGAGTGATAATCGCAAAGGCAACAGTGTGATGTACACCAGTCCGCGTCTATACGGTTTGCAGCTGGCTGCGGATCATGTCGCCGCTGAGCAAGAAGGCCGTAACGATGGTACTTCAGTATCCTTGACCTACGATCGTGGCCCGATTTACTTCGGTGTCGCGCGTGATACCGACGTCGAAGGGAACGACATCGATGTCACACGTGTGGTGGCACAAACCAAACTCGCTGGTGTGCAGTTCGGTGCATTGTGGGAACAGCAGGAAATGGACGATCTGGACGCTGAAGGCTGGATGGCATCGCTGGCTTACAAGCTGGACATGGGCCTGACGCTGAAAGCGCAATACGGTGAGTCCGACATCGTTAACGAAGGCATGAGCACTTACAGCGTTGGTGCCGACTACAGCCTCGGCAAAGGTGCAAAAGCGATTGCCTTTTACACCGATGAAAGTGCCGATGACGAAGCCAAAGACGCCAGCTACGCCGGCATGGGCATCGAGTTTAAGTTCTAACGCCACGTTGCTCAGAGCATTAGCGATGACGTCCATGTGATCGCTAATGCTTAGATAGCTGTTCAGCAGCAGAGCTTCAGAAGATAAGCCGATAAAGCCAGGGGCTGGTTTTATCGCTGCGCATTCATATCGTCCCCCTGAATGCCCCTGCTGCTTTGATTTCTCCAGCAACTAAAAACCACCGTCACCACGGAAAAGTCGCCTGCTAAAGCGTGGGATCGCGCTCAGAGCTTATGCCGGGCTGCGTTTATGTTAAGAGCTACCTTTCCCAAAAAACTATGCCCTCTTTGAAGGATTCTATCCCTCGCGTTGAGCGGGCGAACCCCTGCGCTGCGCAGGCCGTATTTCCTTCGTTGCCAATGCTGTGGTCGCCGCAATACCAACAGCCTGTATCCCGGCAGGATGTTGGCTGGTGCTAACCGCTGAGGGAACAGCCATTGCCGACTCAGGTGGCCTGCTAAGGCGCGGAAAACCTAGGTGCGAGACCTTGCCAAGAGCTGAAATTCTGAGCTCGTATCTATGTTATCTCTTCCGCAAAATCTAATACCTTCCTTAACCTTGTCCCGAAGGCTGGACCTGTGACATCACGCGTCGCTCCAGTTTTGTCGCCGGCACCAAGATTGCCACACCAACTGGCGCCAAGAACATTGAAGAGATTCAAGTAGGCGATTCAGTCTACGCCCGCAGCGTAGATGGCTTTGAAAACAGCATTCGCACCGTCACCCAAACGGTCAACCGCGAGACCGATGTATACATCTTTATCTTTACCGAGTTTGGTTTTATTAAAGCCACGCCTACTCACCCATTCTGGGTGCAAGGTAAAGGCTGGACCGACGCCGGTGATATCAAAGTCGATGATTACATCGCCACTCGCGAGGGCGACGCTTGGGTCAATGAAGTTGATCGCATTACCAACAGCACCCAGGTGTATAACTTCGCTGTGGATCAAGACGCCACTTACTTTGCAGGGCCGGGTGAACTGTGGGTACACAATGCTTGTAAAGTGCCAACAATCGACGAAATCCGTGATGCGTTGGGGGATGATGCCGATAAGTACTACATTGCCAAGCGAAGCAACCGTCTAACTATTATTCGTCGCAATGATTTACCTGAAGTCCCGCAGCTCGATTACGAGTTGGACGCCGATGGTAACATCAAAATTGTTCCTAAAACCTTTAACGTAGACTTCCCAGCGAAGGAAAGCAGCCGTATTAGCAAAGGTATTGAGCCCAAAGGTGCGGATCTGACAGCGTTAGAGAGCGCACGCGAAGAGGTTAACAGACAGATTAAAAAAGCAGATGCTGATAATGATGCTGAGAAGGTCGGTCAGCTGCAACAGGAGCGCATTCGACTGTCGGAAGAAATTGGCGAGCACGTAGCAGACAAGCACTTTAACAGAGAAGGCTATGATCGCTTTAAGGAACTGGATGAAGCCAATGAACAAATGGGCAATGGCAAGCAAGGTGAGTTTGACATGGCCTTTTGGGATGATGATGGCAACTTAGTGATTGTCGAGGCCAAAGGAGGCAATAGCCGCCTTGGTTCACGCCAAATAAAACATGACGATAACCTAAGTGGTAAGCGTGCCCAGCAAGGCACTAAAGAGTATATGGATGATATTATTGCGAACTATCGGGCGAAGCTTGGGCCAGATCATGAGGTTGTGAAAGAGCTAGAAGCTGTTTCACAACTTCTTTAGCACGATCATCATGCAGGCGGCGTGAAAGAAGGCTCGATACATTGAGAGCTTTCTTTCCCATCGAACCACTAATCGCCGATAATTTCCAAGCCAAGCAAAAGTGCGCTCTACTTTCCAGCGACGGTCGTACCTTCTCAGCTTTCTACCATCTTGCAGCGGCGCTTTTCTCCTGTTTCGACGATGTGGACAAATGAGATCAACGCCCCGTTTCTTTAACGCCATTCGCAGAGGATCAGAGTCTGCCGCTTTATCGTAAATCAAACGCTTCACCTTGCTCTTGCCATAGGAAACATTTAACAAAGCCTCAATCAGATTGACCTCCGCCGGTGACGCTGAGCCAAGTGTCAGCCCGATTGGAATGCCTTCGCCATCGACGACTATCATCCACTTCGACCCCTTACCACGCTTGGTTTTTCCAACACCGAGGCCCCTTTTTTTGCGGGTGCAAAACTACCATCAGAAAACGATTCTTCCCAATTTAACCGCGACTGTTGATCCAGAACGCGAAGAAGCTTACGCCAGGCTTTGACCCATGCACCTTGCTCTTCCCAGTACTGAAGGCGGCGCCAGCAGGTACTCGGTGAAGGATAGCGCTCGGGTAGATCACGCCAGCGCGCACCTGAACGTAAGACCCATAAAATGCCCTCGAAACAGGCTCGATTGCTGATAGGTTTGGGACCCCCTTTGCCACGAGGCAGGCTGGGTAAACAAGGCTCAATGTGTGCCCACTGTTGGTCGGTCAGTTCTGAGGTTGAACGTTTCATGGTGGAGGAGTTGAAGCTGATAGTTTTGATTATTATATCGGACTGAAGGTTATGAAACAGCTTCTAGTAATGCTCCAAGACTCCGGTCAGTTGCGTTATATGTCAGTTCGTCAGCCGCTCAACCCAGATGGTAGTCTAAGCAACAATTACGTTGTCTCTGAGTTCGACTTATAACCGGAGAAATTACAATGATTCATGGCGATATAACAGAAGAAGATTACGAGAAGTCTGTTACCTCCAAAGGCAGTGCTATTGACTGGATGGTAGAGCGCTACAAGAGAAGGTTGCCATTGTTTGGTGGGCTAACAAAAATGGAAGCAGACTCATATGAATTTGCTTTAGCGTGCGAAGCTTATTTAGAACCTGAAAGCTCAACTTCGTACTATTTGATGCGTCGATTGCAGCAGTTCTCCGTTGGTTATGCACTTTATCCACAGCATGTTGGCGAGACCATCGACTTTGTTTTAGATGATACTGTGCACCGAGTGTATGTTAGTGATCGTGGTCAGCTACCAGGGCCAAATCACTGGATGACTGCCGTGCAATGCAGCTGGGTAATGCGTGATGCCAAAGCACTGTCACAATTAGCCAAGTTGGACGTAGAGCAAATTAACTCCAGTTGTGGCGATAAACATACGGTTTATACCGATTTGGCCTTGATATATCAGAGCCTACTGTGTGAGAGCGATGCTCGTGATGCATTGCTGATGGCGATGTACAGTCCCACGACCATCGAAGCCGGTGGGCATTTTGAAGAATATGTGTATCACTGCATTACACCGCAACTGGATGCCATTGCCACCGTCGTGTTTGACGAAGGTGAGCAGCGTTTTAATCAAGCCATCGAAAACGCTCTGTTACTGCGTCAGGCTTTTTACACAAAACATGCTGAAACGGCAGTGCCACGAGACGCTCTCTCGCTGCCTCTAATGGGCCTAGCAGCCTTGGCCTACGACCGCTTAGGTTATCGCGTAACCGTTGAAAACCGCTATATCCCTCAGTGGCTAGTGGAGCATCGGGATTGGTCGCAGCTGCCACCACTACCAGATGACAACCTTCGCCTCAACTACCCCATTCGTACTCAAGGCCCGGAGGAGAAATAATATGAGCATAATGGAACGTTTCCCCAATTATTTCGCCGACTGGTGGTATGGCGAAAATCGCTCGGCTGAGCAGCTGGATGCGGAGCTGGTGAGCGAGCGCTTAACCGCGTTGAGTTCCGCTGCCGATGAGCTGGCATTATTAAACAGCGCTGGCCTTGAAGAGCAAATGCAGCACATTATTTTGTATCTGCACTATATGCTTAAAGCCGAAAGCCCAACGCTGATTTTGCAGCAATTGGCACCGGCTGTGTATGAACTGTATAAGCTTAATATTCAGCGCTTTAACCCCAGTAAAGACGCAGTAGCGGAGTATTTGTCCAGCCATCTCAACGACATCGCAGCGGGTTTGAACGAAATAAACCGCGAGTTTGTAAGTTACCATCGGCGCCAGGCCAGTAAATAGGGGCCCTGAGTATTTGAGTTTTAAGTTCACTCACAACCAAACTTGATGCATAAACGTATGGTCTGACGTTTAGTGTTTGATCTTGTGAAGTCGTAGTGATTCGCCCGGCTACGCACGGGCTTTTCAGTTGAGGGGGGCCCGCCCCTCTTAACAATCCCGCTCCCGGCCAAGATGGCGTGGCTAGACCGCCAAGCAGTTTGGCGACGGGTAGCGCACAAACAGGGCGAATCCCGCGCCCCGTTTGCTTGGCCAGCATCCCTGCTGCCCAGCTTGGTCGCCTTCACTGGTTGGCGGCGCCATCTCAGGCCGACTTGGCGTTGCGAGAGTGATGTTAATGACTGGAGACTCTGACGCGGCAAAGTGTGAGATGATTTTATATCTCGGTTTAGCGCCTAGGTTTTCCGCGCCTTAGCAGGCCGCCTGAGTTGGCAATGGCTGTGCCCGCAGGGGCTGCCCGGACGGCAGCACCCGCCAACATCCTGCCGGGATGCAGGCTGTTGGCGTTGCGGCGACCACAGCATTGGCAAATCAGGAATAACGGCCTGTGCAGCGCAAAGCAGGGAGCTCGCCCGCCCGGCGTGAGGGATAAGATCCCTCAAGGAGGGCATAGGGCTTAGCGGAAATAAAGCCGTATCTCAAAAATCCGTCGGTGCCCAATAACTGCCATATACTGCCATCGCCGCCTTGTTATAAAAGCCTGCTGCACTCGCGCAGAGCCATTTAGAGGTTCCTAATCTTGAGGATCAAACAATGACCACTCATATAACTCACTGGGTGACCTTGGCCGCCCTCAGTACCTTGCTGGCTGCCTGCGGTGGCAGCGGCTCATCGGGTTCTACCACTGATTCACCCAACAATGACACGGTGGACGTCACCCCCGACACCAGCAGCCCGCAAGAAAGCACAGTGCCAGCCAGTATGGATGAGCGCAGCCAACTGCTATTGCCTACTCATATTAACCATCGCCCAGTCAGCTGGATCGTCGACACTGACGATGCACCGCTGGAGCTGGTTAAAAACGAGCAAGGCCAGTTAACGCTGCACAGTAAAGACGTGGTGGAAGACACCCCGGTAGAGTTAGTCGCCAGCGATACCAGCCGCCATAGCCTGACCATTAAAGAAATCGACGCGCAAAAACTGCCGCCAAAGCCCAAGTTTTTTGCTGCGCGCGAAACCATTGAAGGCATCGATAGCGATGGCAATGGTGTCCGTGATGAAGTAGAGCATGGGTTGTATGAGCTATATGGTGAAAATTTTCAGCTTTATCGTGCGAGCTTATGGAGGGCTAATGAATTTCAGATGATGATCGAAGTCTCAGGGTCATAAAGCCTAGAGGACTACAATTATGTCAAAAATGAAGTCATGAAAAGGGTTTCATGTTTTGTCCAGTACTCGGGGGTGCCTTCGTATAATTTGGGAGATTATCTTGCAGCGATACGCTCCTTTGTTATCAATACGGACGAAAGAAAAAAAGCGCATTCAAAGTACATTCGTTGGCACTCTACTCAGTCGAGAAGAGCCGTAACCGTACCAGAGGGTGAGTGTGAAAAATATGCCAAACCTTAAAAATACTGCCGCTATTGTTTTTAGCTTTATAGTGTCATCGGTGTATGCGGAAAATTACTGCCCTATTTCCGAAGGTGAAGTAACTAATAGTGGTTCATTAACCAAAGTTTACTTTTTGCCAACAACATACACTGATGCAAGTTTGGTTGACTCTGTTATAAGTGCTCTTGAAGTCGCTGATTTTCTTGCTGATGACAGAATCATCATTGATGAACTCCCATCCTCCAACTCCGATACCGGCCCCGGCAGCTCCGAGTACGACGGTCTGGCCTTGGCTATTGCTGAAAAGGTACTGGAGCAGAAAAATGCTTCTGCCGATACGGCCATCGACCCTTATGTCGATAATGTGATTAATTTTTATAATAATGGCATTACCAACCGCCAAGCGGTGGACATCTATCGAGCCGGCACCAATAACGGTATTTTAACCGAGCCAGAGGCGGGTTTTGATCGTGATATCAGCGATCAAATGGGCTACGTCATTCGTAGCGAAATGCGAAAAACCATCGAGCGCCAGCGTACGCAGCTGCAAGAAGGTGTCGGGCAAGTAGAAGCTGATATTATCGCCGGTCATCGAGTGATTCTGATTGGCCATGGTTATGGTGGTTTGCGTGCTAATGGCATTATGGAGGCACTAGAAAAGCGTAACCCCGAGTTTTTGCCTTATGTAGCGGCGGTTAGAATGGACAGACTAAGTGAACAGGCCTGACATCTCATTTTAAACTCTGTATCTCATTTCTCGGTTTAGCGGTTAGGTCTTCCGCGCCTTAGCAGGCCGCCTGAGTTGGCAATGGCTGTGCCCGCCGGGGCTGCCCGGACGGCAGCACCCGCCAACATCCTGCCGGGATGCAGGCTGTTGGACGTTGCGGCGACCACAGCATTGGCAAATCAGGAAATACGGCCTGTGCAGCGTAAAGCAGGGAGCTCGCCCGCCCGGCGTGAGGGATAAGATCCCTCAAGGAGGGCATAGGGCTTAGCGGAAATAAAGCCGTATCTCAAAAATCCGTCGGTGCCCAATAACTGCCATATACTGCCATCGCCGCCTTGTTATAAAAGCCTGCTGCACTCGCGCAGAGCCATTTAGAGGTTCCTAATCTTGAGGATCAAACAATGACCACTCACATAACTCACTGGGTGACCTTGGCCGCCCTCAGTACCTTGCAGGCTGCCTGCGGTGGCAGCGGCTCATCGGGCTCTAACAACACCACGGTGGAAGTTACGCCCGAACCCGACACCAGCAGCCCGCAAGAAAGCACAGTGCCGGCAAGTATGGATGAGCGCAGCCAACTGCTATTGCCTACTCATATTAACCATCGTCCGGTGAGCTGGATCGTCGACACTGGCGATGCACCGCTGGAGCTGGTCAAAAACGAGCAAGGCCAGCTAACGCTGCACAGCCAAGACGTGGTGGAAGACACCCCAGTAGAATTAGTCGCCAGCGATACCAGCCGCCATACCCTGACCATTAAAGAAATCGACGCACAAAAACTGCCGCCTAAGCCAAAGTTCTTTGCTGCCCGCGAAACCATTGAGGGTATTGATACTGACGGCAATGGCGTACGCGATGAAGTTGAGCACGGATTATATGAACTGTATGGCGATAAGTTTCAGCTTTATCGTGCGACATTATGGACGGCTTATGGTCTTCAAAAGAGGATGGAGTTAGCCGATACCGAAGACCTAAAGCAGCTAACACATGCAAAGAATGAATACCAGAAAATGATCTCATGCTTTTTTGATTACTCCGGTACGCCGTATAACAAGGGCAATGACTATCGTTCGAGCATACAGTCATTTGTGGTTAATACAGATGAAAGGAAAAAATCTCATAATCAGTTCCTTAGTTGGTTTGCAACGCAATCGAAAAAGTATGGAAATATATCGCGTGAAGAGTGTGAAAAATATGCCAATCCTTAAGTATATTGTCACGGGTTTTATAGGTCTCGCTATATCTTCTGCATACTCGGAATCTTACTGTCCGGTTAATGGTGATGATTTAGATATCGATGACTCATTGACCAAAATCTATTATCTGCCAACTACATACGCTGATCCAGACTCAGTTTTCCAAACTCTACGTAGTTTGCGACGAGCAGACTTTTTGTCCGGCGATGGCGTAGTGATTGAGGAACTTGCTTCCTCCAACTCCTATACCGGCCCCGGCAGCTCTGAATACGACGGTTTGGCTTTGGCCATTGCTGAAAAGGTCCTGGAGCAGAAAAATGCTTCTGCCGATACGGCCATCGACCCCCATGTCGATAATGTTATTAATTTTTATAATAATGGCATTACCAACCGCCAAGCGGTGGATATCTATCGGGCCGGTACCAATAGCGGCATTTCGAGTCAGAGTCAGGATTTGACCGTGATATCAGCGATGAAATGGGCTATGTCATTCGTAGCGAAATGCGAAAAACCATCGAGCGTCAGCGCACACAGCTGCAAGAAGGTGTTGAGCAAGTTGAAGCCGATATTATCGCCGGCCGCCGAGTGATTCTGATTGGCCATAATTACGTTAGTGTGCACGCCAATACTGTTTCTAACATGGTCCAATATTAAAGATATTTTCCCGCCTTATTTTTCAATAAAAATGTAACGCTATGTGGCTGCAGTTTAATACCAAATAAAAACCAAACGACATTGTCACAGCGCTCACTACGGCGAGGTGATTTCAGTGCTCGCCGCAGTGCTGTTGCTAGATGAGCGTTGTTAGGCTGGTTGTACCCGCTCGGCTGGTATCACAAAGCTGAAGGTGCTGCCTTTACCGATCTCGGATTCAATCTCTAACTGAGCGCCATGATGCTCCAATGCATGCTTGGTGATTGCCAAACCTAGCCCTGAGCCACCAACGCTGGACTCACGTGAATCATCGACGCGATAAAAGCGCTCGGTTAAGCGTGTGAGATGCTCTGCGGCGATGCCATCCCCTTGATCGGACACACTGACGCGTACGCCGTGTGCGGCATTTTCGATGGTCAGTTGTACTTCGCCATCGCCGCCGTATTTGTAGGCGTTGGTCAGCAGGTTGCTCAGCACAGTGCGCATTTCATCAACAAAGCCCTGCACTTCAACGTCCACCTCACATTGTAAGGAGACGGTGTTGTGGTCATAGGACTGCAGCTGATCGATCACGCTGTGGGCCAAGTGCTGCAGGTTGAAATAATCGCCGGCACTGTCGCTGTTGGCGCTTTCCAAACGCGACAGTTCAATCAAATCGTTCACCAGACTTTGCATGCGCTCACCCTGGCTCGACATTTGCCCCAAGGCTTTGTTTAAGCTGGCGGGCAATTCCATGTCTTGCAGCATTTCCAGATAGCCGTTAATCACGGTTAACGGCGTGCGCAGCTCGTGGGAGACATCGGCGATAAAGTTTTGGCGCATGGTTTCGACGCGTTTACGTTCGGTGACGTCACGCACCAGCATCACTTTTTGGTCGACACCAAATTGGGTGATTTGCACCATCAGGGTTTGTGGGCGCACATGATTAAAGTCGAACTGCTGTGCTTTGCTGTAATCGCCGCGATCAAAGTACTTGGTAAATTTTGGGGTACGTAGCAGATTCTTAACGTGCTGCCCCAAGTCTTCGTTGCGCAGGCCGAGCAGCCTGACCGCCGCGGAGTTGAAATTGGTGATGTAGCCTTCGGCATCGATGATTAACACGCCGTCTTGCAACGATTCTAAGCCTTCGTTGTAGCGGCGCAGCTGACGGGCCTGCTGACTCAACTTGCTGCGCAGGTTTTTCTCACGCCGCACGATGCGGTCGACACTGTAGCCGACCAAGCCGCTGTCTTGTGGCGGCGAGCCAAAACGGTGACTCCAGCGGTACAAGTTGGCCATCGCTCGGAGCGACATGGCATGTGCTGCCGCCATGCCGACCAGTAAACCGGGCAATGGATAGTCCACCGACCAACCCGCTGCCAAGCCCAATCCCACAGGTACTGCGACGCGCAGCAACTCTCTCTGCCAAATCCCCTGTTGCAAGGGCTACCTCACTTGTTTTGAGCGGTTTCTCCGGATTCAAACGTGTCGGGAGTCAGGCGATAACCGGCTCCACGTACCGTTTGAATCATGGCCTGCTGGTCTTGTGGACTCAGGGCCTTGCGCAGACGACGAATGTGCACGTCCACGGTTCGGTCTTCGACATAAACATTGCCACCCCATACACGATCGAGCAGCTGGGCGCGGGAGTATACGCGATTCGGATGCAGCATAAAGAACTCCAGCAAGCGATACTCCAATGGCCCTAAGCTAATGGCTTCGCCATCTATGGTGCAGCTCTGTGCGCTGCGATCCAGCACCGTAAGGCCGGCCCGCAAGCAGCCGTCTTCATTGACGCCAGGGCTACGGCGCAATACCGCGCGAATGCGCGCCACTAACTCGCGCGGTGAAAACGGCTTCACCACATAATCATCAGCGCCGGCGTCTAGGCCTTGAATGCGGTCGTCTTCGTCGCCACGAGCGGTCAGCAAAATGATTGGAATGTCTGCGGTACGTTCATCTTTCTTCAGCCGCTTGGTCAGCTCAATGCCAGACAGCATTGGCATCATCCAATCGAGTAATACCAGATCCGGGCGCTCGTTAACGATCATCTGATGTGCCAGGTGCCCGTTGGCGGCCCGTTTCACTTGAAAACCCGCCAGCTCTAGGCTGGTTGAAATCATCTCGGCAATGGCCGGTTCATCGTCGACCACCAGAATATGACTGCCACTCATCACGCGCCCCGTATTGTGCAGAAAAATCCAAACACCATTGTGACATTTTTATGAATTCGCAGCAGCGTTTTAGCCGTGTGGGAAAACTAAAGAAGAATCAGACATTTATCGAAAATAAAGGGTTGACGACTGCGCTCACCATCAGTAATATCCCCGCCCACTTAGCCGGTATAGCTCAGTTGGTAGAGCAACTGACTTGTAATCAGTAGGTCCCGAGTTCGACTCTTGGTGCCGGCACCATATTAAAAACCCGCTCATCGAGCGGGTTTTTTTATGCCTCTCGCTTGCTGCCCTCCAGCCCATCCCTCACACTGCCTGAGCGAAAAACGGAGGCTACGATGTCCTGGCTGAATCAACTGGCAAGTTACTTGCGCCCCCACACCGATGATATTGCTTTGGCCCTGGTGGCCACGCTATTGGTGATTTTTGGCGATAGCATCAACGATTTGGTGCGCCACCTGATGCGGCGCAGGCCGGTGTGGTTGCGGGTGTCGGTATTTATTGCGCTGTGTGCGTTTGGTTATGGCGCGTTGTCCGTCTGGCTAACGCCTGTGGTCGAGAGTTGGTTACGCCAGTTGCCGGGGTGGCAGATGCTGTTGGCTGTGGTGGGCTGTTTTGTCGCGGTGGGCGTGTTGGCGGAGCGCTATAAAAAGAGTTAATGATTTTTCGGGGCCCAGAAATAAATCGGGCGCTGCAAACATCCTGTCTGCAGCGCCACAGCACCCTAGATCATCCTGACCTGTCGTCGTCCTTGCGGCCGTCCTGAGCCGGTATACCCTCCGTGTCGCGTCCCTTGCGTTTAGCCTCCTGGCTATGCTCTCCTGAGCAACGTCCTTGTGGCATCCTTTGCCGTCTTCCTTGTAGGTCTCCTGACCTATTCCTTAACGTCCTGTTGTGTTCTTCGTCCTGAAGATGAGACGTCCTGTCTCAGTGCCTCCGTACAGGATTTACAATAGCAGAATGGCGGCGAGGAAAAAGTCGTCCATGTTTATACTGTGACCGTGTTGGAAAAAACTTTTTCGCTAGAAAGCCCATGAAATCAGGGGTTTACCCATGTTCGCAGTGACTTTTGGGACAACCAGCAGGGGTGTTTTATCGACATGTCTCACTGCCTTGTAAGAGATATCTCACAAGGGTGTCCGCTACTTTCTCAGGAGTGGTAAATGATGGCTGTAGACGGCGATCTTCCGGCCACGACACAGGCTGCGCGGTGGCGCTATTTGGCCTGTGGCGAGGAGCTGATTTTCTTGCTCAAACGAGGAGTGATTGCTGTCCCGGAGGCGCGCAGTTGGTCACTGGCCTGGCATCAGCAACAAGCGACGGAAGACGCCGCTGCCGTCAGCGAAGATGACTTTCAGAGTTACCTGCAGCGGGCGTATGAGAATTTGCCGCCATCGGTGGCGTCTCTGCTGACGCTGGAGCAGTTTCAAGCGCAAGCGGAAAGTAAGCGGGCTGAGATAGAAAGCCAATTGGCGCAGCAGCGACAGGTTAAAACCGCGCAGCAATTGGGGCAGTTGGAAGACTGGCTGATGCAGCGCTTCTTTTGCCGAGCAGACAATGCCCTCGCCTGGATGCAACACCCTGCCGGGCTCCAGGCTGTATGGTTGGCGTTAGACCCGGCGGCTTGGCCCCAGGCTGAGCTGCAACCTGTGGTGTATCAGACACAGGCGACGCGCCTATATCCGCCGACTTTATTGGTCGACCCGCCGGAGTATCAAACACTGGGTGAGTACCGGTTGCTATTGAATCGCCATCAGCAAGATAAGTGCGTCACCGTGGCTGGTGTCGACAACGCCCTAGTTCGAATCCCGCCCAAGGCGATACGCGCACTGGTACTCGGCAGTGACGTGACCGAGGCTGCTAAGCAAACCCTGTTGGACTTCTGGCGCAGTGATTTCCGCTATCAGCGCACGCCAGTGCAGCAGATGCAGTGGCGCGCAGGTTTTACGCAACCTAGCTTTGTTGCCGTTGCGCGCTGAGCTCATTGATTAAGCGCGAGAACGCTTGCGGATCGGCCACTTCACCGTCTTCACGCAGCTGTGGGTAGGGCACGCCGTATTTTTTACACTGCTTGGTCAGTTGCGGCTGACTCCACTCAAACAATAAGCGCTGGTAGTGTGCTTCAGGCAACCGTGGTTGGTCGTACAGACCGGCGCGCTGGCGTTGATATTGCGCTTCGTTGAGCATGATGGCAGCGGCAACAGAGACGTTAAACGACTCAACCATGCCGTGCATCGGAATGACCAGATGATGGTCACACAAGCCCGCGGCTACGGCACTGACGCCTTCACGTTCGGTGCCCATCAGCAGCGCTGTCGGTTGGGTGAAGTCGTAGTTGCGATAATCGATGGCATCGTCGGTCAAATGCGCTGCGACGACTTTGTACCCTTGCTGCTGAAACTGCTGAATAGCGCCTTCGATATTGGCATGGGTATGCACGTTTACCCACTCGGCAGAGCCTGCGGTGGCGGCGGTACGCAAACGATAGCGATCTCGCGGCCACACCACATGGATATCTGGAATCCCCACCGCATCACAAGTACGGGCGATGGCAGCCAGGTTATGAGGTTTATACACTTCGTCCGTTAATACGGTCAGGTCCGGCTGGCGTTTATCCAGAGTGGCGGTAATACGCTGTAAGCGCTCGGGGGTCATGGTTGAAAATCTCGGGCGATTGCAAAAAACATAGCAAGCACGAAGGCGACCAGGGCATGGCTGGTGCTCGGCGGGCACGCATTGTATAAAAGCGACCCCTTGAATGCACGGAGATCGCTATGAAAGGCAACCCATTTCTCGGAGCACGCTATTGGCTCTCTGGTTTGTCCAGCCTGACTCAGCCGGGGCTGCGTCGCTACGTTGCCTTGCCGCTGTTGCTGAACATTGTGTTGCTGTCGGCAGGCACGTGGTGGGGCGTGCAGGCGCTTGATGACGCCACCGAGTGGATTGTGTCGTCACTGCCGTCGTGGTTGGAGTGGCTGTATTGGATCTTGATGCCATTGATGGTGTTGGCCTTTATGCTGGTGATGGCGTACTTCTTCAGTGCCGTGCTGATGCTGATTGCCAGCCCGTTCAATGGCTTGTTGAGTGAAAAGGTAGAAGTGCAAGCCGGCGGCCAAGTACCGGATGAAGACATCTGGCCGATGGTGTGGCGCACGCTGGGGCGCGAGCTGACCAAAATGGCTTATTACCTGCCGCGCTATTTTTTACTGTTCATCATCACCTTGATTCCAGTAGTCAATGTGGTGAGTCCGTTGCTGTGGTTCCTGTTTGGCAGCTGGGTACTGGGCCTGCAATACCTGGATTATTCCTACGACAACCACGGTGTTAGCTTTAAGCAGATGCGCCAACAACTGGCACAGCGGCGCATCACGGTGATGGGCTTGGGGGCAGTGGTGTCGGTGACCTTGTTGGTGCCAATCCTTAACTGGTTTGTCATGTCCGCAGCGGTCATTGGTGCCACGCGGCTGCGCATGCAGCACTTTACTTTGCCAGCGTCACAGCCATCCGTCGGCTATGCTGTGAAGAGTTCTGATGGGTAAGGGCCAAGCATGGCAAAGCTGAATATTTTGGTGGTAGACGACGCGGCATTCATCCGCGACTTGGTGAAAAAGGCGGTAAAGGAGATTTATCCCGGCTGCACCTTGCACGAAGCCATCAATGGTCGCAAAGCCACCGCCATCATGAATAGCAACGAAATTCATGTGGTGCTGTGCGATTGGGAAATGCCGGAAATGTCTGGCTTGGAGGTGCTGCAATGGATGCGCAGCGATGAGCGCTACAAAAAAACGCCGTTTATGATGATCACCAGTCGTGGCGAGCGTGATCATGTGGTGAAAGCCGTTACCGCTGGGGTGTCGGACTACATCGGCAAACCTTTCACCCGCGATAACTTCACCGCCAAGCTGTCGAAGATGGTGTACCGCCATCACAAGGTCAAACCGGGTGGTGCGGGCGGCAGTAGCAACCCAGTGAATGACTCGGCCAGTGTGCTGACGGGCGGTAAAGCTGCTCAGCCGGCCGCCAAAGTTCAGCAGGACATGGGCGGCGCCTCGGTATTGATGGGGCAATCTGCTGCCAAAAGTGCACCGCCTGCTGCGCCCGAAGCTCCGGCCGCCAGCAGTGCGCCGTCGGCGGCGTCGGTTAAGGTTGGCAAGGGCAATAAAGCCAAGGCGGTTGCCAGTGTGCGTTTTGGCTCGGGTGGCTCGGTGAAACTGGTGATCAAAGACATCAGCTTGCAAGAGCTGGTCGGCGTGTTTCGCCGCGAGGGCTCATTGCCTGGGCTGCTGGAAACTGTGGTGGTGGACATCATGCTGGGCGAAGAGCAAGACGAAGTGGCGCGCATCAATGGCTATATCCGCACACTGCAAGCGCAAGAGGCGCATCCAGAGGCGCAAACCATTCAAACCGTGATTCGTTACGTGGACGACGATCCGGAAAAGCTCGCCATCCTGTCTAAATTCATAGCGCGGGTTCGCTAACCCGCTGCTGCAGACGCTGACGTGGAAAGTGGCAGTAGAAAGTGCTGCCCTTGCCCATGCGACTGTCGATGCTCAAATGCCCTTCGTGGCGCAACAACACATGTTTTACGATGGCTAAACCCAGCCCAGTGCCGCCGGTATCTGGATTGCGACTGGGGTCGGCGCGATAAAAACGCTCGGTCAGCCGTGGCCAGTGATGTTCCGCGATGCCGATGCCGGTGTCACTCACCGCTAGCACGCCTTCGTTATCGTCTACCTGCCAGCGGACATCGATTTGCCCTCCTTCTGGTGTGTACTTCACCGCATTAAAAATCAGGTTAGAGAACGCACTGCGCAGCTCTGGGCCATAACCGGCGATCATCCAGCCGCTGTCGACTTGATGACTGATGCGATGCTGGCGCTCACCGCTGAGCGCCCGTGCATCGGCGCAAATCTGTGCGATCAAGTCGTGCACATCGACCTCAGTCGGGTCATCCGGCAGGTCGGTTTCTAAGTGCGACAAGGTCAGTAAGTCGGTAATCAGCAGCTCCATGCGCTGAGACTGCTGCGCCATTTGCTCCAGCATGCGTTGGCTGCGGCCCGGCAGATGATCGGCGGCGCTTTGCAAGGTCTCAACGTAACCACGAATCACCGTCAGTGGTGTGCGCAGCTCATGGCTGACATTGGCGACGAAGTCCTTGCGCATTTGCTCCAGCTGGACCAAGCGGGTGACGTCGTGCACCAGCAGCAAACGATCCTTGCGGCCAAACAGGGTGATGTTGAACTGCAATTGCTGCTGCGGGTTGACCGGCGAGGCGATGGTCAATGGTTCACGATAATCGACGCGATCAAAGTAGCGCTTAAAGTCTGGATTGCGAATCAGATTGGTCATTTGCTGGCCAACGTCGGTTGGCGCACGCAGGCCCAAATACTGGGTGGCGGCAGTATTCCACCATTCTAGGTTGCCGTGACTGTCGACCATCAGTACAGCGTCTTTTAATGCGGCAGTGGAGTCTTGAATGCGGTTGATGACCGCCGTCAGGCGTTGATGATGCTGGCGACTGCGTCGTTGCAGGCTTTGGGTCTGACGAAACACTTGTCCCCAGATCCCCAATGTTGACGGCAAAGTCTTACTCTGGCCGCTGGCCAGCCAGCGATGCAAACGGGCCAGTTGCAACCATTGCCAGCCAACATAGCCCAGTAAGGTGGCAAACAGTGCCCAACCTGTGTAGCCGAACTGATGGCCTGCTAACGCCGCCGCCAGCAGCAACAGTAGTAGCCGGCGCAATTCCCTGCGCCATACCTGGACCACAACTTACGAGGCTTTGGTCGAGAAACGGTAACCGGTACCCCGCACCGTTTGAATCAGGTGCTCATGTGCCTGGCCCAGCGCTTTGCGCAAGCGACGAATGTGCACGTCGACGGTGCGCTCTTCGACGTAGACATTGCCGCCCCAGACCTGATCCAGCAACTGAGCGCGCGAGTAGGCACGCTCCTGATGAGTCATGAAGAATTGCAATAAGCGGTATTCGGTGGGGCCAATGTCGATCGGCGCCTCAAAGGAGGTCACTCGATGGCACACAGGATCGAGAATCAAGCCACCGACTTCGATCGGCTCTTCGATGCCCTGCGGCGTGGTGCGACGTAACACGGCTTTTAGCCGCGCCACTAATTCGCGTGGGGAGAAGGGTTTGGTGATGTAGTCATCGGCACCGGCTTCCAGGCCCTGCACCTTGTTGTCCTCTTCACCTTTGGCCGTGAGCATAATGATGGGCAGCTCGGCTGTCAGATCCTCGCGCTTCAGTCGACGAGCAAACTCAACACCGCTGGTACCGGGCAACATCCAGTCCAGCAAAATCATGTCGGGTTTGTGATCCACCACGTGGGAGTGGGCTTCTTGAGCGTTGGCTGCCTCCAGGCATTCATAGCCGGCCATCTCTAAGGCAACTGCGATCATTTCCCGAATCGGCGCTTCATCGTCAACGATGAGCACGGTCTTGCCTGATTTACTCATAATTATGTCACGTAACTGTCATAGTCTCTTCCGCGCCGCTATTACAGCCAGAGAATGTTACAGCCATGTGACAGGCAGGGTTTTTACCTACGCGGTCTGATCGCGCTTACAGCCAGGCGTAGTGCGCGGCGATGCCGGCAAAAATGAGTGCCCCATACCAGTGGCTCAGGCGAAACATGCGAAAGCAATCTTCGCGCTGGCGCTGGCGAATGTGCCAGATTTGCCAGGCGGCAAACGCTTGCGCCAACGCCCAACCGAGATAGAAATACAGGCCCAGTTGCAGCTGTTGCCCAGCCAGCAGGTAGAACAGCCCGGTGATTGCCATCAAGCTGGCCACGGCGGCCACATCTAGGTCGCCGAGCAGTACCGCGGTGGACTTCACCCCGATGCGCAAGTCGTCGTCCCGATCGACCATGGCGTACATGGTGTCGAAGGCCACGGTCCAGGTCAGATTGGCGCAGTAGAGTAGCCACACCACCTGCGGTAGCTCATTGCTTTGTGCCGCGAACGCCATGGGGATGGACCACGAATACGCCGCGCCCAGAAACAACTGCGGCATGTGAGTATGGCGTTTCATAAACGGGTAGATCGAGGCCAATGCCAGCCCAGCGAAAGACAAGGCAATGGTGAAAGGATTGGTCATCAGCACCAGCACAAACGCACAGCTGATCAGCATGGCAAACCCAGTGAGTGCTTGTTTGCTGGTGAGTTTGCCGGTCGCTAACGGCCGATCTTTGGTGCGCTTAACGTGACCATCGATTTTACGGTCGGCAAAGTCGTTAATGACGCAGCCGGCTGAGCGCATCAGAAACACCCCAACAACAAAAATGACCACATTGCCTAGTGCAGGCATGCCATGTGCGGCGATGATCAAGGCCGCCAAGGTTGGCCACAACAGCAGGTAAGAACCAATAGGGCGGTCAAGGCGTGTTAGCTGCACCCAGTGAATCCAGGCGGGCCAAAGCTTATCGAGTTGTTGGGTAACCAGGGTGCGCACAAGCAGTCCAGCAGTATGGGCGAAGGCCAGTATTATGCCTCAGCGTGGTGCACGTCGCACCCACTCAGCTGTGCCAGCCGCTGGGGCAAGTCGTCACAAAATGCTTCACTCACCAGAATGGGGCAGTGTTGCAGAGTAAATATGGAATAACGGCAATGTTGCCAGCCACTTAGCTGACTGCGGCACACCTGCAATGGGCTGCGCTGCATGCCCGGTTGGCGAAACAGAAAGCTGCCCAACGAGCGATTGCCAAGAGCCCGCAGGCGCCGCAGAGGCCCTTGCAGTGCCGACAATGGCACCACGGTGCGCGCTCGTACCAGAGGTACTTCCGCTACCCACAGCACCACTTCTCGTTGCCAGACGGTTGCACCATTGGGTAACGCCATGACTTGGCGTTCAAACGCATTGGCATGGCCACATTGCTCGTTGACGACATGCACCCAAAATGCGCCGGGTCGCAGTTCATCCAGGCGCTGGCTTAACGAGCCGGGATGCAGCAGCCAATCGCGCCACAGTGGGCTGAGCTGGGGTAACAAGCGACGCCGCTGACCGGACCATAACGGTGCCAGAGGGTGAAAATGTTGGCCGCCTTTTTCCGGGCTAGGCGCAAGGGGAGCGGAGGTGGTTTTCATCGGCGCGCAGCATGCGCTAAAGGTAAGGAGCTGGCAAGTGCAATGCGGCCAATGCGCACGCATATGCCCGCAAAAGACCGTTGCTTTTCACCCATTGCGCCAGTAGTTTTAGCCCTCCGTGAAAGTTTGAGAGAGTACGAACCATGAAAAAATGGCAGTGCGTCGTGTGTGGCTGGATATACGATGAGGCAGAAGGAGCGCCCGATGAAGGCATCCCTGCTGGCACACGCTGGGAAGATGTTCCCGACGATTTTATCTGCCCCGACTGTGGCGTCGGTAAAGAAGATTTCGAGATGGTCGAGATCTGATCCAACGGGTCGCCGCCCGCGGCGACCGCTTTCCTGGCTAAATACTCATTAGGTTCCCGATATGACTCACACCGATGCTCCCATCGTCGTGATTGGCTCAGGCTTGGCCGGTTACAACTTAGTGAAAGAGCTGCGCAAACTGAATCCCGAGCAAGCGATTCTGATCATCACCGCGGATGATGGCGCCAACTACTCCAAGCCGATGTTGTCGACGGGCTTCACCAAAGACAAAACCGCCGAGCAATTAGCCATGGCGTCGGCCGCCGATATGGCCGAGCAACTGAATATCGTCATTCGTACCCACACCCGTGTGACGAACATTGATCCGGCGATGAAAAAGGTCTTCATCGGTGAAGAGCCGGTGGTGTACAGCAAGCTGGTGTTGGCTTGGGGGGCGGATGTGGTGCACGCGCGCTTTGAAGGCGATGCTGCGCAGCGCATTTTCTCGGTGAACGACCTGCACGATTATGCTCGCTTTCGCCGTGCCGCCTACGGCAAGCAGCGCGTATTGATCATGGGCGCTGGCCTGATTGGCTGTGAATTTGCCAACGATCTGGCCAACGGCGGCATCCAATCCGATGTCGTTGCGCCCTGCGATCAAGTATTGCCTGGCTTATTGCCAGCAGCAGCTGCCACTGCGGTGCAAACCGGGTTGGAATCATTGGGTGTGCGTTTTCACCTAGGGCCGCTGGTGTCACGTATTGAAACTACTGAGGACGGTGTGCGCGCCACGCTCAGCAACGGCGAGCAAATCGAAGCCGACTTGGTGTTGTCCGCCATTGGCTTGCGCCCACGGCTGGACCTGGCAGTGAAAGCGGGCCTAAAAGTGAATCGCGGTATTTGCGTCGACCGCACGCTGCAAACCAGTGAAGCCGACATTTATGCGTTGGGTGACTGTGCTGAAATCGACGGCCAGGTATTGCTGTATGTGCTGCCGCTGATGACCTCGGCGCGCGCGCTGGCCAAAACCCTGGCTGGTCAAACCACACCGGTCTCGTTTGGGCCGATGCCAGTAACCATCAAAACCCCGGTTGTGCCTGTGGTGGTGGCGCCACCTCAATCCGGTGTTGAGGGGGCGTGGCAAATTGATGGCCAGGGCAGTGATATTCAGGCGGAATTTCGTGCCCCAGGCGGCGAATTGCTGGGATACGCTTTGACCGGCGGCACAGTTAGCAATAAAGTAGCGCTCAACAAAGAACTGCCGCCCTTGTTACCCTGATAGCGGCGGTTCAGTGTGTGCATCACCGTGATGCTGAGTTAATCAATAAAGGAAGCAATTCATGCGTAAACCAGAACTGGCGGCAGCGATCGCTGAAGCAACTGACCTGAGCAAAGAAAAAGCCGCTGAGGTTGTGACTGCATTCACCGATCAGGTCGCCAAGGCCCTGAGCGAAGGGGACAGCGTAAGCCTGATCGGCTTTGGTACCTTCGAAGTTCGTAAGCGTGCTGAGCGTCAGGGTAAAAACCCACAAACGGGTGAAGCGATCACGATTCCTGAAGCCAATGTGCCTGCGTTCAAAGCCGGCAAAGGCCTGAAGGAAGCAGTGCAATAAGCGCTTCCGATCCACAATTGCTGACCCGTGAATGGGTTCAGCAATTGGTGATAGGTGAAGGGCTTTGTCCCTTTGCGGCGCCAGTCTTCGAGCAATTGCGCATCGACGTCTGCGCCGCGACCAAACTCACCGACATCACTCATGCACTGGTTACCTTGCTGCGCGAAGCCGCTGCAACGTCTCCGCAGCAACTGCCTACCGCGCTGTTTGTCGTGCCCAATGCGCTGCACGATTTCTACACCTACCTAGATTGGGTCGACGTATGCGACCAACTGCTGGTCGATCAGGGTTTAGAAGGTGAGTGGCAATTAGCGACGTTCCACCCGCGCTATCAGTTTGCTGAAGAAGATATGGATGATTGGTCCAACTATTCCAATCGTTCACCATTTCCCATGTTGCATTTGATTCGCGAAGCCGACATTGAAGCGGCTTTGGCCGATGTGTCTCATCCTGAGCGTATTCCTGAGCGTAACAAAAAGCATCTGCGTCGATTGGGCCGGGAAGGACTCTTGCAAGCCGCGCCTGCTCTGGCAAAATCCGGCCTGCTGTAGCTGCTGCGCGAACATCTGCGCCGCTGCAGCTTATCTATTTCAGAGGATTTCACATGATTAAATTTCGCATGCTGCTGTGGCTGTTAGGCTACATGATGAAAAAAATGCCAGCAAAAACCCGGACTTCCAGCAGCAGCTCAAAGGCAAAGACTTTGCTTTCCAGATGCAGACCGAAGACGGCAACGTGGTACGCCACTTCCGTATCAAAGACCAAGCGGTAAAAAGCAAAGGCAAAGCGCACAAGGAACCGGCGTTTACCATCAGCTTTAAAGATGCCGACACAGGTCTTAGAATTTTGACGGCAAAAGATAAGAATGCCTTTATGAAAGGGATTCAGGACAAAGACATCAAGGTGACTGGTGATCTGTCACTGGTGATGTGGTTCCAGGGCATCGCCAAATACCTGAAACCGCGTAAGAAAAAATAACCGACCACCGCTCACAATTCGGAGAGACCAGTGAAGGCGCAACTCGCAGGGCTAACGATTCTGGCTGCTATCGCTTTGCCAGGCCACACCAACGAGCTGGCGTTAGTGGACGCTGAGCCGTCCGCCGCCGTGATGGTGATCGATGAAACCTTGCTGCAGCAGCGAGTGGCCGAATTGATGGGCGTGGTGGGCTTGGCCGATCAGGCACGCCATGTTAGCCAAGCGGTGCTCAACGCTGAGCAGGCGACCCTGGGCCAGCAGTACCAGCTGGTCAACCAAGTGTCGGCAAGCTGGGCGCCACAGCGACTGCAGCAATCCTGGCTGGCAGCAACGCCGGCACTGTCTGAGCAACAACGTCTGGACATACTGCAGCGGTTACAAAGCGCAGGCTGGCAGCAAGCTCGTCAGCGTGAACTGGCGGCAATTCATGAGCAGGGTTCGCCAGCGTATCTCGATTATGTGCAACGCTTGCGGCTGCAAACGCCGCCGGCGGCGCGCTTGGCGTTGATCGATGAGCTCAATGAAGTCATGCATTTTGAGCAGTTGATGGTGCGTACCCGCACGGACGTTTATCAACAATTGCAGCAAGTGCTGCCAGATTGGCAGCCGCCGCAGCAGTGGCAGGCCAATGTGCGCCAGCAGGTTCGGGAGTTCCTGCTGTACACCCACCGACGTACCCCGAATGAACAGTTGCAAGCGTTAGTGGCTTTGTACCGTCAGCCCCAGTTGCAACAATGGATGACGGGATTCGTTAACCGCCTGCCAGCGGTTAACGGTTAAGCATGTGAGCAATCTCGGACAGCTCGTTTAACTGCTCCAGTACTTGCTCCGTGGCTTCTGTCACGGTGTCTTCGTTTAGCCCTAATTCGTCCAGGATGTGGGCTTCTGTGCGTTCAAATGGACCGTCACCAAAGCCATGGCGACGCAGGCTGCGACTGGCAACGTAGAGCAAGTGCGCATAGTCGCGATGCTCGCCGTCGTAATAGGGGTTATGCAAATGGCGAGTGGCGGTCACCACCTCTTCTGGCATGCGCCATTGTTGCATCAAGCAGGCACTGACCTGCTCGCGTGTCATGCCCAGTAAATGGCGTTCGATGTAAAACCGATTGATGTGTGGATTGGCTTCAATATGGCGATTCACCAGCGAAAACTGCGGCGGAAATACGTGCCCCAGCACCAGAAAACCGAAGTTGTGCAATAACCCACACAGATAGGCCAAGCCGCTATTCGGGCGATAGCGACTGGGCATGCGTTTGACCAGTTCGCCGCACAGCGCTGCAGTAACCACCGACTGCTGCCAGAACGGCGCGTAACCGTTAGGCCCCTCTTTTGGAACGCTCAAGGTGCGGCCTAAGGCTAAACCGAGGGCCAAGTTAATCACCAAATCAAAGCCCAGTACGCGAATCACCGCTTCTTCCACGGTTTTCACTTCTCCGCGAACGCCGTAGTACGGTGAGCGTGCCCAGCTGACGACTTGCGCCGACATGCCGGGGTCGAGCTCAACGGTCTGCGCCAGGCTGGCGCTGTCGGCATTGGGGTCAACCCGCAGCTCAATAATGCGGCGCGCGGTTTCGGGCAATGGCGGCAGGTCTAGAGTTTCTTCCAAACGCTGTTGAATACGCAGTGGCGTGAACTGGCGAACGGCGATTTCGACATCGGACAAATCTTGCTGGCTGTCCTGGTAGTGCAAATCCAGTGGCAGCGGCGCGGTATAGCGGCCTACATGCGAGCTGGCGGTCATGGCACGAAACTGATCCATTGGCACCTTCAGCCACTGATGCTCGGCTCCAGATACGATGTAGAGCTCGTCTTGCTCCAACAAGGTATCGTCGACCAAGCTGTCTAGGCCGGTGACTTGCGGCAAGGCCGGGAAATCCGTCAGGCCATGGCGGGTTTTCAGTGTTTGCAGCTCTGCCGACGATAAGGCAACAAACTGACGCCCCAATTGATGTGCCAGTAGGTTCAGGTCCAGCATGCGATCACCGGGCACCACCACTTGCACCTGTCCGGCCGCATCCTTTAAAAACACGACGTTGGCCACTTTGGAGGAATAAGAAGCGGGAGCGTTACTTTGCATAAGCCGGAGCAGTTCCTCGTCGTCAGTCAGCGTATATTGAACGTGCCAATCTTCCAGCACTTTGCGCACCGTTGCCGGAATCGCCATAGTCAGTCACCTGATCAATTTACCTGTCGTTACAGTATAGGTGAGAGATCATCGTCATTGCTGAAGTTGTGCTGTCGAAACGCTGTCTCAGGTCAGATATAGCAGAGATTGTTTCGATTATACGGTAGCAAATCGTTCGGCGTCGCCCAGCCAGCGGCGAATCAGCGGTTCTACTGCTTCTGGATGATTTTGCCAGATCTGCTCAGCCATGGTGCGCACTTGCGGCAGCAGATCGCCGTCGCGTTGCAAGTCGGCGATGCGCAGCATCTGCAGGCCAGTTTGGCGAGTGCCTAACAGCTCACCTGGCCCACGAATTTGCAGATCCTGCTCGGCGATGTAAAAACCATCTTGGCTGTCGCGCATCACTTGCAAGCGCTGTTTACTGGTCAGTGACAGCGGCGCTTTATACAGCAGTACGCAGTGGCTTTTGGCAGCGCCACGCCCGACCCGACCGCGCAGCTGGTGCAGCTGCGCCAAACCGAGGCGCTCTGGGTTTTCAATGATCATCAGGCTGGAGTTGGGCACGTCGACGCCCACCTCGATGACGGTGGTGGCGACCAGTAGGTCGATCTCGTGGGCTTTGAAAGCGGCCATGATGGCGGCCTTTTCGGCGGCTTTCATGCGCCCATGTACCAGACCAATGCGCAGTTGCGGCAAGGCTTCACGCAGATCGGTGGCGGTATTTTCAGCCGCCTGGCACTGCAGTGCTTCGCTTTCTTCGATTAAGGTACACACCCAATAGGCCTGTCGGCCTTCCTGGCAAGCGCTCTGCACGCGCTGAATGACCTCATCGCGGCGCTGGTCGGAGATGGCGACGGTGGTAATTGGGCTGCGCCCAGGCGGCAGCTCATCGATGACCGAGGTGTCTAGATCGGCGTAGGCGCTCATCGCTAACGTACGTGGTATCGGTGTGGCAGTCATGATCAGCTGGTGCGGTGACAACCCTTGCTGGCGGCCTTTTTCGCGCAGTGACAGACGTTGATGCACACCAAAGCGATGCTGCTCATCAATTATCACCAGCCCCAGGTTGTGAAACGCCACATCGTCTTGAAACAACGCATGGGTACCAATGGCCAAGCGAATGCCGCCATCAGCCAGCTGTTGCAGCGTATTTTGCCGCGCCTTGCCTTTGACCTTACCCGCCAGCCAGCCACATTGAATGTCCATGGGCTCAAACCAGGCCGACAGGTTGTGCAAATGCTGCTCTGCCAGAATCTCGGTCGGAGCCATGAGCGCCACTTGATAACCGGCCGCCAAGGCTTGGCAGGCGGCCAGTGCGGCTACCAGGGTTTTGCCTGAGCCAACGTCGCCCTGTACCAGACGCAGCATGGGAAAGGGTCTGGCCAGATCGGCGGCGATTTCTTCCACCACGCGACTTTGCGCGCCGGTGGGGGTAAATGGCAGTTGTTGCAGCAGTTGCTGCTGCAGCGCCGGTTTCTCTGCCAGTGTTGGCGCTTGATGGGATTGCACTTGGGCGCGCAAACGATGCAATGACAACTGATGTGCCAGCAGCTCTTCGAGAATCAGTCGTTTCTGCGCTGGATGCTGACCATTTTCCAGCAGCGCCAACTGGGTGTCTGCCGGTGGCTGGTGTAAAAACACCAGAGCTTGCTCGAGGGTCGGCAGTTGCCATTGCTGTAACCAATCGGCGGGTAACAAGTCGTTGAGGGCGACTTTGTGCTGGCGTAGCAGAGCAAGCGACTCTTCATGCAGTATGCGCAGACGTTGCTGGCTAATGCCGTCGGTGGCTGGGTAAACCGGCGTCAGCTGTGCTTCGAGCTGCTGATCATGGCCGTCTTCGAGTAGCTGATACTCCGGATGGTATAGCTCCAAGCCGCTGGCGCCACGTCTGGGCTCGCCGTAGCAACGAATCAGATTGCCGGTGCTGAACTGTTTTTTTTGCGCAGCGCTGAAATGATAAAAACGCAGGCTGATGGTGCCGCTGTGATCCTGCAGTTTGACCAGCAAGCTGCGGCGCTTGCCAAACACCACGCTGGCGCCTTTCACTTCGCCTTGCACCACCGCCGGTCGCATCGGCTGAGCAGCGCCGATGGGGGTTAAACGACTGCGATCCTCATAGCGAAACGGCAGATGGAAAAACCAGTCTGCCAGATTGTAAATGTTGAGCGCCTGCAGCTGCTCGGCCAGTTTGGGGCCGATGCCCTTAATGTCGGTCAGCTGAGTGGCTATCGCAGGCATTAACTAATCTGGCATTGCAGGGCGGTTTCAAGCATCAAATCGATGGCCTGGCCTCGTGGGAAGCTGATGCGCCATGCCAGCGCCACGCTGCGATAAGGGATCGGCGAGGTAAACGGGCGGGTGGTAATGAGGTTGTGGTCAATGTTGCTGATGGCAGACTCTGGCAATACGGAAATCCCTAAGCCGGTGGCCACCATGTGTTTGAGGGTTTCCAATGAGCTGCCCTCAGTCACGCTGCCCAGGCGAGTGTGGTGTTTGCGCGACAATGCCGGGCAAAACTCAAACACTTGATCACGAAAACAATGGCCTTCTCCCAACATGAGCAAGTCTTCGTCTACCAGCATGTCGGGGTCGATGGACTTCTTTTGGCACCAAGGGTGGCCCTTGGGCAACACCACTACGAAGTTTTCGTCGTACAGCACGCGGGTGACCACGTCGGGTTCGTTAAAGGGTAAAGCGACGATGATGGCATCTAACTCTCCATCGCGCAGTTGGCGACGCAATACACCGGTGTAATTCTCTTCCAAATACAACGGCATGGTGGGGGCGCGGCGATGAATTTGCGGCACCAAATGCGGGAATAAATACGGGCCGATGGTAAAGATGGCACCGATGCGCAGCGGCGTGCTGAGCTGGTCTTTGCCAGAGCTGGCGAGCTCTTTGATGGCTCTGGCTTCTTCCAATACACGCTGTGCCTGAGTGACGATTCGCTCGCCCAATGGTGTTACTCGGACAGCGCTTTTACTGCGCTCAAAAATTGCAATTTCTAACTCGCTTTCTAACTTTTTTATCGCTACGCTCAGCGTCGGCTGACTGACGAAACACTTCTCTGCCGCACGTCCAAAATGGCGTTCTTGGGCGAGGGTGACTATGTACTTCAGTTCCGTCAGAGTCATGATAAGTCTCTTGTATAGGTGAGAGATGCGCGATAAAGCTTACCTATCAGGATAGCGAAAATAAAGCGCTTGGCACACGCCAACGCAGCATAATAAATATCGGCGTAAAAGCCGTTTGCAGCGCAAGTATCAGTGTCTAGGGAGTTTAGGTATGGCGCGGATTCTCATTGTTGGGGCTGGCGATATTGGTGGCACGTTGGCAAACCACCTGCAGCAGCAAGGACACGACGTCGTCGCCGTGCGACGCTCAGACAAACCTGTGGGCGAGGGCGTTACCCTGATTCAGGCGGATGTCGCCGAGCCCGATACACTAACGGCGTTGGCGCAGCCGGTGGACATTGTCGTCTACAGCGTGGCATCGCCGGAGTTCTCCAAAGAGGGTTACCACACCTTTTATTACAAAGGCCTGCGCAACGTGCTCAAAGCGGTGCGAGGTCAGTCTCCGAAGCGGGTGTTTTTCGTTTCCAGCTCCAGCGTCTATCACCAAATGGATGGCGAGTGGGTAGATGAAAGCTCCGCTACTGAACCTACCAGCTTTGCCGGCAAAGAAATGCTGGCCGCCGAGCAGGCGCTGCAGAAAGACAAGCTGCCCGGCACTGTGGTGCGTTTTACCGGCATCTACGGGCCTGGACGCAATCGCATGATCGAACAGGCGCGCCATGGCGGCCATTGCGACCCAGAGCCGCCAGTGTGGACCAACCGTATTCATCGCGACGATTGCATTGGTGTGCTGTCGATGTTGATTCAACGAGCATTGGACGATCAGCCCCTGGACGATGTGTATCTGGCGACGGACGACGAACCGGCGACCTTGTTCGATGTGTTGGAATGGATGAAAGACCGCATCGGCGATGTGGACCCAGATCACGACATGCCGGAGGTGACACGGCGCGCCAATCGCCGCTGCTGCAACAAACGCCTGAAGTCGTTGGGTTATGAGTTCCGCTACGCCAACTATCGCGACGGCTATGATGAGCTGCTAACGGCGATGGGGCTTATCTGAGCCGGTGGAGTTTATATAAAGTGACGGGGCCGCATTTGCGGCCCTTCTGTTTTTCGGCGCGTTTAGTTTGGTTATCGCACGTCGAAACTGTTTAATCCGACGATTTCTGCGGCCGCTGCCAGCCGGCAATATTGCGCTGTTTGCTGCGACTTATAGCCAGCTGCTCATCCTCAACGTCTTTGGTAACCACCGACCCTGCGCCAACGGTGGCGCCCTTGCCGACGGTTACCGGCGCCACCAGCGCGGTATTTGAGCCAATGAAGGCCTTATCGCCAATGACGGTGCGGGATTTGTTCACGCCATCGTAATTGCAGGTGATGGTTCCGGCTCCAATATTGACGCCAGCACCCACGCTGGCATCGCCCACGTAGCTGAGATGATTGATCTTGGCCCCTTGGCCGATGTGTGATTTTTTCACTTCGCAGAAATTACCCACCTTGGCGCCGGCGGCTAGCTCGGCGCCGGGGCGCAGGCGTGCGTAAGGTCCCACGCTGCAGCCCTCATCGACCTGCGCTTGTTCGACCAAAGAAAAAGCCTCGACCTTGGTGCCAGCGCCGAGTTGGCTGTTGCGGATCACACAGTGCGGACCAATGTGAACGCCATCGGCGAGATGCACTTGGCCCTCAAATACGCAGCCGACGTCGATGTACACGTCCTTGCCGACGGTGACTTGGCCACGAATGTCGATGCGTGCGGGGTCCACCAAGGTCGCACCTTCGATCATCAGCTGCTCAGCCAAACGCTGCTGTAATCTGCGCTCTAGATAAGCCAGCTGCTGGCGGTCATTCACGCCCTGTACTTCGTCGCTGTTATCGGCAATCAAACTGTTGACCGCGATCCCTTGCTCGACCGCCATGGCAATAACATCGGTGAGATAGTATTCGCCCTGGGCGTTGGCGGATGACAGCTGCGGCAACCACTGCTGTAAAAGTGCAGCGCTGACCGCCAATATGCCGGTATTCACTTCGCGGATACGGCGTTGCTCTTCGCTGGCGTCTTTGTGCTCGACAATCGCCTGCACTTGGCCGTCATCGCTGCGCACAATGCGCCCGTAGCCGCTGGGGTCGTCCAGCTCTACCGTCAGAAGCGCCAACGACTGTTCGGCGGTCAGCGCCAGCAACTGCTGCAATGTTTGCGACTGCAGCAACGGCACATCACCGTACAACACCAAGACGGTGTCCTCTGCAGCAATGGCTGGCATCGCCTGAGCGACGGCGTGACCGGTGCCCAACTGCTGTGGTTGCTCGGCCCAATGAATGTCTAAATGCTGAAACTGCTGGCGCACAGACTCGGCGCCGTGGCCAATCACTACGTGCTGCTGAGCGTCGTCCAATTGTGCAGCAGCATCCAATACGTGCGCCAACATGGGTCGTCCTGCCAGCGGGTGCAGAACTTTGGGTAAATCCGATTTCATGCGCGAGCCTTTGCCCGCGGCGAGAGTAACAACGGCCAGTGCCATAACAGCCTCCAATGAACAGGCCGTTAGTTTAGCAGTCTGGCCGCTAGCGAAAAGTCATCAATGATGGTTGGCAGGCGGCGTCAAACAAGGCGCTGCACGCTCAGCTAATGAAGTCAGGAAGCGCACGTAGCCGTCAGCCTGCAGCGCAATACTGGTCGCCATTGGGTCCAGCTCGGCGCGATTGACCGACAGGTCTTTAACCAATGCCTCCACCAGCGCCGGGTCATACTGAGGTTCACTGAAGACACAATGCACATCGCCTTGCTGTAACTGAGTGCGCAGTGCGGCCATGGTCTTCAGCCCGGGCTTATGCCCAGGTGACAGCGTCAGCGCTCCGGCCTGATTTAAATTCAGCGCCGCCACCCAGTGGTCGTAGGCACGGTGAAAGACAAAAAAACCATGTTGGCGCACCGGGGCCAACATGGCGTTGCTTTGCTCCAACGCTTGTTGCAGTTGTTGCTGGAACGGTTGCGGGTCTTTGCCCAATTGCGCCGCTAGCTGTGCTTGTAGCCCGGTCATTGCCGTCGGCGACAGCCACCAGTGCGGGTCATTGCTGGCGCCTGCTGGCGCAAATTCTGCGGCGTTGATCCATGTCTTGTCTGGCCAGCGGGCGACAAAACCACGCAGGTAGGGCTCAGCTTTAGGGCCGCTCCACAGAATGATGTCGGCCTGTTGTAACTTGCGGATATCGGAAGGCCGCAGCGCAAAGTCGTGCGGTGACATATTGGCCGCCACCAAGGTTTGGATGTTATCAGTATCCACCACCGAAGCGGCCACCAATGCCAGTGGATGCACACTGGCCAGCACCTGCGGTTGCTGTTGCGCGTTGGCCGGCAATACAGACAGCAGGGCGAGGAAAAATAAAACGGTTTTAATCATTGAGTTGCAGCGACCCTAACGTAAAATTGCAACATTATAACCTAGATTCCATTTCCTATGACTCAAGATGCTCTCCGGCCCCACAATCACAGTCATTGCATTGATCAGGCGCTGCAGCAGGCGCGTAGCCTGTGTGAGCAGCGCGGTGTGCGTTTGACGGACATCCGCAAGCGCGTGCTGGAATTGGTGTGGCAAAGTCACAAGCCGGTCGGTGCCTATGACTTGCTGCCCGAGCTGGCGGCCGCGGGTTTCAACTCAGCACCTCCGACTGTCTATCGGGCGCTCGATTTTTTGCTGGAGTTGGGTTTGGTGCATCGCATCAGCAGCCTCAATGCCTTTGTCGGTTGTACTAATCCTGGCCATCTGCATCCCAGCTGTTTTTTCTTGTGCCGCCAGTGTGGTGTGGCGCAGGAGTTGGATCACGCCTCGGTGGATGGCTTAGCGCGTGAAGTGGAGCAAGCCTTTGGCGTGGTGGTTGAATCACAGATCACCGAGCTCAGCGGACTGTGCCCAGAATGCGCGAGTGAACCCCATGGCGACTGAGCTGGTTCGAGCAGAGCAGCTCACTCTGGAAAGGCAGCATAAAACCGTGCTCGACAACATCAGCTTATCTTTGAGCGCTGGGCAGATTCTGACCCTGATAGGACCGAACGGCTGCGGCAAGTCGACCTTGGTGAAGGTACTGCTTGGGCTTGAAAAGGTCGATCGTGGCACGGTTTGGCGAGCGCCCGGTTTGCGCATCGGCTACATGCCGCAACGGCTGCAGCTGGATGATCGGCTGCCGCTGACCGTCGGCGGCTTTTTGGCGTTGTCGCGCCATGCCAAGCCCGGTGATATCGAACACTGGTTAGAGCGACTCAATATCCGTGCGCTACAGCAGCAATCCGTGCACCGACTCTCAGGTGGCGAGTGGCAGCGGGTATTGCTGGCGCGTGCCTTGCTCAATCGGCCGCAGTGGTTGGTGCTGGATGAGCCGGTGCAGGGCGTTGATGTGCAAGGCCAGCTGGAGTTGTATGAGTTGATTCCACAGCTGCGCGATGAGCTAGGCTGCGCGGTGGTGATGGTGTCGCACGATTTACATTTGGTGATGGCCGCCACCGACGAAGTGGTGTGCCTCAACGGCCATGTTTGCTGCTCTGGTCATCCGGACCAGGTGTCCGTAGACCCTGCCTACTTGAGCCTGTTTGGGCGTCAGCCTGCAATGGCTCATTACACCCATCATCATGATCACGCCCATTGCCTTGATGGCCATGTGGAGCCAACACGCGGTGGCTCGGTATGAGCATGCCATGGTGGAGTGCCGCGTTGGCGGCAGGTGTGTTGTTAGCGTTAATGGCCGGGCCGCTTGGGAGTTTTGTCGTTTGGCGGCGCATGGCGTTTTTTGGTGACACGCTGGCGCATGGTGCGCTGCTTGGCGTTACCCTGGGTGTGCTGACCGATCTGAACCCTTTGCTGGCGCTGGTGCTGGGCTGTGTGGCCCTCGCTTTGCTGCTGTTGCCGCTGCAGCGGGCCAGCAGCGTGTCGTCCGATGCCTTACTGGGCATAGTGTCGCACTCGACACTGGCCATCGGCATGGTGGCGCTCAGCCTGGCTGACGATGTTCGTGTTGACCTGATGGGCTACCTGTTTGGCGACTTGTTGGGTGTGAGTCTGCAGGACGTTGGCTGGATGGCATTGGCTGCGTTTGCTGTGTGCACGCTGTTGGCCTACTTCTGGCGTGGCTTGGTGGCCATTACCGTGAGCGAGGAGCTGGCGGCGATGGACGGTTATCCGGTGCAGCGTTTAAACCTGTTGCTGGTCGTGCTGCTGGCGTTAGTCGTGGCTCTGGCAATGAAGGTGGTTGGTATTTTGCTGGTCAGCGCCTTGTTGGTGATTCCGGCAGCCACCGCACGCAGCGTAGCGCGTACACCGCCGCAGATGGCGTTGGCGGCGACGGGGCTCGGGGTAGTGGCTGTGTTAGCTGGTATGGCTGCGTCCTTTTATTGGGACATCCCCGCCGGACCTGGCGTGGTGGTCGCGGCGGCGGCCTTGTTTGTCATCAGCCTGCTGCGCCGTCCAGTAGCAGCTTGAGCAGCGGCACCAAACGCTCGGGGTCGTGTGGCGGTGAAATATAACCGCGATAGCGGCCCTGTGGGTCCAGTATCGCCAGATTTGCGCTGTGATCCATCAGATAGGCTTGGCCATCCGGGCGCTCAACTCGGTTGTACACTGCGTGCAGCTCCGTCGCTAGGGTTTGCAACGCCGCCTGATTTCCGGTGAGGGCACGAAACTCCGGGTTGAAATAGTCCATGTACAGATGCAGTGACTCCGGCGTATCACGCTGTGGGTCCACCGACACCATGGCCACGCCCAGCTGCTGTTGCTGACCGGGCGTTAGGCGCTGCCAGCTACGGTTTAAATGGGTCAGCGTCATCGGGCAGATATCTGGGCAATAGGTGTAGCCAAAAAACAGTAGCTGCCAACGTCCTTGCAGGTCACTGCGTGCTGCAGTGGCGCCGTGCTCATCGACAAATGCAAAGTCACTGACTGGCAGTGGCCGTGGAAACAGCACCAGGCCATCTTGCTGCAGCAACCTGGCGGGCTGGTTTTGCTGCGCCGACAACAACCCGGCAGCCAGTGCAATCAGCAGTACCATCAACAGCCCTGTTACGCGTAGCATGTGCGCCCCTCGGTAAGAAAGTTTGGCGGAGTATATCAGCCATGACCGCAGTCTCTGCGGCCGGCAACGACAGTTGGACTGCGACACAGCGTCGCATCTTGGCGTTGGCTTGGCCGATCATTATTAGCAATATCACTGTGCCATTGTTGGGTCTAGTCGATACGGCAGTTCTCGGTCATTTACCCGATGCCAGCCACTTGGCGGCGGTGGCACTTGGTAGTCAGCTGTTCACCTTGCTGTTCTGGAGTTTTGGTTTCCTGCGTATGGGCACCACAGCATTGGTGGTGCAGGCCAGCGGTCGCAGTGATGAGCAACAGGTTTTACAGGTATTACAGCGCGCGCTTTGGCTGACGTTGCCCTTGGTACCCTTGCTGCTACTGCTGGCTCTAGCCTTGTGGCCATTGCTGTTGCCGTTGATGGGGGGCACGGCAGCGTTGCAGCAAGAAGCCTTGTCGTATTTGCACATACGGCTGTTGGCGACTCCTGCGGTATTGGTGCAGTACAGCTTAATTGGCTGGTTTATCGGGCAAGGCAAACCGCGCCTGCCGTTGCTCATGTTAGTCACCGCCAATGGTATCAATGCGCTGCTGGATATTTGGTTTGTCTTCGGCCTGGGCATGACCAGTGACGGTGTGGCGGCGGCGACGGCCATTGCGGATTACAGCGCGGCGTTATTAGGGCTGTGGTTGGCTTATCGACAAGGGCTGCGCGGCCTTGGCCGTCGGCCGGCTTGGGCATCCATGGCGGCCACCATCAAGGTGAATCAGCACTTATTTGTCCGCACGCTGTGCTTGTTGGCGGTATTTGCTTTTTTTACCGCACAAGGAGCGCGTCAAGGAGAGCTGATCTTGGCAACAAACGCGATGCTCATTACGCTGCTGTTACTGATCTCTAACGCCCTTGATGGGTTTGCCCACGCCGCTGAGACGATTACCGGACAAGCGTTAGGAGCAGGACGCCCGCGGCAGATGCGGCGTGGCATTTGGGCGTCGGGTGTAAGCTCATTGTTGCTCGCCGTGTTGCTCAGTATGGGCTTTTGGTACGCAGGCCCTTGGTTACTGCAACAGCTCACTGACAACGAAGCGTTGCAATCGAGCCTCGCTACCTATCAGGTGTTTCTTTTTTGGCTGCCGCTGGTGGGGTGTTTGAGCTATTGGCTGGATGGCGTATTGGTCGGCGCCAGCGCCACGGCCTGGATGCGCAACGCCATGTTAGCGTCTGCGCTGCTGTGCTTTTTGCCCTTGTGGTGGTGGCTGCAACCGATGGGCAACCAAGGTTTGTGGCTGGCCTTTTACGGTTTTCTGCTGTGCCGCGGTGGCCTGATGCTGTGGCCCATGTGGCAGATTTTGCGCTACCCGCAGCGCTTTACTGAGTCTTGTTCGCGTTCCTAAAAATTCCAACTACACTGCTGAGTTGTGGACTGTCAACTCATGTAAACGATTGATTGCTAGTAGAATTTTTTAGAAAAAATCCGTCTAACTGAGAGCGGTCATTTCTATTGTATGTGAGGCGTCAGCTGATTAACGTGTAACCCCATCGGAGGGACTCAACGGGACATGAAGACGATGCGCGAAGACAATCTGGACGCCCTTGTGCACAGCATTCAGGCAGCGACAGCCGCCGAGCAACAACAGCAACGCCTGCGGACGCAGGTGCTCTTCCATCAAGCTGATATCTCACGCCTGGTAGACATTGCCGACGATGACGGTGACACCCTTTATCGGTTTGTTTTGCGCTACATCAGCGAAGTGCCAGTCATGCTACTGAATCTGCAGCACGCAGCGATGGAAGCCGGGCTGTGGCGCTATGTAAAGCCGGTAATGGACGTGGCGCTGGCGTTTGTGCAACAGGAGCCTGAGCAACAGTCATCTAAAGGGCAGATCTTTGCGTTGTTGCATCAAGCTTATTTGGTGCATCGCTTATTAGAAGAGGTGAACGACACCTACATTCACCGCGTTGGCCAGCCAATGGTGCCCAAAGACATGGCGCTGGCCAATGTCATCATCCACACCTTGATAGAAGAACCGCTGGCGTCCACCCTGGAGCGGTTGGTGGAGCACTCAGTGCAACAGGTGTTCAGCCCGCAGATTGCCTATCAGGATCCAGACTTCTGCGCTTATCTATCCCGTAAAGAAAGCAACAATCTGATCCAAATTGCCCAGCCTTGGCCGTGCCTGAGCGCGCAAATGGGCATGTCCAGTCCAATCCTGAATTAATCTCAGTGTGCCAGGTCTGAGCCTGGCGTCAGCTGCTGCTGCAAAAAAGACAACAGTGCTTTCACCCGGGCACTGTTCTTCAACTCACGATGATAAACAAACCACATCGGCTCTGCCTCGGCTGGAATATCCAACGGCACGGCTTGCAGGCCATCACGCAGTGCCTGCTGATGCTGCAACGAACCAAACCCGCCGATGCCCATGCCTTCTCGAACGGCGTAATAAATGTCGGTAAAGCTGTTGCTGCTGAGAGTGATGCGATGCTCGGGCACCTGTTGTAGCACCGCCTGAATCTCAGAGATCTTGCGTTTGTTACCAGTTGGCAATACCCACCAATGCTGCTCAGCCTGAGACAGTGACGTTGGTAGACCGTAGCGCTCGATGTAACTGGGTGCGGCGTAATAGTGAATGCCGACCTGCGTCAGCGGCCGGGCGATCAAATCAACCTGCTGTGGCTGCGGCCCCATGCGAATCGCCACGTGAACATCGCCGCTGGTCAGGTTGACGTGCTCATCCGTGGCCAGCACTTGCACCCGAATCTGTGGATGCTGTTGGCGGAAATCGCGCAGCAAAGGGGCAAAAAACTGCGAAAAGTCGGTGGCGGTCGATATGCGCAAGGTTCCGCCCGGCGATGCGTCCAACGCTGCCAGATTACTGTGCAGGCGCTGCATCGCAGCCGCCAATGGCTGGCCATGCTGCAGTAAGTAACGGCCGGCATCGGTCAGGCGATAACCACGTTGATGGCGTATGAACAGTTTTTGTTTTAGCCCGGCTTCCAGCTGATTGATGTGGCGCAGCACGGTTGAATGGTTCATCCCAAGGTGCTCACCAGCGCGGCTTAGGCTGCCTTGCTCGGCAACAGCCAAGGCAATGCGAATATCGTCCCAGCGGAAATCGTCCATATCCGTTCATTCGTGAGTTGTTCGTTTGTGCACAATTGTTGTCGCATCTTTGTTGTTTTTCAAACAGTGATATCCCGCTATGGTGTGGTTTCAGTATTAAAAATGAGAACGGTTATGCTCAGAAATACTCATACCGGTTATGGTTGGCCAGCCATTGCATTGCATTGGTTGATGGCGCTGGCGGTGCTGGGAATGTTTGGGCTAGGCCTGTACATGGTGGATTTGTCCTACTACGACCCTTGGTACCGGGATGCGTTGTCGCTGCACAAAAGCATTGGCATCTTGGTGGCGTTGGTATGGGGGCTGCGGCTGGTATGGCGCTTGCTCAATCCGAGCCCTGTGCCGCTCAATGCTAACAAGTTGCAGGCGTTGGCTGCGCATGGTGCCCATGTGCTGCTGTATTTGCTGATGCTGGCGTTGTTTGTCAGCGGGTATTTGATTTCCACCGCAGATGGTCGCGCCATTGAAGTATTTAGCTGGTTTTCTGTACCAGCCACGCTGACCGGTAATAACCAGGAAGATGTGGCTGGGATGGTCCATGAATGGTTGGCCTGGGGGCTGATAGCGTTGGTGGTGGTACACGCCATGGCCGCGCTGAAACATCATTTCGTCGACCGTGACGCAACATTAAACCGCATGATCAAAGTAAACACACAGGAGCAACAATAATGAAAAAACTGCTTATCGCAGCGGGAATCGGCCTAGCGGCCATGACGTCAGCGCATGTGCATGCCGCAACCTATACCATCGATACCCAAGGCGCCCATGCCTTTGTGCAATTCCGTATTCAACACCTGGGCTACAGCTGGCTGCTGGGCCGCTTCAATACGTTCGATGGGCAATTTGAATACGACGCTGCGGCACCAGAGAAGTCCGCCATCGAAGTGGTGATCGACACCGCCAGCATCGACTCTAATCACGCTGAGCGCGACAAGCACTTGCGCAGTGAAGACTTTCTGAATGTTAAAGAACACCCACAAGCCCGTTTTAAGAGCACCGGTTTTCGCAGCACAGGCGAGGGCAGTGGCGTGATCAGTGGTGATTTCACCTTGAACGGTGTGACTCGCAGCATCAGCTTCCCTGTTGAGCGCATTGGTGAAGGTGAAGACCCGTGGGGCGGCTACCGTGCTGGATTTATGGGTAAAACCACACTGACGCTGGCGGATTACGACATTACCTACAATCTCGGCCCAGCCTCAGCGCAGGTCGAAATTGAGCTGCACATCGAAGGCATCCGTCAGTAACGTCTATGCGGTCTGCTTAGCAGGCCGCGTCTATTTAAGCCGCCACTGGCCATTGGCCAGTCGGCACACCACTTGTTCAAACTCTTCTTGCTTGCCCTCTATGCTGGTGCGGATCAGCAGCCGGCTACAGCGCTTCCCCTTGGTAGTTGATAAACGCACCACGTCACCACTGTGAGTGGTGTCAGGGTTGCTCCAGCTAAGACTGTCAGCCTCTTCCTTAGCCAGTAGGTTGGTGATGGTTTGTGCGATCAGGGCGCGATCCTGCGTAGTCATCTTCTGCGCCGACAGTGATCTGGGGTCGAGTATTTCTCCGCCCCCCTTGATTAGGTTCCAGGGCAAAGTGATGGCACCGACCACAATGCCTTGCAACACACCGCTGGACGCATTACTGGCCGCTTGATTGATGGAGGCAATTTGGCCGTCGATCTGCTGCAAGTATTGCGGAATGACGCCGCGATAGGCACTCGACTCCTCCAATAATTGCGCCACCAATGAACGCCATTGCTGTAGTTCTCGCAGTGAGGCTTCAATGCGTTGATTGGCCAGTGTGAGTTGCTGCAAGTAGCCAGGAGCATGGTTGCTAACGGCCTGCAATGACTGGTTGGCTTGGGCAGCTTGTTGCTCTGCGACCGGGAGCCAGGCTTGCAATTGCTGGCTTTGTTGCAGCCCTTGCCGGAGCAAGCGGTTGAACTGCTCAACACTGCTGACACCGTCGGTGACGACGGGTTGATAGCTTTGCAGCGTTTGCAAGGCAGTGGGCAATTGTTGACTCAACTGTTGAGATTCGTCCTAGTTGTCATCCGAAATACGCCACCGCTGCCGCCAGCAAGCTGATAGCGATGGCCAGCCAGGGAGCAGGCCGATGGCCGACAGACATATTAGCGCTCCGCTGCAGCCATTAGGTATTGAGCGACTGCATGGTAAGCCGGCAGTGAGGTCGGGTCGATGGCGGCATTTTTGGGGGTGGGAAAGGACGCAAAGCGCACGATCACCATGTCGGCGGTGGGGTCTACATAAATGGTTTGACCGTGCACGCCGCGGGCGGCGTAGGCTTGGTGCTCATTGTGACTGTGCCACCACATGCTGCGATAGCTCCAGCCTTGCAAATCTTTGTAGGGCGAGCGGGCAAACACTTCAGGGTCGCCACCTTGGGTGATGCTGTCGACCGCCGCTGCCGGAATGACTTGCTTGCCCCGCCACTGGCCCTGGTTCAACATCAGCTGGCCAATGCGGGCCATATCGCGTAGGCCGGCCACTAAGCCGCCCCCAGCGTAAGGGGTACCAATGGAGTCGACGGTGAAATAAGCACTTTGCTCTGCGCCTAGGGGCTGCCACAAACGCTGTGATAGCAGCTCCGCGGGCGATTGGCCGCTCGCTTTCGATATGATCCACCCCAGTGCATCTGTATTGATGGTTTTGTAGGCGAAGGCCTCACCATGCTTAGCGCTGCTGTCTTTTTTAACCGTGGCCAAATACTCAAAGTAGGAGCGCGGTCCCTGATAGCCTTTCGGTTTAGGCAGTGGGCTGGCGGCGCGAGTGTAGAGCCAGACATCGGCCTTGGGGTCGGAATAATCCTCGCTGTATTGCAGGCTGGTGGTCATATCCATGACCTGGCGCACACTGGCATCGGCAAAGGCACTGTTGGCCAGCTGCGGCAACAGGCTGGCGACACTTGCGTCTGGGTCGAGGGTGCCATCGGCCACCAAGATCTCCGCCAGCAAACCTATGATGGATTTGGTCACCGACATCGCCGCGTGCTTGCCTTGCTCATGCAAACAGCCGGAATAGTACTCATACACCACCTTGCCTTGATGCATGATCAGCAGCCCATCGGTGTAGTTGGCGTCGAGGGCCTGGCGCCATGTCATCTGTTGTTGTTGGCCCAGCGGTTGAAAGCGCACGTCATCGATGCCGTGATTGAGCTTGGTGGTGAGTGGCAGTGGTGCTTTGACACCACGGCTGACTTCGATGGTGGGCATCAGTTGCTGAAAGTGACACACACTCCAGCGCAACTTGGGAAAGGAAAAATAATCGCTATCCGTGCCGCGTATCAGCTTATCGCTGGACGGCGGAAAGCCTTGCATCCAGCCCAGCTGGTTCGGGTCGGATTGTTGTGCGGTCAGAGTTTGCTGGGGTTGCGTAGCGGCGAAAATCGGCGCGCTCAATGCGGCCAATAACGGGGCGAGGTAGCGGAGTTTCATAACGCCAAGATCCATTTGTGGAGATGGAACTTACGCTACTGTGTGCCGTGCCATTTGGCAATGGCAGGGTGAAAGCAGACTGACCCCGAAGGGCCAGTGTGCTTAGTCGAGCAGGCTGATCAGACTGGCAGCAAACGCATCGCTCATGGCATCGGCTAAGCGCTGGGCAGCACTTTGACGCGCCATATCGTAAACCCCAGAAACCCCTTTCGCACGCTCGCTAAATACCGACAAGACCCGGCCATTGCCATCGACAATGCGTACCTGGCAATCAGCAAAGACGTAGTGGGACTGGTTTTTGTAGCGGCCACTGATGTCGGCTTCCAACTCAAAGGTCAGATCCGCGCCTTGTGATTGCACGCGCAGGCCCTGTTGCGTGAGCGCCTGGATTACCGCGGTTTCTAACTTTTCAGCATCACGGTCGCGCGCCACCACCGCCACTTGCAGTTGGCCAATGAGGGTTTGAATGCGTTCCTGCAAATGCTGCAAATCAGTGGGCAAGGGTTCACTGCGACGACTGGTCGAGACAAACGCCAGTTGCTCAGCCAGTTGCTGACGCTGTTCAAACAACGGCATAGCCGGCAGCAAGCGCTGCAATTGCTGCATGCGCGAGCCTGTTGGCGCTGATGCCACCAGCGGCTGCAGTTGTTGCTCAACGTCTGCCATGCGCTGGCGCAAACGAGCCGCGGCGGCGCTGCGGTCCAGCTCGGCTAGGGCATAGGCATATTGGCGGCCGTTGTATTGGCCACTGTATTGCTCGCTGATGTGTACTTCATCGAGTTCAACGGGTTTGATTTGGCTGCGTACTTGCTGACGTACTACGCGCTCAATTTCCGTTTCTCGGCCAGTGCCACTGCGCTCGGTCACCTGGTTTTCAAAGTCGCCACTAATAGTAACTTTCAACTGGCTGACCAAGTCTGCCCGTGCCAGGTCTGCCGCACGCTGTTGTGCCTGCACCGGGTCGCCGTACACTTCCATGCTGCCAACGCCATACGCAAAGCCAGAACGTTGCGGCACTTGCTCGACCCACATTGGCACGTCGCTGCGGCCGCCCTCGCTGGTTGGCTGGCTGCTGCAGCCGGCCAACCATAAGCTGCCGGTCAGAGCCAGCAGCAGGGCTTTGTTAGAAGCCAAACGAGTTTTTCTCTTGCAGCTTCTGGATCTTCTTCTGGCCATTCCACACTTCACGGTTTGACTCCATGTCGATCAGCTTCATGTCCACTTGATAGAAGGTCACACGATCGTTGCCCACTTGGTCAACGATGGAGTTAATGCTGCCAGACAGCGCGAAGTCGGCGGCATCTTCTTGACCCATGGCCTTAGCGTTGCGCGCGTTCAGCTCCTGGTCCTGACGCTCGGTACGAATCGCGTCACGCTCAGCGCCGCCAGCAACGAAGTCGGCACGACCAGAGCGAATGATGGAGCGCTTCACGTCATTTACGAAGGTGTCGATGGCAATGTGCTCGTGCGACTTGTTCGAAATGCGCGAGATAATAATGGTTGGGCGACGGTTGTTGTTTTGCGAGAAGTCACGCGCCCATGGGAACGACAGCATATCGTCGATCATTTCGTTGGCCACCAGCTCTGAATCTTTGGCATTCCAACGGTCTGACAGCGCGATTTCCTGACCTGGATCGACGCGCGACACTTTCGTCGCACAGCCGCTACCCAGCGCCAGAGCGGCGCCCAGCAAGGTCAGTGAAGTCAGGCGGGAAACAGTAAACGGCATAACAAGTCTTCCTTAATTTTCAGCGGTCTGTAATACAGGTTCTTCCACCGGCACATTGGCACCGGTGGCGGGAGCAGGCAATGAACGCACGCGCCAGAGACGAATGTCTCCCGCTTTGACGTCCATAGTAATGCTGCTGTGATGTTTTTGTTTGCCGTGCAACTGTGAATTCAGTTCCAGCTCATGCTGGCCCGGCTCAACCAGGACGCGACGTACGCGAATGTCTTGTGGCAACAGCAACCAGTTACGGGTTTCTGCGGCGTCGGTCAGCTGCGCGGTTAACTTACCAACGCTGCCAACCATGCTCATAAAGCCACCGGCTTTACCCACGGTGTCTGCGGTCAGGCCTTTCAGCACTGCGCGTGCCAGGGCCAACTGGATATCGGTCGAGGAGCGCGTCATCTGCTCCTGAATGCCCATTTGCGCTGGGTTAGAGGCTTTGATCATTGGCACTGTGGTGTCGTTGATCTTCAGCTGCGAAGCGCCCAGCGGCTTGGCCGGACGGTAATAGGGCACGGTCACGCGGGTGGAGCCGCCAATGGCATTAATCACACCCAGATCGACGGCGGTATCCCACAGTGGGCCAAGTGTTTGTGTTTTGGTAAAGCTGTTCAGAGCAATGCCGACTTCCATCGCATCCAGGTAGTTGGCCAGGGCGTCGACGAAGTTTTTATCGGCGTACAGCAAGTAGAACCAAGCCAGCTGATAGCGGTCGGTGGCAAACGCATACGGCGTCAGCTCGAGCGCTTTTAACGTCGGATTGGTCGACAAGCTGAGGTTCATTTCCCGGCGTTGCGGTGCCAGCCCTTTGTGCTCCAGCACCACCAGCTGAGCAAAGTCATCGCTCAGCCAACGCTTGAGCTCGGCCTGGCGCTGTGGCGACAGCTTGTCTTTGCGTGCTTTACGGGCTTTGGTGTTGAGGCCGTCTTTGTACATCATACGAATGGCATCAAACCAAGCTTGCTCCGTCATTTCTTCGTCTAGACGGAACTGCTTAACAAAGCCACCTTCGTAGCTTTTGGCGGCCTTTTCATAACTGATGCGGGCGTTGTCGTACTCACCGTTCATCTCAAAGCTGATGCCAGTGAGGTAATGCGCCATGGCGTCGTCACGGTACTGCAGCTGGTCCATATCGACCAAGTTGCCTTGCAGCTTTTCAAAGATCTTGAGGATCTTATTGAACAGCTGGTCGTCTTTTTCTGCTTGCTCGGCGTAAGTACCTTTGAGGGTATTCAGGTTGTTGAGGCGAATGATCAGTCGGCGTGACTCGATGCGGGCGCCTTCCAGCGCACTGAGGTAGTCGCTACGGTTGGTGGCTTGCTCGGCCATGCCAAAGTAGTTCAGTGCTTTGTAGTAATTGATGTAAACCTTCTCGAAATCAGCACCGCCATAAGGGCCTTGGCGCGGGTTCGACATCATCACCGTCATGGTGTCGGTAACGCTGGTGGTTTCGAGCTGTTCGGCAATGCGCTCAGCTTGCTCCAGCATGGCGTTACTGGCGGCAAAGTCATTTTGTAAATGCTTCACCACACCCAGCTCCAAGTGGTACAGCAGGCGATCATTGCCTTGTGCGTCGAGAGCTTTCTTGAAACTTTGCTCGGCAGCGACAAACTGACCTTGTTCGACTTCGGTGAGAGCTTTTTCTACGCCTTTGCCATAGGTAGCGCAGCCACTGGCAATGACACTGAAGCCAACAACAAGCAGTGAGCGTTTGACGTTAGTAGTGACGGTGGATAAGCGAGATTGGGCGCCGTTATGGCGGGACCCGGTGTGAGCAGTGTGCAAAACGGCAACTCCCTATGCTTGAAAATTCGGCCGGGAGTTTACCGCGCTGGCTCTGTGCCGCCAAGATCAATAGATAATAAAAAGCCCTCACGACATCCATGCCGTGAGGGCTTTCTCAGTTCGGGTGCTGATTGAACTTTGATATCAGTGTACTGAGGATTGAAAGGCCATTCAATTATAAAAAACTATCGATCCTATAACCCAAGCACTGGTGAGAATCATTCTTTCTCAGACTTTGGCGAGCCGCCGAGGATACGCAGCGGTTGCTCTCCTTCGTCCAACACCGCTTTGCCAGCCGGGGTTACCCGGGTGGCCAGTTCGGTGGCTTGCTCATCCTGTTGCCGCTGCTCACTACTGGTTTGGCTGAAACCACAGGCGACGCATTCACGTACCTCGTCGCCGTCGCCATTGGTGAACATCACCACACGATCCATCTCGGCGCACTTAGGACACACCGCGCCAGCAATAAAGCGACGTTTCATCAGGCTGCTTCCTCTCCAGTAATGCCGCTGTGACGCAGCAATGGCTCCACCGATGGCTTGCGACCACGGAAGGCTGTGAACAACTCCGCCGCTGCGCGACTGCCGCCATTGGCCAGTACCGTATCGCGGAACAAGGCGCCGGTCGCGGTATTGAAAATCCCATCTTCCTCAAAGCGCGAGTAGGCATCGGCACTCAATACTTCGGCCCATTTGTAAGAGTAATAGCCGGCCGCATAACCGCCGGCAAAGATGTGGCTGAAGCCATGTTGGAAGCGATTAAAGTCCGCAACCGGCACCACGGATACCTGCTCACGCACTTGCTGCAGCAACTCGGTGATATCAACGCGTTGCTGGTCGCGATATTCGTTATGTAAGCGGAAGTCGAACAGTGCGAACTCCAACTGGCGCATCATCATCATGCCGCTTTGGAAATTTTTCGCCGCCAGCAGTTTGTCGAGCAACGCTTGTGGCAGTGGCTCGCCGGTTTGGTAGTGACCGCTGATAAACGCCAATGCTTCAGGCTCGTAGCACCAGTTTTCCAGGAACTGACTGGGCAGCTCCACGGCGTCCCAGGCCACACCATTGATGCCACTGACGGCAGCAACGTCCACTTGCGTCAGCATGTGGTGAATACCGTGGCCGAACTCATGGAACAAGGTGGTGAGTTCATCGTGGGTCAGCAGAGCCGGTTGATCGCCCACCGCCGGGGTAAAGTTGCACACCAGATACGCCACAGGTAACTGCAAGCCGTTTGCGGTTTGGCGGCGAATACGGCAATCATCCATCCAGGCGCCGCCGCGTTTTTTCTCACGCGCGTACAAATCCAGATAGAAGGCGGCAATTTGCTCGCCGTCTTTTAATACATGGAAAAAGCGCACATCCGGGTGGTAGCTGTCGAACTGCTGTTGCTCCTCAAAGCGCACACCGAACAAACGTGATACCACCTCAAACATGCCAGCAATGGTGCGATCCACCGGCAAATATGGGCGAATATCTTCTTGCGATAGGGCATAGCGCTGCTGGCGCAGTTTTTCGGCGGCGTAGGTAACGTCCCACGGCTCCAGAGTTGGCAGCCCCAGCTCGTCGCTGGCAAATTGCTGCAGCTCGGCGAACTCTCTTGCGGCTTGCGGTTTGCTGCGCGTGGCCAAGTCGTTGAGGAAGGTCATGACTTCATCGGCACTGTCCGCCATCTTAGTAGCTACCGAGTATTCGGCGTAGCTGGCAAACCCTAACAGCTGTGCCAGCTCCAGGCGCAGGTCGAGAATTTCGTTCATGATCGCGGAGTTATCGAACTCCCCGGCATTCGGCCCTTGATCCGAGGCGCGAGTCACAAAGGCGGTGTACACCTGTTGGCGCAAGTCACGATTGTCGGCGTAGCTCATGATCGGCATGTAGGACGGGAAATCGAGGGTAATCAACCAACCGTCTTTGCCCTTTTGCTGCGCCAATTGCGCCAGCAAGCCTTTGGCGCTGTCGGGCAAACCTGCCAGCTCGGCTTCGTCGGTGATGTGTTGACTCCAGGCGTGGGTGGCGTCGAGCACGTTTTCGCCGAACTTGGAAGTCAGCTCCGACAGGCGCTGTTTGATGTCACCAAAGCGCTGTTTTTTGTCGTCTTCAAGATCCACCCCCGCGAGGCGGAAGTCACGCAGAGCGTGTTCGATGGCAGTCTGCTGCGCCGCGCTTAACTGGGCAAAAGCGTCGCTGTCGCGTACCGCCTGATAAGCATCAAACAGCGCACGATTTTGGCCCATCTCGGTGCTGTATTGGCTCAAGAGGGGCAGGCAAGCGTTGTAGGCGTCGCGCAACTCGTCGGAGTTCATGGTGCTGTTTAAATGACCGACGGGTGACCAGGCCTGGGCCAGCTCATCGTCCCATTGCTCAATCTGTGCCATCAGGTTGTCCCAGGTCGGCTCAGGCTGGCTGGCCAGCAAGGCATGAATGCGCTGGCGGTTGGTCTCCAGCAGCTGTTCGATGGCCGGTTGGATGTGCTCTGGTTGGATGGCGCTAAATGGCGGCAGAGTATGGTGTTGCAGCAACGGGTTGCTCATAGCAGGCGGTCTCACAGAATTTGGCATTTCATTGGTTATTGGGTCAAATAGCGAAAATTCAAATGAGAAGACAAACACATGGGCGATATTCGCAGCTATCAAGGCGCTACACCGCAGTTAGGGCAGCGCGTATTTGTAGACCGCAGCGCAGTGGTGATTGGAGATGTGACGCTGGGCGATGATTGCTCGGTGTGGCCGCTGGCGGTGATTCGCGGCGACATGCACCGCATTCGTATCGGCGCCCGCACCAGCGTGCAAGACGGAGCGGTGCTCCACATTACCCACGCCAGTGATTACAACCCAGGTGGTTACCCGCTGGAAATTGGTGACGACGTTACCATCGGCCATCAAGCGATGCTGCATGGTTGTAGCATTGGCAATCGGGTATTGATCGGCATGAAGTCGATGATCATGGACGGCGCGGTGGTGGAAGACGACGTGATTGTTGCTGCTGGTGCAGTGGTTACACCGGGTAAAGTGCTGGAAAGCGGTCATGTGTACGTCGGCAGTCCGGCGAAAAAGGCGCGTCCAATCACCGACAAAGAGCGCAGCTTTTTTACCTACGGTGCAGGCAACTATGTGCGCTTAAAAGACAAACATCTGGCCGAAGGTTTCGACCAGGCATAAAAAAAGCCGCCGAGGCGGCTTTTACTGAGTGGCGCTTACGCGGCGTAGCGCTGGCGCAGGGCGTTGATGCGTTGATCCAGCGGTGGGTGGCTGGCAAACAAAGCGGACAGCTTGCCTTCACCACGAATGCCAAACGCCACCAGCTCGCCGCTCAGGTCTGAAGGCTGCTCGTAGGTTTGTTGCAATGCCGCCAGGGCACTCACCATCGCCCCAGGGCTGACCAGTTCTGCACCGGCTTGGTCGGCGCGGAACTCACGGCGACGGCTGAACCAGGCAACAATGGTCGACGCCAGGATGCCCAGAATGATCTCTGCCACAATGGTGGTGACGAAAAAGGCGATGCCTGGGCCATCTTCGTTTTTAAACACCACACGATCAACGAAGTTGCCGATGATGCGCGCGAAGAACATCACAAACGCGTTCACCACGCCTTGAATCAGCGCCAGCGTCACCATATCGCCGTTGGCAACGTGGCCAATTTCGTGGCCTAAAACGGCCTTCACTTGCTCTTTGTCCATGCGCTGCAACAGGCCAGTCGATACCGCGACCAGAGCGTTGTTCTTGTTCCAACCGGTGGCAAAGGCATTGGGTGCATCTGAGTGGAAGATGCCAACTTCTGGCATGCCAATGCCGGCTTTATCGGCCAGCTCCTGCACGGTGCTGACAATCCACTGCTCACCTGAATTCTGTGGTTGTTCGATAATCTGCACGCCCATCGAGCGCTTGGCCATCCACTTCGACAGCAATAGAGACACAAATGAGCCGGCCATGCCGAACACCAAACAGAACACCATCAGGTTAGCGAGGTTGAGGCCGCTGCCTGACTGCTCGAAATAACTGCCGACGCCGAGCAGTGACAAGGTCACGCTAGCAACAGCAATGACGGCCAGGTTGGTCGCCAGGAAAAGAATTATACGCAACATGTGCGTGTCCTCCGGAATCACGGTTTTGTGTTATGGCGCTAATATTGAGCTTTTTACGCCAAAATCAAGACAGCAGTGTGTCAGGAATTGTGCGCCTGAAGTTTGCCCCGGGCCTGCCGTTATCTTTCTTAGCCGCATGAATGAAAGGACACAGGGATGAAACTTGCCAGCACGCCGTTTACGCAGTGGCGGCCCACGACGACACAGCCTCTCACATTACAACCCCTTGGGCCCCAGCCTCTTGCATCAACGGCGGTTTCGCCACAATCCCCGCAACTCCCACAGCCAGCACAGCAGCAGGCGCCTATGCACATACAAACAGCGCCGACGGCTCGGCAGCAGCCTAAGCCTGCGGACGTTCAAGCACTGCCGCTACTGCAGTCGCCACGGATCATTGTGCAGTGGCAGCAACAAGACAACGACGGTATTGCACTGCGCTCCGACCTTAGCCGCCTGCCCAGTTTTAACGATGCTTGGCGCGGTGCAATGAAAAGCGTCGGCCACCAGGTCAGTGACATCAGCCGCTATCAATATTCGTCTCTGCTGCCGACAAAACAAGAGCAAATAGAACCGACTAAGTGGCTGCTGCGCACCGAGCAGCAAGCGCTGGATATTCACCTGACTTTGCGCTCCGGGCGCCAGGTATCACTGCAGTGGCGCCAGCAAAGCGGAGTGGTCGAGGCCGAGGTTAACGGCCAACCACAGGGCATGATGGTGCAGCGTGCGTCCTTGGACAGTGACATTTCAGCGCCGCTGAGTGAGGCGGAACAGAAGCAGCTCAGTGAATTGATGCAGCGCATCGATGGCCTGGCGAGTGAGTTGGAAAACGGAAATTTTGATCTAAGCGCATTGGACCTGGCGCAATGGTCACAACTAGCGTCGTTACGTATCCAGTTCAGAAACGACAGCGGTCAGACGCTGCAGTTGGCATTCCAGCAAGACGATCAACAGCGCCAGCTCAAGCTAGACTGGAACGGCCATCAGCTGGATTTAACCGTTGCCACAGCTGGCTGGGGCAGTGCGCTCAATCGTGAGCAGGCCGCCAACAGCTTGCAGCAGTATTTACAGCTCATCGAATCCGGCCTGAGCGATGGCAAGGTGAACGATGCGGTGCGTGACATGGTGGCAGCGGCGTTGGCAATGCTGCAGCAGCCCTCCGCTGCGGCGAATCAGGACCGCTCAATTGTGGCGATGACCGGGGCCGCACAAACCTTGATGACCGGTGTGGCGGATTTTTCTCTGCACTATCAGTCACCGATTGAGCGGCCAAATCCAGACCCCAGCAAGCGCCATGAAAAAGTCTCCACCCAACTGCAGCTGCAACAGCACACCGAGGTGCATTCGCAAGGTTTAAACCTGCAGCTGCGCCAAACCCAGCTCTACCAGCTAGACGCCAGTTATTATCTGCCGGTGAAGGGGTTTGACGAGCCAGACTTTGGCAGTCAGAGCTATCGCTATGTGACCTTGTCGCAGCGCAGTGAGCGCATCGTTGAGGCCGACTATCAGCAAGGTCAATTGCAGCGCTTGCAGCGTTGGGATGACTATCAATGGCAACAGCGCGAACAAACTTATCTGGCAGATAGGCTGGTCGCGGATGAACAGCGTGGCGACCATCAGGCACGCTTTTATGAACTCACTGAGCTGGTTACTCGCCAATACCAGCCGGGAAGTGTACTCGATGGTGAACTGGTGGATGAGCTGCTGGGCGGGCTGGTGGTGCAGCAACCCAAAGCTGCCATAGCGCGGCAGAATAGCTCTCAGTAAGCCCTTCCAACCGACCTTATACAACACGTACAATAGGCGTACCCAAGGGGTGGCGTTAGCCTGAGATGCTGCATTGGCAGTAAACCCTGGAACCTGATCCGGTTAATACCGGCGTAGGAATGGGGTGCGGCGTGGCCGCTTTTCCTGCTCAGCCAGACGTTCTGCTGGCTCTACGCTCAACCGGATTTCTTTGTTCAGTCGCTCATTGCTAGGTGAGCAGCAGAAGGAATCCTTTCATGTTTACACGTACGCCCCTGGCCTTCGCCATCGCCGCTCTGGCGCTTTGCGCACAAGCAGACGATGTCGCGTTGCAGCCGGTTAAGGTCAATGCCGATTTTCGCCAAAGCGATGTGCAACAAATTCCCGAGGCGGTCACGGTCGTATCCGGCCAGCAAATTGAGCAGCGCTCGGCGCAGCACCTGGAATCTGTGTTGGCGTTGGCGCCCAATGTGAACTTTGCCGCTGGTGCATCGCGCGGACGTTTTTTCCAGATTCGCGGCATCGGCGAGCGCAGTCAGTTTGTTGATCCAGTTAACCCCTCGGTGGGGTTGTTGATTGACGGCATCGACATGACAGGTTTGGGGACGGCTGCCAGCTTGCTCGACGTTGCTCAAGTGGAAGTGCTGCGCGGCCCGCAAGGCACACGCTTTGGCGCCAATGCGCTCGCTGGTTTGATTAACATCACCACCGTCGACCCGGGCATGCAGCGCGATGGCTATCTGAAGGCCAGTGTGGGCAATCACGCCAGCCAATCTCTAGAGGGCGCTGTTGGCGGTCGCCTGACAGACACAACCCGGGCGCGGCTGGCGGCGCGTACCTTGGTCTCTGACGGTTACACCGAAAACGACTTTCTCGACCGTGACGACACCCAGGACGTCAGCGAAAAACACCTGCGCCTGAAACTGCTGGCGCAGCCTGATGCCGCCAGTGAGCTGCGGTTGTCGTACCTCTATGCCGACATCAACAACGGTTACGACGCATTTAACTACGACAATGATCGCACCACGCTGTCGGACCAGCCGGGCACCGATGCTCAGCAAAGCCAAGCGTTGGCACTGGCGTACAACCGCCAGCTCAATAGCGCCGTGCGCTTAGAAACTTTGGTCAGCGCCAGCACCAGTGACAGCGAATACAGCTACGACGAAGACTGGGCATTTGCCGGCATTCACCCCGATGGCTACAACTCCTTCGATGAGTACCTACGCGACTACGACCGTGTGAGTGCCGATGTGCGGCTGTTGTCGGCGGCTGATGGTCGCCTGTTTGCCGATAGCACCGATTGGGTGGTGGGCGCTTATGTGCTGCAGCGCGACGAGTCGCTGCAACGCAATTACACCTACAGCGACGGCCCTTACAACAGCGACTTGCAGGTCAGCTCGACGTCCTTGTACGCCGAAGCGAATACCGTCTTTTCGCCCACCGTCAGTCTGACCTGGGGGCTGCGCGGTGAGCGCTGGCGCAACGATTTTGACGACAGCAACGGCGTTGCCGCAGACGATACGGAAACCTTGTGGGGCGGCAAAGTCACACTGGATGCGCTGTTGTCGGCGCAGCATCTGGGTTATGTGTCGCTAGCGCGTGGTTACAAAGCGGGTGGTGTGAACACTGATCCAGACATCAGCGCCACCAATCGCACCTTTGATACCGAGGTGAATCTGACCACGGAAGTGGGTATTAAATCGAGTCTGCTGCACGACACGCTGACCACCCGAGTTGCGGCGTTTTACATTCAGCGCTCAGAGCAGCAAGTGAAAAGCTCGTATGCCATTCAAAATGACGACAACTCGCTGACCTTCCAAGATTACCTCGCCAACGCTGCCGAAGGCCGCAACCAAGGGCTAGAGCTGGAAGCCAACTGGCGCGCACATGAGCAATGGGACCTAGCATTGAGCGCAGGCTATTTGCACAGCGAGTTTGTCGATTACAACTACCAGACTGAAGATGGCGAGTTCAGCAAAGATGGCCGTGCACAGGCACATGCGCCAGAGTACTCACTCGCCGCCGCCGTCAACTATCGTGTCAACGCCGCCTGGTCGGTGCTGCTGGAAAGTGAAGCCAAGGATCAGTTTTACTTTTCGGATTCTCACGACGAACGCTCACAAGCCTACGTCTTGTGGCACGCGCGCTTGGCGTACCAATGGCAGCAGCTGCAGCTGGCACTGGCTGGTCGTAACCTGACGAATGCCGAGGTGGAAACACGCGGATTTGGTGGTTTTGGCAACGACCCGCGTGATGGATATGCCAGCAGCCGCTATGTTCAGTTGGGGCAGCCACGACTGCTCACGCTGGAAGCGAAATACCAGTTCTAAAGGTGTAAGCCATTTCTAAAGGTGCAAGGCGATGCAAATATCGGTGGAAATCAGCAAGTATCCGTTGGCAGATGATTACATTCCCGCCATCAAGGCCTTTATTGACCGCTTGCAAGCGGTCGACGGCCTGACCCTGGTGACTAATACCATGAGCACACAAGTGTTCGGTGATTACGAGCTGGTGATGGATACGCTCAAGGTGGAGCTGCAGCGCAGTTGGGATGAGTTTGGTAAATCGATCTTCGTGTGCAAGTTTATCGGTACCAATCTCGACCCCGCATTAAAACCACACGGTTAAGGAGCTTTGGGTGGACAGTATTTACGCCAATATTTTAGCCAGTTTCGCTGCCATGAGCCCGTGGGAAGTGGTCGCTGTGGCGCTGGGCATTGCCTATCTGGTGTTAGCCATGCGCCAAAGCAACTGGTGCTGGTACGCCGCTTTCGGCAGTACCGCCATTTTCAGCTGGCTGTTTTGGGACGTCAGCCTGGTGATGGAGTCGGCACTGAACGTTTATTACCTGATCATGGCGATTTACGGCTGGTGGGTGTGGCGCAGCGGTGCCACTGAGCAGCAAGCGACCCGACCGGTCGTCAGCTGGCGCTGGCCGCGGCATTTGGTGGTGGTGCTGTTGGTGCTGATGCTGACTGCGGTGAGCGGTTATCTATTGGATAACAATACCCAAGCGGCGATGCCGTATCTGGACTCCTTCACTACTTGGGGGAGCGTGATTACCACCTATATGGTGGCGCGCAAGGTATTGGAAAACTGGCTCTATTGGCAGGTGTTTAACAGCTGCGCCATTGTGCTCTACATCGATCGAGAGCTGTATCTGACGGCGCTACTGATGTCGGTGTATCTGGTGCTGGCGGTGCTTGGTTGGCTGATGTGGCGACGCGATTATCAGCAGTCGCAACACCACGCTGGCGCGGTGGCTGCCGCCTGATGCTGACGGTATTGCAACAATGGCCGCAGTGGCAGCTCAGCAATCAACCCCCGCAAGGCGCTCAGGCGCTGCCCGGTGGGCTTACCAATCAGTGTTTTTTGCTGGATATGCCGCCGCAGCGCTATGTGCTGCGTTTGGAAGCGGGCAACAGCGAACAGCTGGGAATTGATCGCGACGTCGAGTATCGCATTCATCAAGCGGCGGCCGACGCTGGGCTGGTGCCTGAAGTGAAGTTTCGCAGCCGCGATGGTCGCTATTGGATTCGTGACTATGTACAAGGATGGCTGCTGCAGCCACAGCAGTTAGACGCCAATGTGTTGGAGCAAATGGCGTTGCTGCTGCATCGGGTGCATCAACTCAAGGTCGAGCAGCTTGATGATGTCGACCTGATTGCCCGCGGTGATTTGTATTGGCGGCGGATTTGCCGCCAGCGTCAGCCTCTGCCGCGCTTGCACGCGTTAGTGGCAGAACTGCGGCGACAGCTGCAAGGCTGGCCGTCAGAGCAGCGCTGCGTATGCCATATGGACCCAACGTTAGGCAACTGGTTGCGGGTCGATGATCGCTGGCAGTTATTGGACTGGGAATACGCCGGTTGGGGGCATCCGGACTGGGACCTGGCTGCACTGGTGCAAGATGCTGGTCTGGACCAGCAGCAACAAGCGCAGCTGCTGCAGGCCTATGGCCGCCAACCGGATGACGTGTGGTTCTTTGCCTTGGCGCAGCTGCAGTACATCGCTGCCCTGTGGTATTGCGCACAGGGCATTTGGGGGCAAACGCAGCTAGAAGCGTATCTGCTGGGGGTTCAGGCGTTGTTAGACTGACGTCTGAGCAGCAATTTGTCGCGATACTCGGCCGGGTCTTTTTGCAGCGCCATCTCGCCACCTTGCTGTTGTTGCAGCTGTTGAGTCAGCAATCGGCTTAACCAGAAACGCAGCGCAGCGGCGCGCAACACCAACGACCAGCCCGCTTGTTCGGCATCGGTAAACGGACGTACCGACTGATACCCGGCTTTTAACGCCTCGACCAAACCATCGTGCCATTGACCATTGGCAGCGCAGCACCAGTCGTTGGCAACAATCGCCAGATCATACAACCACGGCCCCTGACAGGCGTTATACAAATCCAGAATGGCACCGACTTCTGCCCCCTGCTCATTATCGACAAACAAAGCGTTGTCGTGGAACAGGTCGCTGTGAATCCAGCCCTGTGGCAGCTCGTGCCATTGCGCCCGTTGTTGTCGCTGATGTGCCACTTCGTCTGCCAATAGGTTTTGCTCGTCGCTACTCAACGACTGACCGAGGGAGGCATGCATGGACTGCCACCAGTCGAAGCCGCGGGGATCGGTGCGTTCTTGTGCCAAATCCGCCGCCGCCAAATGCAGGTTGGCCAGTGCAGCACCAATGGCGTAGCAATGATCGTCGCCCGGTGCACTGATGTGATGCCCCTGCAACAGTGGACACAAAATGGCGGGTTTGCCGTGCACCGTATGCAGCCACTGGCCTTGGCGGTCGGCGATTGGCGCCGGCACCAGCAGGCCTTTGCTGCCTAAGTGCAACGCAAAGCGCACGAACTCACGCACTTCATCGCTTTGATGATGCTCGAACACCGTCAGCACGCAGGCTTGCTGTTGGCTGGTGACAAAATAGTTGGTGTTTTCGATTCCGGCTTCAATGCCTTTAAACGACAGCAGCTCACCCAAGTCGAACTGTGCCAGCAGGGCTTCCATGTCTGCTTGAGAAAGGGTGGTATAAACCGACATAACGTCTCTCAATGACGACTACAACAAGCTGGCATTACCAGCGGAAGATAACCCACTTAGGGACAACGATTTCTGGGTTATCACGGCGCACGAAATCGCCGTCTACCGTCTGGTCGGGTACCAGGTAATAAGGCTTACCAACCTTGGGCACTACCTTAATTTCAGTGATCTCGCCGTTGACGCGAAATTCGTAAAAGGTTTGGTCGCCATCGTGGCGAATAACAACGGTTTCGTCGGTGGGGTCAGCGACCGCTGTCAATGGCAGCAGCGCAGCCAGGGTAATCAGACGAATAAAGTGCTTCATGATAGACTGCGCCTCATACTTAGCGGACTTGGTACTTTCCAAGCATTGTACGACGTAACGCCGCTTAACCCCAGTTTTCGCCGCAAGGACTAACGCTCCATGTCACACCCTGTGATTCTTGTTGATGGCTCTTCGTACCTGTTTCGTGCCTTTCATGCCATCCCGCTGCTGACCAACTCCAAAGGCCTGCACACCAACGCTGTAAAAGGCGTGATCAGCATGATCAAGCGTCTGCAGAAAGACTATCCGGGGTCACAACTGGTGGTGGTGTTTGATGCCAAAGGCAAAACCTTCCGCAGCGATATTTACCCGGAATACAAGGCCCACCGGCCGCCGATGCCAGAAGAGCTGCGCGAGCAAATCGAGCCCATCCACGCCATTATCCGCGCCATGGGACTGCCGTTGTTGATGGTAGAAGGTGTTGAGGCTGATGATGTCATCGGTACCTTGGCACAGCAGGCGCTGCAGCACCAACAGGATGTGGTGATCTCAACCGGTGATAAAGACATGGCACAGCTGGTGAATGCTCATGTGTCGCTGATCAACACCATGACCGATACCTTTATGGACGTCGACGGCGTGCAGCAAAAGTTTGGCATTCCGCCCGAGCACATTGTCGATTATCTGGCCCTGATGGGCGACAAGGTCGACAACATTCCCGGTGTTCCTAAAGTCGGTGAAAAAACCGCCGTTGGTTTGATAGCCGGTTTAGGCAGCCTGGAGTCCGTATATGAGCGTTTGGATGAGGTCAAAACCCTCGATTTCCGCGGTGCCAAAACTCTGGCTCCAAAGTTGGAAGAGCACAAAGAGCAAGCCTTCCTGTCCAAGGAACTGGCCACCATCAAATGTGATGTGGCACTCGAGCATGGCCTGTTAGAGCTGCGCTCCGATGCGCCGGATACCGACACTCTGTTGGATTGGTTTAAGCAGCTGGAGTTTAAAGCCTGGATTGCCGAACTGAGCGATACCAGTGCCGTTGAGGCAGACGAACCAACGCCAGAGGCCATCGATACCGATTATGAGATTGTCTTTGAGCAATCGCAGTTGGACGCCTGGCTAGAGCGGTTGCGCGACAGTGAGCTGTTTGCCTTTGATACCGAAACCACGTCGCTGAATTACAAACAAGCGAGCATTGTGGGTGTCTCTTTTGCGGTTGAGCCCGGCAAGGCGGCCTACGTGCCATTGGCACACGATTACGACGGCGCTCCCGAACAACTGGACCGAGAGCAGGTGCTGGCACAGCTCAAGCCGTTGTTAGAAGACGCTGATTGCAAAAAAGTGGGTCAGCACATGAAGTACGACATGCACGTGTTGGCCAACCATGGCATCACCTTGCGCGGCGTGGCCTTCGACACGCAGTTGGAGTCTTACGTGCTGGACTCGGTCGCGACCCGCCACGATATGGACAGTCTGGCGCTTAAGTATCTGGGCCATAAATGTATCAGCTTTGAGGACGTCGCCGGCAAGGGCGCGAAACAGAAAACCTTCAACCAGGTCGAGATTGAGCAAGCCGGCCCATACGCCGCCGAAGACGCCGACATCACCTTGCGCTTGCATCAGTTATTGTGGTCCAAGCTGCAGCAGCAAAGCGCGCTCAAAAGTGTGTTTGAAGACATCGAAATGCCTGTGATGCCAGTGCTATGCGCGATGGAAGAAACCGGTGCACTGATTGATCCTGACCTGTTGTTGCAACAAAGCCAGCACATCGAACAGCGCTTGGCCGAGTTAGAGCAGCAAGCGCACAACGAAGCGGGGGAAGTGTTTAACCTCAGTTCACCTAAGCAGCTGGGTACCATTTTGTTTGAAAAACAAAACCTGCCGGTGGTGAAAAAGACGCCTAAGGGTGCGCCCTCAACCGCAGAAGAAGTGCTGGCCCAGTTGGCCGAAGAGTACGAGCTGCCGCGTCTGATTATGGAACATCGTGGGCTGGCCAAGCTGAAAAGCACCTACACCGACAAACTGCCGAGCATGACGTTTGCAGATAGCAACCGAGTGCATACCTCGTATCATCAAGCAGTGGCGGCTACTGGGCGTTTGTCGTCCAGCGACCCGAATCTGCAGAATATCCCGATTCGCTCGGAAGAAGGCCGGCGCATTCGCCAGGCGTTTGTGGCGCCGTCCGGCTATCAGCTGGTGGCGGCCGACTACAGCCAGATCGAGCTGCGCATCATGGCGCATTTGTCAGGCGATGACGGTCTGCTAACGGCGTTTGCGCAAGGGCGGGACATTCACCGTGCCACAGCCGCAGAAGTGTTTGCCGTGAGCGAGATTGAAGTGACCGACAATCAGCGCCGCAGCGCCAAAGCGATTAACTTCGGTTTGATTTACGGCATGTCGGCCTTTGGCTTGGCGCGGCAGTTGGGCATCAGTCGCAGCGAAGCGCAGCAATATGTTGATCTCTACTTTGAGCGCTATCCGGGCGTGCGCCAGTACATGGACAACACCCGCGAACAGGCCAAAGACAAGGGCTACGTGGAAACCTTATTTGGCCGGCGTTTGTACTTACCCGACATTCGCTCACGCAACGTCGGCCGTCGCCAACACGCCGAGCGCACCGCCATCAATGCGCCGATGCAGGGCACCGCGGCCGACATCATCAAACGCGCTATGGTGCAGGTGAGCGCCTGGTTGCCCGACAGCGGCTTTGATGCGCGGCTGATCATGCAGGTGCACGACGAGCTGATTCTGGAAGTGAAGAGCGAGCAAGCGCAGGATCTGGCTCAAGCGCTGAAGCAGCAAATGCAGCAAGCCGCCGAGCTGAAAGTACCATTGCTGGTGGAAGCGGGTATTGGAGATAACTGGCAGCAAGCGCACTGATCGCTAAGCCAAGTAGCAAGGCAAAAAAAGACCCGATCGCCATTGGGGGAGCGACCGGGTCAACTTCGGATCATTGGGGAAGACCGAAGGAGAACAACTCAATGGAACCAAGAGAGAAAAACGGCTTTCCTGTGACCTAACGGTCACAATGTCACTATAGCCAACCACCCTAAATGGGTGGCCGGTAATGACTAGAATAGATTGTTTTTGCTGATTGGTAAGACGCCAGATTTGGTGGGCGTTTAATCAAGCAGATGATCGGGCAGGGGCGGGATGAAATCGTCGTCGTTATCGTCGTTGTCCGCCAACAACCAAGCGTTCAGGGTTTGCTGCAGTATCTTCAAACCATCGCCGCTTTGTGAGGAAAAGGTTTGCGCAGTCATTGGTGTGTTGTAGCTTTTCAGTGCCTTCTTTACCTGCAGCAAGGCCGCTTGAGCAGGACCGCGCTTGAGCTTATCGGCCTTGGTCAGTAGCACATGCACTGGCATATTCGCTTGTGTTGCCCAGTCGAGCATGGCGACGTCGAACTCTTTTAGCGGGTGGCGGATGTCCATCAACAACACCAAACCAACCAGCGGTTCGCGTTTGTCGAGGTAGAAACCAAGCTCTTTTTGCCATTCGTTCTTTTTCGCCACCGGCACCTTGGCGTAGCCATAGCCGGGCAGGTCGACCAGCGCCAGCGGCGAGTCACCCAAGCGAAAGAAGTTAATCAACTGCGTGCGCCCCGGGGTTTTACTGGTGCGAGCCAGCTTCTTATTGCCGGTTAGACAATTGAGGGCGCTGGACTTACCGGCATTGGATCGTCCGGCAAACGCCACCTCACGCTCAATATCCGTCGGGCATTGGCTCAGGCGTGCAGCACTCTTATCAAAGTGAGTGTTGGTATAAATCAATGAATCCGTCTTTGGCATGAGGTAAACGTAATGACCGTCTGGTAGTTAATGTTTATAATGGCGGGCCTTTTAAAAACGCTCCTATTCTATCACAGAGCGTTGAGTTCGAGGCGACGCTGTTTTTAATACCGAAAAACGAGCAGAGAGAGACTCACAATGATTAAAAAGTTAACTGTGATAGCAGCCATGGCTGCAGCGGCTCTGAGTGCCAACGTTCAGGCCTTTGATGTGGATGCCAAATACAAGCAAGCCTGTGCGGCTTGTCATGCTATGGCGGTGGCCGGTGCACCAAAGTCGTTCGATAAAGCGGCCTGGGAGCCTCGCCTAGCGCTGGGTATGGACACACTGGTTGCCAGTGTGACCAATGGTAAGGGTGCCATGCCTCCTCGCGGACTGTGCATGGACTGTACACCAGACCAGTACAAGCAGCTGATTAACTACATGGCTGCCCCCAGAAATAACAGAAGAATTCACTTACAACCTGGATCTGACGATGAAAAACCTGTTGATTAGCCTGATTGTTTCGGCCGGACTGATGTCCGTAGCGCACGCTGGTGATGCTGAGGCCGGTAAAGCTTTGTCGGCCACCTGTGCGGCGTGCCATGGTGCGGACGGCAATAGTCTGTCTCCTGCATTTCCGAAAATTGCAGGACAGGGCGAACGTTACCTAATCAAACAGATCACTGAGATTCGTGACGGCGCGCGCCCGGTGCCTACCATGCAGCCGTTCGTGATGAATCTGACCGATCAGAACATCGCAGATCTGGCGGCCTATTACACCAAGCAAGCACCGAGCGCCGGTGGTGCGAAAGCCGAGCTGGTTGAGCTGGGTGAGCGCATTTACCGCGCTGGTATTGAAGAAAAAGGCGTGCCTGCGTGTCAGGCGTGCCACATGGCAGACGGCAGTGGCTTGGAGCTGGCGGGCTTCCCGCGCCTGGCTGGTCAGCATGACCAGTACACTTCTCTGCAGCTGCACAACTTCAGTGCTGGCGAGCGCAACAATGACCAAGCAGCGATGATGCGCACCATTGCGCAGCGCATGCACGACAAAGAAATCGAAGCGGTGTCATCGTACATCCAGGGCTTACGTTAAGCCCTCCTAAAGAAGCGGCTTCGGCCGCTTTTTTTGTGCCCGATGATTGCGTTTCTTTGCGCCAGTTCAGTGGGCGCTGTTGAACCTTTATGCAACAATGCCGTCTTTCTTAACCCGATTAGATAAGTCTGGAGTGAAGGGATGATATCTCGCATCAAAGTATGGTTGCTGGCAGCGATGGCCAGCGTAGCGGTGAGCGCACATGCCGCCGATTTCGAAGCTGGTAAACACTACACAGTACTGGATGAGCCGGTGCCGGTGCAGGCCAACGGCAAAATTCACGTTGAAGAAGCATTTTGGTATGGCTGCCCGCACTGCTTCCATTTGGAAAGTGTGCTGACGCCGTGGAAGAAGCAATTGCCGGATGATGTTGAGTTCACCGGTGTGCCAGCGATGTTTGGCCGTGCTTGGGTGGTGCATGCACAGCTGTACCATGTAGCGGACGCATTGGGTGTGCTGGATCAGGTGCATGAAGACATCTTTAAAGCGCTGCATGTTGGTGGCCAGCGTCTGCTGGATAAAGCCGAGCAGCGTGAATTCCTGATGGCCAAAGCCGGTGTGAGTGCTGAAGATTTCAACAAAACCTACGATTCATTCACGGTGAAAAGCCGTATGAAGCAAGCTGACCAGCGTATTCGTGCATTCAAAATTGATGGCGTTCCTGCTTTGATCGTGCAGGGCAAATACATCGTTACCGCGCGTCAGGCGGGTAGCCAAGAAGCCTTGATTAAGGTAGTAGATCACCTGATTGACCAGGAGCGCCGTGCGCTCTGATGCATTGCCAGCGACAGTCAGTCACTGCTCGCTGGATGACTTCCTGGCGGCTTCGGCCGCCAGCCACGCCAGCCTTAAACTTCTTACCTTTAATATGCAGGTGGGTATTCATACCCGCGGCTATCACGACTATCTGCTAAAAAGCTGGCAGCACCTACTGCCCTCGCGTCAACGCAAACACGCCCTAGCCAATATCGCCGATCTGCTCAAGCCTTTCGATCTGGTGGCGTTGCAAGAGGCCGATGCCGGCAGCTGGCGCAGTCGCCATGAAAACCAAGTGGAATGTTTGGCGCAGCTGGCGGATTTTCCCTACTGGTATCAGCAAGTGAACCGCAACTTGGGCGCGCTGGCACAGCACAGTAATGGTTTGCTGTGTCGCGCTCCGCTGCAAACCGTGGAAAAGCACGCCTTGCCGGGGTTGCTGCCTGGCCGAGGTTTGATGCTGGCTACGCTACAGTGGCCGCAGGCGAAGGTGACCGTAGCCGTCACGCATTTGGCGCTGGGAAAACGCACGCAGTTTGGGCAGCTCGACTATCTGGTCAGCCAAGTTAAAGACGCCGAGCACCTGATTATCATGGGCGACCTGAATCAAGAAGCGGAAGTGCTGCTGCAGCACAGTCCTTTGAAACGCTTAAATTTGCAACGCCTACCCGACAAATGCCCCACCTTTCCCAGCTGGCGACCGCAACGCGGGCTGGACCATATTCTCGTCAGCGATGGCCTGTGGCTGCGTCAAGTCGCCAGTATTCATCATCCGCAATCCGATCATTTACCTGTGGCTGCCGAAGTCGCTTTGTTGCCCTGAAGTCGTATTCAGTCACGTCGACTGGCCAGGACTTTACCTATAATGGTGGCGCAGCCAACCAATAGGGGAGCGTTATGGCGGGAGCAGCGGGCGATTCTGTGCGGCGCTGGCGTGACAAGTATCTGGACTTGGTCGACAGTCACGAAAAGCTCAAACACAACTCGGAAGAACAGCAAGATCAGTTACGCCGGGCGTTGGTGATGGTGTCTCTATTGGCCGAAGGCCAGGAGTCGAGCGTCGACAGCGCGTTAGCCAGGCTGCGTGAGACACTCAAACCCGGTGCGGTCGGCATGGAAAAGACCATGTCTGATCTGGAGCGCGCAGTGCGACGGTTCGAAGACCAAAATACTGCCCGGGCGGAAGTGCTGCTGGGCGAGCTGTCGGATGTCGCGCACAAATTGGCTGACTGTCCGTTGCCAAAACCGCTGCAAAAGCGTGTGCGAGAAGTGCGCAAAACCGCGCAGACGGAGCTGCAAAGCTGGGCCGGTTACATCAATCAGCTGCAAGCGTGGATGCAAATCCTCGGCGATTTAGCGACCTTGGACGGTTACGATGAGCAGCCGTCGAAATGGTGGCAGCGCTGGTTTTCCCCGCGCCAGCAAAGTACCGAAACGCCCGAGACAGAGGCCGCGGAGCACAAAGCACAGCCGATTCAATTAGATCAGCCGATCGAGCAGACTGAGATTGAAGGCGAGCCGGGCTTTTCTCACATCTCCGACGAAGTCTCGCAAACGCTGCTGAGTTTGCTGTCGCAACTGGTCATTCCTGAGCGCTTAAACACCTCCGCCAATGAACTGCAGGGGCGGCTCAGTAAAGGCCTCAACTGGTACGAGTTGGTTCCCCTTTTAGAAGATACCGCCGAGTTTTTGATCGACTGTTTAGGCAGTGGCCAGCAGGAGTTCGAACGCTTTCTGGCCAACCTGGATGAGCGGTTAAGAGCGATTCAGCTGCTGGTATCCGACGCGCATTCCGGCCAGGAAGAGCGCAAGCGTGCGCGCGAAGACCTAGACGGCTTGGTGCGTGATCAAATTGCTGACATTCGTTCAGTGGTGACCGGCTCGCGCGATTTAGGTGAGCTTGGCTCCAGTGTGCGTGAGCATCTCACCCTGATCGTACGCGCCATGGAAAAGTACCAAGAAGACGAGCAAGAGCGCGAGCAGCGGCTGTCGGCCAAACTGGAAATGCTGCAGAACCGCCTTACTGAAATGGAGAAGGAAGCCTCCGCTGCGCGCAAAGTTATCGAAGAGCAAAAGCGCCGCGCTACTCACGATGTACTCACTGGATTACCGAATCGCGAGGCGTACGGGTTGCGTCTCGAGCAAGAGCTGAAGCGTCGCTCGCGCTACGGCGGTGCGCTGACGATGGCGATTGGTGATGTCGACCATTTCAAATCGATCAACGATAACTTCGGTCATCTGGCCGGCGATAAAGTACTGCAGTTATTGGCCAGAGCGATGCGCAAATACTTGCGCGATGTCGACTTTATCGCCCGTTATGGTGGTGAAGAATTTGTCATGCTTATGCCAGAGACGACTGCAGAAGAGGCCATGGTGGCCACGGAGAAGCTGCGTACCACCATCGAAAAAGCGCCGTTCCACTTTAAGCAGCAGCCGGTGCAGATCACCATGTCGTTCGGTATCGCGGAATTCCATGCACTGGAAGACCCGGAAACCGTGTTTGATCGTGCTGATAAAGCCTTGTACAAGGCCAAAGCCGAGGGCAGAAACCGCAGCCAGCTGGCAGCGGATTAAACCCATGTGACAGCATCGGTTGCGGCGTTGTGCAGATTGCTTTAAAGTTTCGATTAAATTTCGAATCGAAACTTTAAGTGGGTAGCAGTGCGTGGTGTAACTCAACAACGACGGCAACAGATTTTGACTCTACTGCAGCAGCATGGCGAAGTGCAGGTTGAGCCACTAGCACGCCAGCTGCAAACTTCCGAAGTAACGATACGCAAAGACCTGAAGGCGTTGGAGGCCAGCGGCGTTCTGGTTCGGCGCTATGGCGGCGCCATTGCTGCGGCCGACGGCTCCACTTTCGAAACCGGTAGTAAAATTTCGAACCGAAAGAAAGCGATTGCCGCCGCCGCCGCACAAGGTATTCGCGACCATCAGCGCATCATTATCGACAGTGGCTCCACCGCGTCAGCGATTATTCCCTTTCTGGAGCAGCGTCGTGGGATGGTGGTGATGAGCAACTCACTGCTGGTGGCGCGCCAGGTATTGGCGTTGGAAAACGAACCGACGCTGTTAATGACTGGCGGTACCTGGGATGGTCACAGTGAATCGTTTCAGGGCCAAGTCGCCGAGCAAGTGTTGCAGGCGTATGACTTTGATCAGCTGTTTATTGGTTGTGATGGCATTGATCTGCAGCACGGCACCACCACCTTCAACGAACTGCTCACGCTCAGCCGAACCATGGCGCAGGTGTCGCGCCAAGTGGTGCTGATGGCCGAGTCCGACAAGATTGGCCGGCGTATTCCTAATCAAGAGCTGGCGTGGCAGCAAATCGACGTATTTATCACCGACTCTGGCATTAGCCGTGAGCAACAACAGCAAATCGAAGCGCACGGCGTACAAATAGACATCGTGACAGAGTGACAGTTAATAGAGGACATTCATATGTGTGGCATTGTGGGCGCCGTGGCGCAGCGGGACGTGGCGGATATTTTGCTGACGGGCTTGCAACGACTGGAGTATCGCGGCTACGACTCGGCCGGGATGGCGGTATTAAGCCCAGCGGCAGAACTGCAACGCGTGCGCCGTTTGGGCAAGGTCGAACAGCTGGCCAATGCTTTGCAGCAACATCCGATGACTGGCGGAACAGGCATTGCCCACACCCGCTGGGCAACCCATGGTCAGCCCTCTGAAGCCAATGCCCACCCTCATCAGTCCGGTAGTTTAGTTGTGGTACACAACGGCATTATCGAAAACCACGCCGAGCTAAGGCGGCAACTTGAAGCTCAGGGTTATGTGTTTGAGTCGCAAACCGACACCGAAGTGATCGCTCATTTAATCGCAGAGCAGCGTCGTCAGGGTGTGGAGTTGTTGCAGGCAGTGATGGTGGTACGCAAACAGCTTACCGGTGCCTACGGCATGGCGGTGATGGATCAACAGCTGCCGGAGCAATTGGTGGTGGCGCGCAGCGGTAGTCCGCTGGTGATTGGCGTGGGCATAGGCGAGCACTTTGTCGCATCCGATCAGCTGGCGCTGTTGCCGGTAACTCAGCGTTTTGCCTTTCTGGAAGAGGGCGATGTGGCGCTACTGCAGCGCCATGATTATCAGGTGTTTGACTTGAACGATCAGGCGGTAGAGCGCCGTGTGCAGGAATCGACCGTCGAGCATGATGCTGGTGACAAAGGTGCTTTCCGTCACTACATGCTGAAGGAAATCTACGAACAGCCCCACGCCATTCGACAAACTCTGGCCGGGCGGCTTGAGAACGGTGAGCTGAATCTCGAAGCCTTGGGCGATCTGAGTGACATCGAGCAGGTGCAGATCATTGCCTGCGGCACGTCATACCACGCGGCCATGACGGCGCGCTATTGGATCGAAAGTCTGGCGCAGCTGCCATGCAACGTTGAAATAGCCTCGGAGTTTCGCTATCGCCGCTCGGTGGTGCGCCCACGATCATTGCTGGTGACGATTTCGCAAAGCGGTGAAACCGCCGATACCCTGGCGGCCTTACGTTTGGCGAAAGAGATTGGCTACCAGCGCACACTGACTATTTGTAACGTGCCGGGCTCATCCTTGGTACGTGAATCGGATGTGGCATTAATGACCTGTGCTGGTGTTGAAGTGGGCGTGGCGTCGACCAAAGCCTTTACCACGCAACTGGTGGCTTTGTTGTTATTAACCGCAGCATTGGGTCGCGGCCGAGGATTGGATGTGCACCAACAGGCGGCGCTGACGGACGCTTTGCAGCAATTGCCGGATTTGATCGACAAGACGCTATCGATGAACGCCGATATTCAGGCATTGGCACAGCGGTTTGCGGAAAAGCATCATGCGCTGTTTTTGGGGCGTGGCAGTCAATACCCCATCGCCATGGAAGGGGCGCTTAAGTTAAAAGAAATTTCCTACATTCACGCTGAAGCCTATGCGGCGGGCGAGTTGAAACATGGTCCATTGGCATTGATCGACGCTGAAATGCCGATCATTGTGGTGGCACCCAATAATCAACTGGTAGAAAAACTAAAGTCCAATATCGAAGAAGTACGTGCCAGAGGTGGCGAGTTAACTATTTTCGCCGATGAAGCTGCGGGGTTAACCACATCAGACAATGTCACCGTGCTGCCGGTCACTCATTGCGACAACCTGATTGCCCCGATTGTCTATACCTTGCCTTTGCAATTGCTGAGCTATCACGTTGCGGTGATCAAAGGCACGGATGTCGATCAGCCGCGCAACTTGGCGAAAAGTGTGACGGTGGAATAACACCCTTTATATAACGGGCTAGCTAGTCTGAAACCTCTTTTCGCAGCTTTAACCGAGCAATGGTTCATGCACAGCTAAAGGAGATATTTTCATGGTTTGCCCGTTGTGTAACTTTTACGACAGGCTGGCAAAAAAATACAAAATTGTTGAAGTGCATCTCATTGGCCAAATTGCAAAGTATTTGGCGCACCGTTACTATGCCTGCGCTTAATTTGAAGAGCCTTCTATGGGCGCCGTTCTTCAGATTTGAAAAGTGTCAGTGATATCCCATTTAAGGAAAGAAGAGTGAAAAAGACATTGTTAGCGGCCGCTTTGCTGGCCAGTGTTAATGCTTCAGCGATGCAGTTGGATTTGGATAACAAGTACGTTGGCGGTAGTTTACATCTGACCGATTTTGGTGTGAGCGGCTTCGATAGTGCTGTTGGCTTCGGCGTTTTAGCTGGTGCGCCCTTAAAAGGCGTGAACTTGCCTGCAAATGTTAGTCTGACTCCAGAAGCGGGATTTGTTTACTTCGGCACTAGCAGTAACGACGAAGGTACTTTCAGTACCATCGATGTTGAGTACTCTGGTTATTCTGTTCTTGGCGCGATGAAAGCAAGTTTGGCGTTTAACGAACAAGTGTCTGGCCATGTTAAAGGCGGTCTCAATTACGTGAACGTAGAAGCAGAAGTTTCTTCTAGCACATCTTTCTTTAGCTACTCTGCATCTTCAGAAGCAAGTGAAATCAAGCTGTTGCTGGGGCTGGGTGGTGAGTTTAAGGCGACTGAAAAACTGTCTATTGTCGCGGATTACACCTTGTACGCTAGTGATATTTCTAGCCTGAGCGCTGGCGTAAACTTTAAGTTCTAAGTTTGCGTTGTTAGAGGCACCTTATGGTGCCTCTATCACCGAGGCGCTAATTAAAATACGGTTTAATAAACTCATCTAACTTGCCATCTGCACGAAGTTTGGCAATACCATCGCTCAGTTGTTTTTCAAGTTGTTCGCTATTCGGCGTATTACGGCTGACTAGCATATAAAACTTATCGCCTTCAATGCCTGGAATGGCATTGTAGCCCCAGCTATCGTCTAACAGTTTTTGTCCGATTAATTCGAACCCTGCCAAAATTTCATAGCGGGCCAAGGCAATATCGCAGCGCCCTGCCGAAGTTTTACTCAACAGCTGCTCGAAGTTATTGGTATTACGATCAACTTTTTCTGAGTCGATGCCAAACCCGGCGTAGTTATAGCCGCGTAGTCCGCATATTTTGTACTGTTTGTTGGCATCATCTGCAGACATTTGAATGCCATCAGGAAATTTATCCTTTTGGTAAATAAAGCTCGGCTGCACTGTGTAGTAGTAGTCGGTTAACCGAAAGGTTTTACGGCGTTCATCATTGGCCGAGGCACTCAGCGCAACATGCACTTTGCCGGTGTCTGTGTCCTGCATGCAGCGCTTCCATGGCAGCATCTGCACTTCGTATTTAACGCCAGCGGGCGTTAATATCGCGTCTAATACATCCAGGTCGTAACCTCGTATTTCGCCACCGGCCTCGTAGGTGTAGGGTGGCCAGCCGGCTTTATCGCCGCAGAACTTTAGCATTTCTGCCTGGCTCCAGCAGGCAGTAGCAGTTAGTAGAGCAAAGGTGAGCAGTCGAACCATGATGGTGTCCTCGGACAAACAAACGGTTCTGTGAGTATAGGCAGCTGTGTGAAAAGGCCAGCGATAGTGCAGAAAAGTTCGTTTGAATAGAGCAGGCGGGAGTGCTGCTTCTATTGATTGAGGAGTCAATAGTTTTGGCGCTAAAGGGCACGCTCGCGATTTAAAAATCGGCCAGCATGCCTTTTAAGCTATTGAGGGTTTCTTGGCCACGCTGTTTTTGCTCTTCGGCCGACGTCTCGGTTTTGCCTTCCCATTCAACGTCCTTCTGCGGCAATTCATCCAAAAAGCGTGAATGGGTGGTTGAGGCGGTTTCGCCGTACTGGCGTCTTTTCGCCGCATAGGTAAGAGACAGTGTGCGTTTGGCACGAGTAATTCCCACATACATCAGCCGCCGCTCTTCTTCGATGGTATTGGCTTCGATGCTGTTGCGGTGCGGCATCAGCTCTTCTTCCATACCAATGATGTAAACATGTGGGTACTCCAAGCCTTTGGAGGCATGCAAGGTGAGCAGCTGCACCTGATCGTTTTCGTCTTCTTGTTCTTGCTGCTCCAGCATATCGCGCAGCACCAGTTTACCGACGGCGTCTTCAATGGTGACTTCATCGCCGACTTCTTCGGCTTTGTCGATCATTTTGGCCACTGAGTCGACCAGAAACCAAACGTTCTTCATGCGCCGTTCTGCTTGGTGTGGTGTGCCGGAGTTTTGCAGCAGCCACCCTTCGTAATCGATGTCATTGATCAGCTCTTTGATCGCCGCCACCGGGTCATCTGTGTAGGCGTTGCGAGTAATGCCTTCCAGCCACTGGCCGAAGCGGCGCAAGCGGTCCACCGCTTTTGGCATCAGTACCTGTTCCAGCCCCATTTCGGTGGTCGCCGACATCAAGCTGGTACCGCGCATGGCGGCGTATTCACTAAGCTTTTCGATGGTGGTCGGGCCGATTTCGCGCCTCGGGGTATTGATGATGCGCAAAAAGGCGGCGTCGTCGCTGGGATTAATCAGCAAGCGCAGGTAGCCCATGATGTCCTTGATTTCATTGCGGCCAAAAAACGATTGGCCACCGCTGAGTTTGTACGGCACTTGAAAGGATTGCAGCTTCATCTCGATGGCACGAGATTGATGATTGCCGCGGTACAGCACGGCGAAGTCACGATAACTGCAGCCGTAGCGCATGCGCCGCTCAATGATCTCAGTAGCGACGCGCTCGGCTTCTGCCTCGTCATTACGGCACTTCAAAATACGGATCGGGTCACCATAGCCTTTGTCTGACCACAGCTTCTTTTCAAATTCATGCGGATTGTTGTCAATCACATGGTTGGCGGCGTGCAAAATCAAACCGGTGGAGCGGTAGTTTTGCTCCAGTTTAATCAGCTTCAGCGTTGGGAAGTCTTTTTTTAGCAGCGCCAGGTTTTCCGGGCGTGCGCCGCGCCAAGCGTAGATCGATTGGTCATCGTCGCCAACCACGGTCAGTCCGCTGCGCTGGCCGACAAGAAACTTCACCAGCTCGTATTGGCTGGTATTGGTGTCCTGATACTCGTCCACCAACAGGTAGCGAATCTTCTTTTGCCAGCGCGCCAAGACGTCTGCGTGGTCGCGGAACAACAGCGTTGGCACCAGAATCAAATCATCGAAATCGACAGCGTTATAGGCCTTCAGCATTCGTTGATAGACGGCGTAGGTCTGGGCAATCATCATCTCTTGCGGGCTTTGTGCTACCTGCAAGGCGTGCTCTGGGGTGATCAGGTCATTCTTCAGGTTACTGATGCTGTTTTGCACCAGTTCAATCATATCGCCGTCGTCGCCATGCTCACGGTGCATGACGTCACGAATGATGTTTTTGCAGTCGTCTTGGTCGAGAATCGAAAAGCCCGATTTGTAGCCAGCGGTTTTCAGCTCATGGCGAATGATATTGAGGCCGAGGTTGTGGAAGGTCGATACAGTTAGGCCTTTGGCGCCGCCCTTGCCCACTAGGGCATTGACCCGTTCTTTCATTTCCCTGGCGGCTTTGTTGGTAAAGGTCACCGCTGCAATATGATGCGCTTTGATGCCGCAAGCGTCGATCAGGTAGGCAATCTTACGAGTAATCACCGACGTCTTGCCGGAACCGGCCCCGGCCAATACCAGCAGGGGGCCATCAATGTACTTCGCCGCTTCATGTTGCCGGGGGTTTAGCTGGGAGAGATCAACCACAAAAAGTAACCGCTGTGAGAATGCTTGCCAACGCGCAAGTTTACCACCGCCAGCGTTTGGCCTCAGCTGCTGTGTTGCCAGTGCGATTCTGGTGTGCCTGACTCATAGGTCAGCTGGCCACCGAAAAAGACTTCCGACGTATATGGGCTGTCGGTGTTGAGGTGATAGAGCACCAAAGCCATCACAGTGCCGATCACCACCAACATAAATACGAGAAACTGGCGTGACATGCCTAAATATCCTAAGTCAGGTAACGATCTAACGCACGATAGCCAATGGCTTCAGCCAAATGGATGCGGCTGATGTCCGGCTGTTGCGCCAAATCGGCAATGGTGCGAGCGATTTTCAGTAAACGATGATAACCCCGCGCAGACAGTTTCAGTTGCTCAGCGGTTTGGCGCAGCCACTGCTCATCTTCGGCCTGCAGCTGGCATAACTGCTGACACTGGCGGCTACTGAGCTGTGCATTGCTGCAGCCTTGGCGTTGCAACTGTTGTTCTCGTGCTGCCATCACTCGGATGCGCACCTGTTGGCTGGTTTCCCCGGTGGGAAGTTGCTGCAGCTGAGTAATGGGCACCGGCGGCACCGCGACGTGCATATCGATGCGATCAAGCAATGGACCGGAGGCTTGGCTTTGATAGCGCTGGACTTGTTCCTGAGTGCAGCGGCAACGCCCGCCTGGGTCACCGTGGTATCCACACGGGCAAGGGTTCATCGCCGCGAGTAATTGAAATTGCGCTGGGTATTCAACACTTTGCTGCGCGCGGCTGATTACAATACGGCCACTTTCTAGCGGCTCGCGCAGAACGTCAAGTACCTTGCGGCTGTATTCGGGCAGCTCATCGAGAAACAGCACGCCGCCATGCGCTAAGGAGATCTCTCCCGGTTTTGGGTGCGCTCCTCCGCCCACCAACGCAATGCCTGAAGCGGTGTGATGAGGCGCGCGAAACGGCCGTTGGCGCCAATGCTGCAACCAATCTAACGAGCGTGAGGACAGTGAGTGAACGGCCGCGGCCTGCAGTGCCTCGGCGTCGCTCATGGCCGGCAATAAGCCGGGCAAGCGGCTGGCGAGCATGGTTTTACCGGTTCCCGGTGGGCCGATAAACAACAGGTTATGTTGCCCTGCTGCGGCGATTTCTAACGCTCGTTTGGCTTGTTGCTGGCCGCGCACATCGGCCAGATCCAACGTGCACGATGTCTCTTCGGTTAGGTCGGTGGGCGTCGAGGCTGACAGCGTTTGCTGGCCATGAAGATAGGCGCTGACTTCGGCCAAACTACTGGCGGTAACGGCGTCAGCGTCCCGGCAGAGGCTGATCTCAGCGCCATTGTCTTGAGGTGCCACCAAGCGCCGCTGCTGTTTGGCCGCTTGCAGCGCGACCGGTAATGCCCCGCGCACCGGCTGCAGACCACCGCTGAGTGCCAGTTCACCGATGAACTCGTGTTGCTGCAATGCTTGGCTGGGGATTTGCGCTGAAGCTGCGAGAATGCCCAAGGCAATGGCCAAGTCGTAGCGACCGCCTTCTTTGGGCAAATCGGCTGGAGCCAAGTTGATGGTGATGCGCTTGGCCGGAAAGTCGAAGCCGCTGTTGATCAGCGCGCTGCGCACGCGGTCCTTACTTTCTTTCACTGCCGTTTCGGGCAATCCGACCAGCGACAGTGACGGCAGCCCGGAAGATAAATGCACTTCTACCCGCACTTCTGGGGCGTCTACCCCACATTGTGCCCGGGTCAGTACCTGAGCGAGGGACATAGGCAATCCTTTGCGCAAATGATGGTCACAGAGTACTGCAGTGTCACATGACTGACAAAGTGTATTCCCTGCAAAACCCGTGTTTGGGTGCGATACTGACAACTTGTGAACGGAGGACTGTGTTATGTCTGCAACTTGGCCAGCGACATCCACCATTATTTTTCTCGCTCTGCTGCTGACAGCTTGTGGTGGCGGAGGTGGTGGTGGCTCAGACCGTCAGCAGCCTCCGGAGCCAATTACTGAGCCGCAAGAACCCGCACCACAAGAACCAGAGCCACAAGAGCCTCAGGAACCGGAAACGCCGGCGCCGCAGTCGAGTTCTTTTACATTATCTGGCTCTCTGGAACCGGCGGCTTCGCTGTTGGTTGACTCGGATGTGAACGACATCTTCGCCGACTTCGCCGATAACAACAGCCCGCAAACCGCGCAGGAGCTGCCCAATATTGTCACGCTGCAAGGCTTTGCATCGGCCGTGGCCGCCAATACCAGCCCGAGCCTGTCGCGCTTTGCGCGCAGCACCGATCGCGATGATTATTTCCGCGCCCGTTTGCAAGCCGGTCAAGTCGTGCAGCTGCAGGTGGTGGATGCGCAAACCAGTGAGTTCTTCTTCCAAACCAGCAACGACCTAGACCTGTACATGATCGAATCTGGCTCTGATACGCCGCTGTCGTCCACCGACACCGCCGAATACGAGCAATTGGTGGTGCCGTCTACGGGGGATTACTTTATTAACGTCTACGCCTACGACGGTTTGTCGAAGTACGTGCTGCGCTTGCTGCCACCAGGCTCGGCTGCGGCCAGCTCGCAGACGGTGAGTCAGGATAACTTTGTTGATGGCGAAGCCATCGTGCGTTATCGCTCGGGCAACCCAGCGGCGCGTTCGAGCAGTAACAAAGCAAGCAGACCACAACGGGTATTGCTGGCTAATAACACTTCGGTGTTGGCGCGTAATTTCAACGCCAAAGCGCAGCCACAAAACGACTTTGAGCGCCGCCGTCAGACCTTGATTGATATTAAGCACCTGCGTTTGCAAGGCGACGTGGCCTACGCTGAGCCGAACTACATTCGCCAGCCACTGCGTGTACCAGATGACCCAGGTTACAACTGGCAGTGGCATTATCCTGCCATCAACTTACCCCAGGCATGGGATTTGGCGCTGGCAGAGACGGCGTCACCAGCACCGATTGTCGCGGTGTTGGACACCGGCGTGTATCTGGCCCATCCGGATTTTGCCGGTCAGCTGGTCGATGGCTACGACTTTATAAGCTTGCCGTCGATCTCGCGTGATGGCGATGGCATCGACAGCAACCCAGACGACCCAGGCGACAGTGCCACGCGCGGGCAAAGCTCGTGGCACGGTACGCACGTTGCCGGTACCGTGGCGGCAGCCAACAACAATGGCAGTGGCGTGGCTGGCGTCAGCTGGGGCGCTAAGGTGATGCCGATGCGCGTATTGGGCGATGGTGGTGGTACCACCTACGACATTATTCAAGGCGCTTTTTGGGCGGCAGGCTTAAGCAATGACAGTGGCACGGTGCCAGCGCGCCGTGCTGACGTTATCAATATGTCGCTGGGTGGTGGCAGTTATTCTGCCGCTGAAGAAGACGCCTTCCGCCGTGTGCGCGACGCGGGTGTGATCATCGTTGCCGCTGCTGGCAACGAGGCCACCAGCTTGCCCAGTTACCCGGCTGCCTACGATGGCGTGGTGTCGGTCAGTGCGGTGACTTTCAACAACGCTTTGGCGTATTACTCCAATTTTGGTAGCAGCATCGATGTGGCCGCGCCCGGCGGCGATGCGCGTCGCGACCTGAACCGTGATGGCAACCCAGATGGCGTGTACAGCACCTACGTTGACGATCAAAGCGGCAGTCGCCGCCCAAGTTACATGTTCGAGCAAGGCACCTCGATGGCAGCACCACATGTCGCCGGCGTGGTGGCGTTGATGAAAGCCGCCTACCCAGAGCTGACTCCGGCGCAGTTTGATCAGCTACTGACCGCCGGTGATCTGACCGAGGACTTGGGAGCCAGCGGCCGCGATAACAGTTTTGGTTATGGCCTGATCGATGCCAGTAAGGCGGTCAGGGCGGCGCTGGCACTGGCCAACGGCGGTGAGGCGCCAGAATTGCCAGTGCAGCTCAGTGCCAGCCCAGCGGAGCTGCAGTTCAATCAAACCACCAGCGCCAGCCTAAGTGTCAGCAACATCGGCGGCGGTTCCCCTAGTGTTACTGTGCAAGATGACGCCAGCTGGCTATCGCTAACGCCGTCGGCGGTGGATGGTCAGGGCCTTGGCCGTTATAACGCGGTGGTGAATGCGGCCGGTTTGGCCGATGGCTTCTACAACGCGGAAGTAACGATTACGCCGAGCAGCGGCAATGCCTTGACGGTGCCGGTGTATTTGGTGATTGGCAGCCAGCAGGTTGAGGGTGAGCTAACCCAGCATTATGTGCTGTTGTTGGACCGCAGTGGCAATACCACGGTCAGCAGTGAGGCGGTGGAAGCCGATGGCAGCTTCCGCTTTACCAACGTTGCACCAGGTGAGTATCGCATCAGTGCCGGTACCGATATGGACGTCGACAGTTTTATTTGTACCCCAGCAGAAACCTGCGGCGCTTACCCGGCGTTGGGAGCAGAGCAAATCATCGAGGTCACTGACAGCGATATCAGCGGGTTGAATTTCCTGGTGCGGGTGGTGGCTGGCGGCGGCGTCGACGCTGAAACCCAACAGAGTCAGTCAGCATCAACGCCCGCCGAAGGTTTGCAGCGTTAATAAGGCAACTTGGCCAAGCGATTCATGTGCAAGGTGCCGAGGTACAAGCCGTCTTTCTCTGGCTGTACCGAGGTGACGCCACCGATAGCGACGGCGGCTTGATCATGCAGGGTTTGCAGTACTTGGCCATCGCTGCCGACTTGCACAATCAGGCCATATGCCGGCGGCACTGGCGCCAGCGCCTTGGGCAGTTTGGCGAGCTGGTTTTTCAGCCACGGCGATTGGTGCAGGCGATCCACCATCTCTGGTCGCAAGCCGTAAAATGCCAGCCAATAAGTGCCGTTATCGGCGCGGGCAATGCCATCTGGCAGGCCAGGCAGCGCTTGCAGAAACGGCTCCACTTGTCCGCGGCGCTCACCGGCTAACCATACTTTGCTGGTGCGATAACGGAAGGTCTCATTCACCAACACGTAGCTTTGATCAGCGGCCACTGCGACACCGTTGGCAAAGGCCAGCTCCTGCGCTAACAACTCCAGCTTCCCGGTAGCGGGGTGGTAGGCAAACAGGCGCCCAGAGGGTCGCCCATCAAGAATATCGAGCATTACGTCATCGAGGCTGAAACGCGTTGAGGCATCGGAAAAATACACCGTGCCATCACTGCCAATATCCACATCATCAACCAGGCCTAAGGGCTGCCCCTGATATTTATTAGCCAACACCTGCAGCTCAAACTTTGGGGTCATACGCAGCAGGCCTTTATCGGCGTCGGCGATGATCAAGTGTTGTTGTTGATCAAATGCCAGCCCGAGCGGCCGCCCGCCGGTATTCAGCAACTGCTCCCATTCTGAATAAGGGCATTTACGCAGAATGGAGCCGTCCTCTGTGCCGGTGTAAAGGCAGCCCAGCTTGTCGCGAGCGACGTCTTCACCGCCGTACTGACCCGGAGGCAATGCCGTAATTTGCGCCGCTTGCAGCGCATCGTTGCTGTGCCAAGGGCCCTCAAGCGCTATGGCTTGGCTTGGAGTCACGGCAATGGAGTCAATCGGGGAGGGCATAAACAGAATGCCGACCACCACCAGGGTGGCGGTGGTAAGGGATAACAATAATGTTTTCATTGCAGAAGCTAGGCCAGAAAAATTTCTTCGACTATAGCGACAGCCTCGCCACGAGAAAAGTACGTTGCCAAGCTAGGGTGATTGTAGATATAGAGTGACGACTAAAACGGTGTGTTTAATCGGTGCCATAAAGGCACCGACCACGTATAAAAAATGCTTAAACCAGTAAATAGCCGCCATCGACATTAATCGCTGAACCTGTGGTGTAGCTGGAAGCAGCGGATGCTAAATACAACACAGTCCCGGCCATCTCATCGGGCATGGCCACACGTTTCATAGGAATGTGCATCAGTGCCATTTTTAGGATGGCATCGTTGCTGGTTAAGGTGCTGGCAAATTTGGTATCGGTCAGGCCAGGCAACAGGGCATTCACACGAATGTTTTGCTGTGCACATTCTTTAGCAAAGGCTTTGGTCATCGCAATCACGGCGGATTTGGTAATGGAATAAATACCCTGCATATCCCCTGGTACCACACCATTGACTGAGGCAACGTTAATAATGGAACCGCCATCGCCTTTCTTCATTAACTTGGCACCAGCCGAAGACATAAAGAAATATCCGCGAATATTGACGTCGACGGTTTTTTGAAAGGCGGCTAGGTCAGTATCTAGAATATGGCCAAAATAGGGATTGGCCGCGGCGTTATTTACCAGAATATCGAGCTTACCGTGTTTGTCTTCGATGGCATTAAAGCAAGCGTCTATCTGCTCCATTTCGCCGATATGGCAGGCTAGAGCTTCGGCGCTGCCGCCCGCTTCTTTAATCTCATCAGCGACGCGCTGACAGCCATCCAATTTACGGCTGGAAACAATGACATGGGCACCGGAGGCGGCAAGCAACTTGGCAATGCTTTCTCCTATGCCGCGGCTGGCACCGGTCACTAAGGCAACGCGATTGGTGAGGTCAAACAGTGTTTGAGGGTTCATAGTTGAGTTTCCTTGTGTGAACCGCCATCAGCGGTAGGTCAAAAAATGCTGTCCGGCTTGTGCCAGATGTTGTTGTTCGTTAAATGCAGCGAGACTGACACGGCCGTGGCGGCTGTACAAGAGTTGGCTGATGCTGGCATTAAGAAGCGTCCAGTTCAGTTCAAACGCTTGCTCATTATTCAGTTGCAAACAGTGTTGCGCCAGCGCGGTAATCGGGCCGCCTGAAGTAAATATCACCATATTTTTGCCGCCGTGATGTGTCATTAGCTGCTGACAGCCGTGAGTGACTCGTTGGCAAAAATGACGCCAGGATTCCTTGTAGTCTTTATCGTGTTCGCCGCTGGTCCAGCGTTGCACGGCTTGTGCAAATAATTCCTGAAACGCCTGTGTTTTGTTTTTCCGCGTCAGCAGCCAAGCACCAAGGCGTGCCTTGTTGCGAAATTGAGGAAAGGCGCAGGCAATGACGTCATCCGAGTCAAATTCATTAAATTCGGCCATCTCCACTACGCGTCCAAGAGATGGCCAATGGCGCTGGGCGGACTCAAACGTCTGACGATGACGTTGCATGCTACCGTGTACGACTATGGATGCCTCAAAACCACGCATTGCCAGTGCTTTGCCGACCAGCTCTCCCTGCATTAAGCCGGTATCAGAGAGTTGGTCGTAATTTAATTTGCCAAAACTGGCTTGCCCATGTCTGACCAATAGAATACTGGCCATCTACTTTATTCCTGAATGTTTGATAACACGTTGACAGCGATAATGCAGGTAGTGCACGAATAACCAAAAGTGTTTGAATGCTGGGTTATCGGTTTGTTTGTGGTGATAGCGGTAATAAATTTGCTGCACAATAACGGCCAAACGAAACAGGCCAAATACTTCGTAAAATGGCCAATGGGAACGATCGAAGCCCATTTTTTCACAGTAATAGTCGACAATTTCTTCGCGAGTCAGCATGCCGGGTAAGTGACTGGGCTGGCGGCGAATCATGCGCATGAGTCGATCATCATCGGCTTGTACCCAATAGGCTAAAGCACCGCCCAAGTCCATCAACGGGTCGCCTAGCGTGGCCATTTCCCAGTCAAGCACACCAATGATTTCACCTGGGTTGTCGGCGTTTAATACCAAATTATCCATACGGTAGTCATTGTGGATAATGCAGGTACTGACGTCTTCCGGTTGTTGCTGTTGCAACCAGGTCATAATGCGTTTAAACCCAGGAACATTCCAGGTTTTGGACTTAATATAGCGTTGACTCCAGCCTTCGACCTGGCGCTTCACATAACCCTGACCTTTGCCCAGATCCTGCAGCCCAGCGGCTTGATAATCGACCTGATGCAGATCGATTAACTTATCGATAACGGAATAACACAGGCTGCGAGCTTGTTCTTTACTCAGCAGCATGCCTTTGGGCAAATTACCCCGTGGAATAATGCCGCGCAGTCGTTGCATCAGATAAAAATCGCCGCCTATCACACTGGCATCGTCACAAAATGCGATCATGTCCGGTGCATATGGATAGACGGGTTTTAACCGTTGCATCACATTGAATTCACGCCGCATGTCGTGTGCACTGGCGGCTTTATGGCCCGCCGGTGGGCGGCGAAGAATCAGATCATTATTGGCGTAGTCTGGCGAATACAATAGGTGATAGGTCAAGTTGGATGCGCCGCCAGAGAATTGTTTGATCTGTGGCAGTTGCGACCCGTAATCAAACCCCTGAGCATTTAGCCAATCATGCACCGCCTGTAAATCAAATGCATCGCTATCGCGCAGTGTTTTTGCCTGATCAACAAACTGCTCGCTCATGGTTTGTTGTATTGTCATATTAGTGGCCACCGGTAGAAGAAAGGCGACTTTGCTCTCGCTGTTTTAAGCGCTCAGCCATTTTTATCACGCCACGACGATACAAAAACGGCAAATACTTCTTAATAAAATAACTGCGTCGGCCCACGGGGTGCGGATTACAAATCATGGTGTTATTGAGCATGGCTTGATAGGCCGCTTCGGCGATGTCGTCGGCATTTAACGCCGACGCTTCAAATACCTTGTCGACAAACTTGAGCATGTCCGGGTCGGAGGTTTTCATGCCATGGTTCAAATTGGTGCGGAAAAACCCTGGGCACAGTGCCGTTACGCCAATACCGTACGGCATGAGTTCAAAGTGCATGGTTTCTGAAATGGCCACCACCGCGGCTTTGCTGGCGTTGTACGAGCCCATAGAGGGCGCCTTCATCAAGCCGGCAAGTGAGGCGACATTAATAAAGTGACCTTTTCCGGCTTTTTTCATCATCGGTGTAAAGGTACGACAGCCCAGGGCAACGCCTTTAACATTGATGTCAATGACCCATTCCCACCACGCCCATTCACCGGCGTCTATGCGATCACCGGTAGCGACCCCGGCATTATTAATGACCACATCGATACGTCCCCAGCGTTGTTGCACGACGTCTTGCAGTTGCAGCCACTGAGCTTCTGAGCGCACATCTAATTCGTACACCCAGCCTTGGCCACCGGCCTGCCGCACCAAGTTGAGCGTTTCTTGGCTGCCTTCAGGGTTGATATCGGCAATACAGATGTCAGCGCCTTCGCGGGCGTAACGCAGTGCCAGTGCTCGGCCTAAGCCACTGGCCGCGCCGGTAATCAGTACGGTTTGCATAAAGTATCTCGCCTGGCAGGATTAGGATGAAAGATTATTATTCTGTTCCAAATGACCTGTTAAGGGGCATTTGTGCCGCCATCGGCGCAACGACATCAGTCGTGCGCCATATGAGCCTTATATTTGATCATTTCAATCTTGGCTATGAGTCCGCGGTGTACTTCATCCGGGCCATCCGCCAAACGCAGCGCCCTGGCCCCGGCAAACATGGCAGCCAGTGGGAAGTCATCGGATAAGCCGCCGCCACCGTGAATTTGCATAGCGGCATCAATAATTTCCTGCGCCATATTCGGAGCAATGACTTTAATTTGAGAAATCTCGCTCATCGCGCCTGCGGCGCCCACTTTATCGATCATCCAGGCGGCTTTTAATACCAGTAACCGCGCCTGCTCGATGTTCATGCGCGCGTTGGCGATGATGTCGCGGTTGCCGCCGAGGTTCACCAACGGTTTGCGGAACGCGGTGCGCTCAGATGCACGAATGCACATCAGCTCCAGTGCCTTTTCCGCCATACCAATCAAACGCATGCAATGATGAATGCGGCCAGGTCCTAAACGTCCTTGGGCAATTTCAAAGCCGCGACCCGGGCCAGCAATCATGTTGCCCGCCGGTACGCGTACGTTATCAAAGCGGATTTCACCGTGGCCATAAGGCTCATCATAATGACCAAATACGGGTAACATGCGTTCGATAGTGACGCCCGGTGCGTCCATTGGGAACAACACCATCGAGTGTTGCTGATGGCGCGGAGCGTCCGGGTTGGTTAGGCCCATAAAGATGCCGACCTTACAGTTAGGATGGCCAATCCCTGTGCTCCACCACTTGCGCCCGTTCAGCACAATTTCATCCCCTTCGACCATGGCCGTGGCCTGCATGTTGGTGGCATCGGAAGATGCGACTCCAGGCTCGGTCATGCAGAAAGCGGAGCGTATTTCACCGGCCATGAGTGGTTTTAGCCACTGCTCCTGCTGCTCCGGCGTACCATATTTTTCCAGCACTTCCATATTGCCAGTATCTGGGGCGTTGCAGTTGAATACCTCTGGGGCAATAAAAGAGCGCCCCGTCAACTCCGCTAACGGTGCATACTCCAGGTTGCTCAGGCCGACGCCATGCTCTTCATTGGGGAAAAACAAATTCCACAAGCCTGCAGCTTTGGCTTTGGCTTTCAGCTCCTCGATGATGGGCAACACCACCCACTTGTTTTCACGGCTGTGCAGTTCACGCAGATAATCTTCCTCAATGGGCTCGATTTCATCGCGAATAAAGGCGCGCACGCGCTGGATGTAGTCTTGTGCTTTGGCGGAATGCTGAAAGTCCATGGTTACTCCGAAGGCTGATCTGTATGTGGGCAGATTAGAATGGGTCTGATGATAATAAAAATGAATGATATCTATCCTTGATTATTCAGCTGACGAATTAGTCGGTGTGTGCACAAATTAATCTGCGACGGGGTTGGGGTTGGCGATAAGTCGATCTTGAGTTTGTCAGGCGATTCGTTAATTTAGCGGCCCTGTTTTACTAACCAATCTAAGGATGGTCTTTATGCAAACCAACAAATTAACGCTGTTGGCGTTGGTACTCTCTTCTTCCATGCTGGTCGCTTGTGGCGGCGGTGGCTCGTCCAGTTCATCGAGCGATGAACCGACTCCTCCCGTGGATAACAGTGGCGATAACAACAACGGTGGCGATGAAACACCGGCCGATGGCAATGAAGACGGTGGTAATACTGTTGGCGCAACAGGCCTGGAGTCGTTACAAGGTACTTGGGTCTACGACTGTGAAGCGGTTGAGGGCGGTTCTGGCAATACTGGCTCTCTGACCTTTGACGGTGACAATTACAGCTATGTGATTGAAAGCTATGAGGACTCCTCTTGCACCAATCTGGAAGTGGTGATGACCTTTAGTGGCACTCACTCTTTCGAAGGCACGCAGATTTTGTCTTCGGGTCAAACCGTAATTAAAACCCGTGCCAGTGATGTCACTGCTGAAATGGCTCCGCAGGATGCAGAGTGGATCAGTGCCATGAACCAAAGCAACACCTGTGGTGCTGACTGGGAAATTGGTAAAAAGGTCGACATTACCAACTGTGCCGCTCTAGAAATGGTGCATACAGAGCTGACGTCCGCGCTCAAGAATGGCACCATTTTCCATGTGGACGGCGATGTGATGTACACCGGCCAAGACGATATGAGCGGTAGCGCCGGCTACCCAACTCAGTTGAGCACTCGTGTGCATACTCGCGTAGCTCAATAAATTGATTGCCGGTGCCTGCATGGCACCGGTTTTTCTTTCTCCGCGCTTCTTCCAGCCGTTTCTACTTTTTTATTCCAAGCTGCTGGCAGCATTTCTTGCGCACCGTCTTATCTCATTTCCGCATTTTCCTGTGCATTTTCAGTGCGCAGCTCGCATAGCTTTTGGCCAAAGGGTCAATATTCAAAAATCCTCTAGCCCATTCATAACAAGGGCTACAGGCCTATTTGTCGTTAGCAAAAACTGGGTTGGCACGCTCATCGCTCTGTCTCTTGTATACAAGGTTGAATTCAATTCCGCACACAGCGGATGTGACGAGAGCGACAACGATGACTACGGATTTTCAAACCCCATTGGGATGGTCGATCAACGACTGGCTGCAGGCTTATCGTCAGGGCCAAAGCCCGGCGGAATTATTGGCAGCACTGCGCGCCAGTATTGAACAAAGTGAATTTACTGATGGCCAGCACACGGATGGCAGTAGCTGGATCAGCTTGGCCAGTGAAGCCCAATTGCAACAACAGCTGGAGCAATTAGCAGAGCTTCTACAACAGCATGGTGGTGATATCAGCCTGCTGCCTTTATACGGCGTACCCTGCGCCATTAAAGACAATATTGATGTCGCGGGTTTTAACACCACGGCCGCTTGCCCGAGCTTTGCTTACCTGCCCGATCAGGATGCCCACGCCGTGGCGCTGTTAAAACAAGCCGGTGCCATTGTGCTGGGCAAAACCAGTCTTGATCAGTTTGCCACTGGCTTAGTCGGCACACGCTCACCCTACGGTGCGGTACCCAACCCCTTTAACTCTGACTACATCAGCGGCGGCTCCAGCTCCGGCTCGGCGGTGGCATTAGCACGAGGTCAGGTGGCATTTTCTTTGGGTACGGATACCGCAGGTTCTGGCCGGGTACCGGCAGGTTTTAATCATTTGTTGGGATTAAAGCCCAGTCGCGGTGTGATCAGCACTCGCGGTGTGGTGCCGGCCTGTCGCAGCCTCGATTGCATCTCGGTATTTGCCTTGAACAGCCAGGATGCTAATAGCGTCTACCAGGTGTTAGCTCAGTACGACGGCGAAGACAGTTATGCTCGCCCCCTGGCCTCTACCGGTAAAAGCGAGGTTAAAACCCTAGCAGTGCCACAGCAACTCGACTGGTTTGGCGATGACTATCAGCAGCAGGCGTTTGAACAGGCGTGCCAGCAGGCCAAGCGCCTTGGCTACCGTCTAAAGACCATAGATTTCAGCCCCATGCTGCAGCTGGCTGAACTGCTGTATCAGGGCCCTTGGGTAGCCGAGCGTTTTGCCGCGGTTGGCGAGTTTATTCGCACTAACAGCAAGGCCCATTTAGACCCGGTGGTGGCCGCCATTATTGGCGAAGGCGATCAGGCTTCGGCTGTGGATGCCTTTAACGCCGAATATCAGCGCCAGGCCTTAAGCCGACAGATTCAGCAAGTATTCGAACAGGTTGATGCCTTGTGGGTGCCAACGACGCCTTGCTTGCCAACCCAAGCGCAGGTGAATAGCGCGCCGATAGAGATCAACAGCCGCTTAGGCACCTTTACCAACTTTGTGAACTTGGCTGATTTATCTGCGCTGGCAGTGCCGGCTCACTTGCGCGCTGACGGTTTGCCCTTTGGCATTACATTGATTGCACCAGCCTTTAGTGAGTCGGCATTGCTGCAGTTTGCTCAGCACTGGCAAGCCGAGCTGGCTTTGCCGACGGCGCCTGCATTATTGGACGTGCGCCCAGAGCAAACTGTGGTGCTGGCCGTGGTCGGTGCGCATTTAACCGGCATGCCGCTCAACCATCAGCTCACCAGTCGCCACGCTCAGTTACTCGAGCAAACCCACACCGCCAGTCATTACCGTTTATACGCCTTAGCCAACACCACACCGCCTAAGCCGGGTCTGGTGCGCGCAGCAGAAGGTGAGGACGGCCACAGCATCATTGTTGAGTTGTGGCGCCTCGATCTGGCGGCGTTTGGCAGTTTTGTTGCCGAAATCCCCCAGCCGTTAGGCATCGGCACGTTAGAGCTGGCCGATGGCCGATTGGTTAAAGGCTTTATCTGCGAACCCGCCGCTGTACCTAGCGCCACCGACATCAGCCACTTTGGTGGCTGGCGCGCCTACATCGCACAACGGTCGACCACACAACGTTGATTTCACCGCCCAGACAAGGAGAGAGCCATGTTTAACAAAGTCTTAATTGCCAACCGCGGTGAAATTGCCGTGCGCATCGCCCGCACACTCAAACGCATGGGCATAGCATCCGTCGCCATTTATGCCGAGGCCGACCGCAACAGCGCTCATGTTAGTTGCGCGGATGAATCCTATAGCTTGGGCGAAGGCAGTGTTGCCGATACTTACTTGCAGGGCGAGCGTATCCTGCAGTTGGCGCTTGATTGCGGTGCCCAGGCCATTATTCCGGGTTACGGTTTTTTAAGTGAAAACGCCGACTTTGCCGAGCAATGCGAAGCCCAGGGGCTGGTATTTGTGGGACCAACACCGCAGCAAATGCGTGACTTTGGTTTAAAGCACACCTCGCGAGAATTGTGCCAGCAAGCGAGTGTGCCGCTCACGCCTGGCACAGGCCTACTGGACAGCCTCGAACAGGCGTTAGCAGCGGCACAGCAGATTGGCTATCCTGTTATGCTGAAATCGACCGCTGGCGGCGGTGGCATTGGCCTGACGCGCTGCGACGATGAGCAAGCCCTGCGCGATGCCTTCGATACTACTCGGCGTTTGGGCGAAAACTACTTTCGTGATGGCGGCGTATTTATCGAGCGTTTTGTCGCCCGCGCCCGCCATATCGAAGTGCAGATTTTTGGTGACGGACAGGGCCAGGTGGTGGCGTTAGGCGAGCGCGATTGCTCGCTGCAGCGGCGCAATCAAAAGGTGGTGGAAGAAACGCCAGCGCCGAATTTACCTGAAGCGACTCGCCAAGCACTGCATCAGGCCGCCATCGATTTAGGCCGCTCGGTGAATTATCGCAATGCCGGCACGGTGGAGTTTATCTACGACCAACAGCGCGACGAGTTTTACTTTCTAGAGGTGAACAGCCGCTTGCAGGTTGAGCATCCAGTGACGGAAATGGTGACGGGCGTCGATCTGGTGCAATGGATGATCGAGCTGGCGAGTGGTACGACTCCGGAACAAATGGCGGGCTTTTCTAGCGCCACTGCGTCTGCCCCTCGCATACAAGGCGCGGCCATTGAGGTGCGCATCTACGCCGAAGATCCACTGAAAAACTTTCAGCCGGCCCCCGGTGTACTAACGCATGTTCAGTTTCCGCAAGACAGCCATGTACGTGTCGACACCTGGGTTAGCAGTGGCACGGAAGTGAGCGCCTTGTACGACCCTATGCTGGCCAAGCTGATTGTGCATGGCGAGGATCGTATCGATGCCATGGCTAAGCTGCAAACCGCGTTGGATCACACCTCGCTGGCGGGCATTGCCACTAACCTGGATTATTTACGCCAGATTATCGCCTGGCCACAGTTTCAGGCAGCCGAGGTGAGTACGCGAGCGCTGGAGTCGTTTGAGTATCAGCCGCGTCATATCGAAGTGCTGAAACCCGGCACCTACACCAGTGTGCAAGACTACCCTGGGCGCAAAGGCTATTGGGATATCGGCGTGCCACCGTCTGGGCCGATGGACGATTATGCCTTTCGTTTGGCCAATCGCATTGTTGGCAACCATGCCAGTGCGGCGGCGTTGGAAGCCACGTTAATTGGCCCCGAGCTGATGTTTCATAGCGATGCCGTGATTGCGCTCACTGGTGCCAGTAGCCAAGCCGTGCTGGACGGCTCACCAGTGCCACTGTGGCAGCCGATTGCAGTAACAGCCGGGCAGACATTACAACTGGGCAAGGTCGAACAGGGCTGTCGGCAATATTTAGCGGTGCGTGGCGGTTTGGATGTGCCGCAATATTTGGGCAGCCGTTCTACCTTTGCGTTGGGCCAGTTTGGCGGCCACGGTGGTCGTACCTTGCGCGCCAGCGATATGCTCGCCATTTCCGATGCCAGCATTGCGGCTTGCACCACTCCTGCGCCGCAATATAAGGCTCAAGCTGCGCCGGCCGAGTTGATTCCGAGTTATCCACACAGTGATGAGGGGGGGGCAGTATGGGAAATCGGTGTGATGTACGGCCCACATGGGGCGCCGGACTTTTTCACCGCAGACTCCATACAGCAGTTTTTAACCACCGACTGGGAAGTCCACTACAACTCCAATCGCTTGGGCATTCGTCTCAACGGCCCTAAGCCTGAATTTGCTCGCCAGGATGGCGGCGAAGCGGGCCTGCATCCATCCAATATTCACGACTGTGAATACGCCATTGGCTCGATTAATTTTACGGGTGATATGCCGGTAATTCTGACCCACGATGGCCCTAGCCTGGGTGGCTTTGTCTGCCCAGTGACCATAGTGCAGAGTGAGTTATGGAAGGTGGGCCAAGTAAAACCCGGCGATCGCATTCGCTTTGTGCCCATGACCTTTGAGCAGGCCTTGGCACAAGAGCGGAGTATTGATCAGGCGATTGAAACCCTGCGGCCATTTAGTGAGCTAGCCAATGAACAAGCCAAGTTCGGCCAGCCACAATCCAGGTTCGGACAGCCAAGTTTAGAGCCTGGCGATACCGCGTCGGCCACCATTTTGGCGCAACTACCGGCCAGCGAGGGCAGGCCAGAAGCTGTTTATCGCCAAGCCGGTGATAAATACATATTGATTGAATATGGCCCTGTGGTGCTGGATTTAAGCTTTCGCTTTCGCATCCATGCGTTAATGCAAGCATTGAAACAGCGTGGGATTGCTGGCCTAGAAGAAATGGCGCCGGGCGTGCGCTCATTGCAAATTCGCTACGATAGTCGGGTCATTCATCAGCAGGATTTAATGCAGGCCTTGTTGGGCACCGAAGCCAGTCTGCCCGATAGCCGCAATATGAGTCTTAAAACCCGGGTGGTGCATTTACCGATGGCGTTTGAAGACAGCGCCACTCTAGATGCCGTGGCCAAGTATCAGCAATCGGTGCAGGAAAAAGCGCCCTGGCTGCCCAACAATGTCGACTTTATTCAGCGTATTAATGGCCTGGATAGCCGTGATGAAGTAAAGCGCATTATTTATGACGCCAGCTATATGGTACTGGGCCTGGGCGATGTGTATTTAGGCGCGCCCTGTGCCGTACCGGTTGACCCGCGCCATCGTTTATTAACGTCAAAATACAATCCAGCTCGCACCTTTACCGCCGAAGGCACGGTGGGCATTGGCGGCGTTTATATGTGCATTTATGGTATGGACAGCCCAGGCGGCTATCAGCTGGTGGGGCGTACCTTACCGATTTGGAATAAATATCTGAAAAATTCACAGTTTGCTGCTAGTGAACCTTGGCTGCTGAAGTTTTTTGATCAGGTGCGTTATTACGAAGTTAGCGAAGAAGAACTTACCCAACAGCGCGAGGCCTTTAGAGAAGGGCGACTGAGTGTTCGTATAACGGAAGAAGACTTTAGCCTGGCTGAATATCAGAAGTTTCTAGAAAACAACGACGACAGCATCCGTGCTTTTAAACAACAGCAACAAGCCGCCTTTGCCAAAGAAGTAGAGCATTGGAACAGCGGTGATGCCTTTAGTGCAGTGAAAGAGCAAGCGTCGGGCATTGCTTCCGTAGATCTAGATGGCGAAGCGGTGCACAGCGATATTGCCGGCAATATCTGGAAGCTGGAGGTGCAACCAGGTCAACGTGTAAAAGCCGGCGATGTGTTGTTGATCGTTGAAGCCATGAAAATGGAGTTTCCAATCTTGGCGCCGATGGATGGCACTATTGCTACCTTGTGCTGTGAAGAAGGTATAGCGGTGCAGCCGGGGGATGCGGTACTCAGCATTGAGCCAACCGAGCAGGAGGTGCTGGCATGAATACCGTCGAAGCACAAAACCCAAATAAAGAGGCGCCTGAAAATCCAGTAAATGAAAAAACTGAAAATAAAAAATCAGCGAGGCCAAAAAACCTAGCCGAGCGTATTTATTTGCAATTAAAGCAGGATATTTTCGACTTTCAGTTATTGCCCGGTGATCGCTTTAGTGAAAGCGAAATCGCCGCTCGCATGCAGGCATCGCGCACACCCGTGCGTGAAGCCTTGTATCGACTGGAACGTGACGGCTACGTACAAGTGCACTTTCGCAGCGGCTGGCAGGTGCGGCCGTTTGATTTTCGCTATTTTGAAGACCTGTACGACGTGCGCATTTTACTCGAGTCCGAAGCCGTTAGGCGCATCTGCGCTAGCCATGAACGCGATGCTCTATTAGCCAATCTGACCAACATCTGGTGCTGCGCGCCAACAGAGCGCTTAAGTGATAGTTCAACGGTGGCCGGCTTGGATGAAGGTTTTCATTTTGAGCTGGTCGAGCTGGCGGGCAATCAGGAAATGGCAGCGATTCATAAGGACGTATGTGAGCGTTTGCGCATTATTCGCCGCCTCGATTTTACCCAAGAAGGGCGGATAGAAGCGACCTATGATGAGCACAGTGGCATTATTGAACTACTGCGCCAAGCTAACGCAGAGACGGCTGTTGCTGAACTGAAACATCATATTGAAGTGAGCAAGAACACGGTGCGTAAGATTACTTTGCACCGCATTCAGCTGGCTAAGAGTCGTTATAATATTAATATTCAAGCGCCTGCCTGATGGCGACTTAACATGTCTGACCTAGCTACTGTGGCGCTTTTAGTAGCAGCAGTCGCAGTAGCAGAAACAGCAAGAGCAACAGAGGGACATTTTCGCTCTGTTGCTACATATACACCTAGATTTGCTTCTGCAAGAAATAACTGGTGAAGCCAGGCGGCATATCTGGCAGTTCGCCAAATAATTGGTAACCCTGCTTTTGGTAAAATCCGAGTGCTTGAAAGGTGGTGGTCTCCAGCCGATAGTTTTGGATGCCTTTGGAGAAAGCATATTCTTCCAGTTGCTTAAGTAGTCTCGAGCCTGCTTTTTGACTTCTGATGCTCTCATGCACCCAAAGCCCTTGTACGTGTAACCACCCCCAATATATTTCACCGAGAATGCCGCCCAGCGTTTCTCCTGTGTCACTTTTGACGAAGGCAGATACCTTCTCTCGTTCAATCTTCCCAGTAAAGCGCTCGTTATAGCCATTCAGTCCATTTTTTAGCACCAAGAAATCCTGCTCTGTTGGTTCAGCAACGGCTGTTATTTCCACGTAAAAACGTCTCCCTGCTTAAATGTCGAATACAAACATGGCTGTTAGCCTTTCACAAAGCGAGACCGCGGGCAAACTTGGCGTACATGTAACTTGGTTGAGGAGGGAGAAGATCGAGTGTGTTTGAAGACTATCCGGGAGAGTACTGTATCTCTTTGGTGCCTTGCATGGATATTTTTATGCAAGGCACCAAGGAAAATTATTGCTTGTATTCACCGCGCACAGAGGCAGCGCGATACGCTTCTAGCTTGCCGTCGGCTTTCAACTTGGCTAAGCCACGATTAAACGCGTCCACTAACTCTTGTGCGCGCGGAGATTTCTTCGAGATAAGCAAGTAAAAATCCCGTTGGTTGATGGTGGTTGGATTAGCAACGATTTTATCGCCTAGACCCAGGCGATTAACTTGCTCGGCACCAACATCCGTATCCTCTAATACAATATCTAACCGGCCTAATTCAAGTTTCTTGAAGTTTCCCTCGGCTTCGGCAATACGCTGAATCTTTAACTTGCCGGACTCTTCCAATGCTTCAGTACCGTAATTGTATCCAATAATACCGCCTACCTGTTTGCCAGCCAGATCTTCTGGACCACTGATAGAGATGGATTTACCCACCTGCTGAAAGAGGGAAGTACTGAGAGTGATAACAGGGTCGGAGAACAAGAAGTGCTGCTGACGCTCTTCATCTTTACTCCAAATAAACGCACCGTCCATTTTACCGTTTTTGGTTTCCTCAAAACCGCGCTTCCACGGCATATAGGAAAACTCGGTTTGATAACCTTCCGCGGCAAAGACTTCGCTGATGATTTGGCTGATAAAGCCGCCATGTTTCAACTGTTCCGATTGATAGGGCGCCCATTCGCCGTTTGCTAGTTTTACCGGCTCTGCCTGGCTGGTTATGGCCAGCCAAGACAAGGTTATTGCTAAAACGATACGGTTGAGCCACTGCATGGTGTCACACCTCCAGTTTGAGTGAGTGACTAAAACCTAGCAGCCCTTGGGCGGTCGGCAAGGCGTACTGCCGCACTTTTGATGGACGCCAATCAGCTATGCAGGAAAGTCAGGATATTATTTAAAGGCAGCCTTTTGGCCAGAAAGGGCCCAGGTCCAACCTGAGCCTGTGTGTGGCTGCCTGTCGATAATCGCGGCTAGGGCTTAGGGCTTAGGGCTTAGGGCTAGGGCTAGGGCTAGGGCTAGGGCTAGGGCTAGGGCTAGGGCAACAGACTCATCGCTACCAGCAGCAAAACACTGCCGGTGATGGTGTCCATCACACGCCAGTGATGGGCAGAGGTCAGGTAAGGGCGCAGTTTCTTGGCCCCGGCCACCAGTGAGCAAAACCAAGTCGCCGAGGCCAGACCGGCACCAAGGATAAACAGCACTGGCTGAGATTGCTGCGCGCCGACACTGCCAATCAGGATCACGGTGTCCAAATAGACGTGCGGATTAATCAACGAAATAGCCAACGCTTGCCCAGCCATGCGCCAGGCACTGCCCGTCGGCATGACAGAGGCCGTCGCTAGGCCATCGCCATCGCCTTGCCAGGCACGAAAGAAAGCCTGCAAAGCCAGGTAGATCAGCAGTCCTATGCCCATCCAGGTGAGCACTGGCACCAGCCCGGGGATGACTTGCTGAATAAAATCCAACGTAAATACGCCCACCGACATCAGGCTGATATCAATAGCAATACAGACCGCGGCGATGGTCCATGGGTGTTGGTTGCGCAGGGCCTTATTCAGCACCCAGGTATTTTGTGCGCCAACAGCGACAATCAAACTAATAGTCACGGCGAAGCCAGTGACTAGAGGCGACAAAGTGCCAGTCATTATGAGTTCCAGGAAAGTGGTTTAGCAGGACAGTGGCGCCAAGATACGGATGAGCTAATTATTAGTCCAACTCATTAATCTAATCATATATAAGTCAATCTAATAATTGTTCGCTAAACTCATCAGCGCAAAAATGGCACCTGAGTCACACCCTAGGAGGCATACCATGCTGGACTACCCCGCACTGCAGGCGTTAGTAGCCGTTATTGAGGCGCGTGGTTTTGACCGTGCAGCCCAGCGTCTGAGCATCAGCCAGTCGGCGGTCAGCCAACGTATTCGGCAATTGGAGTTCAAGTTGGGCCAGCCGGTGCTGCTGCGCACCAGTCCACCGAGGCCAACGGAACTGGGCCAGCGCCTTGCCAACCATTTGCAGCAGGTACAGCAGTTGGAGCAAGCGTTATCGACCGACGATGATGCTGACAAGCGCTTGCGGGTTCGTCTTGCGGTCAATGCCGATTCCATCGACACCTGGCTGCCACAGGCGCTGTCGGCGGCGAGCGTCAGTCGGCGGATGGATTTTGATTTTGTCGTCGAAGACCAGGACGTCGGCCTGAAGCGGATGAAAAATGGCGAAGTCATGGCCTGTATTTGCGCCAGTGAGCAGCCCGTTAACGGCGGCTTGGCGCAGTACCTTGGCAGCATTCGGTATCGGGCATTGGCCAGCCCCGAATTCAAACAACAGTATCGGGCGCAACTAGCGGGCGCTGAGTTAGACCAAATCCCCTGCTTGATTTACAGCGCCGACGACCGTCTACAACACCGCTTTTTACAAGCCCAAGGTGTTGGCGACCCAAAGTACAACCACTTGTGTCCATCGTCTTATGGTTTCGTTAATTTGGCGCTGGCAGGGCTGGGGTACGGCATGATGCCCGAGCTGCAGGTACAGCCGCAATTACGCAGCGGCGCGCTGGTGGATTTGGTCGCGGGCTATGAAATGGACGTACCTATGTACTGGCACTATTGGCAAACCGAAAGCCCGGCACTGGCAGAGCTGCGCCAAGCGGTCGTGCAGGTTGCGCAACAGCATTTACGTTTGGGCTGATATGGGCGTGCACTGTTTGATTGCACAATCACCATGCTTGTGTGCTGACGGTGCAAAAACAGCGGATCGAAAAATATCTTTAATACTTGTGCAGTGATTAACCAGCATAAAATTAAAGGCACCTCTGAATAATTCCGTGATCACTCTGGACCTCTAAAGGACTCTAGATAATGCCGCTCTAGCCAGTTACAGCAGAATCGGTGGCACAGCGCTGGAGCTGTTTGGCGATGCCCATAGGGCGTGGGCAGCAGCCATTCATAACGCCATTGGTGATGTCGAAAAGGGTTGGCTATTTGCTGCCATCAGCGCCTTGTTCTAAAAGCCTGCTGCACTCGTGCAGAGCGGTGCAGAATTATTCAGAGCTGCCCTAAGGTTTTCTATGGAATTTTCAGGTTGGTATATGGGTTGCACTCAACCTTGTATACATGACAACCCACGAAGGAAAGTCCCATGAAAAACATTGCCCTACCTCGCGCGATAAAATTCATTGCACTGACGGCTCTTGCTTCCGGTATTCAGCTGGCCAACGCTGAAGACACCATCAAGGTGGGGGTGTTGCACTCCTTATCAGGCACCATGGCCATTTCAGAAACAACACTGAAAGACACGGTGTTAATGCTGGTGGAGGAGCAAAATAAAAAGGGTGGTTTGCTAGGTAAGAAACTGGAGCCTGTGGTAGTGGACCCAGCATCCAACTGGCCGCTGTTCGCGGAAAAAACTCGCGAGCTGCTAGAAAAGGAACAGGTCGATGTGATTTTCGGCTGTTGGACATCGGTATCACGCAAATCGGTATTGCCGGTGATCGAAGAGCTGAATGGACTGATGTTCTACCCAGTGCAATACGAGGGTGAAGAGTCGTCACGCAATGTGTTTTATACCGGAGCTGCGCCCAACCAGCAGGCCATTCCGGCGGTGGACTACCTGATGAACGAAGTGGGTGTGAAGCGCTGGGTTCTGGCCGGAACCGACTACGTCTATCCACGCACCACCAATAAAATCCTCGAAAGCTACTTGCAGTCCAAAGGTGTAAAAAGTGAAGACATCCTAGTCAATTACACACCCTTTGGTCACAGCGATTGGCAAACCATTGTTTCCGATATTAAGGGCTTTGGCAGTGCGGGCAAAAAGACCGCCGTTGTATCGACGGTGAATGGTGACGCCAATGTGCCGTTCTATAAAGAGTTGGCCAACCAAGGCATCAGCGCAGAAGACATTCCCGTAGTCGCCTTCTCTGTTGGCGAAGAAGAGTTATCCGGATTCGATACCTCGCCCCTGGTAGGCCACTTAGCGGCGTGGAATTATTTTCAAAGCGCAGACGTGGAGGTGAACTACGACTTTATCGATAAATGGCACGCCTATATCGGTGATGAAGATCGTGTCACCAATGACCCGATGGAAGCAACTTATATCGGTTTTTCCATGTGGTCGAAAGCGGTGGAAAAAGCAGGCTCTGCCGATGTCGATAAGGTACGCCAGGCCATGTATGGCATGACCGTTCCCAACCTGACCGGCGGTATGGCAAAAATGAATGAAAACCATCATTTATCTAAGCCAGTGCTGATTGGTGAAATTCAAGAAGACGGTCAGTTTGATATCGTCTGGCAAACCGATGGTGTGGTCAAAGGCGATGCCTGGACCGATTTCTTGCCAGAATCGAAAAACCTGATTGCCGATTGGACGGCACCGATCAATTGCGGCAACTACAACGTGGTTAGCAAAAGTTGTGGCAGCGCAGTCGCAGCTGAGTAGTGCTCTTTGCCGCACTCAGGTGCGGCACTTCTTTCGTCGGTATGGATAACGGTTATGCGTGGTGTTCTAGGATTTTTACTGTGCGCGCTTTTTTTTAGCCCAGCGTTAATGACATCAGAGTCGATAGCATCAGAGCCACCTGCAGCTGCAGCTGCAGATGACGATGTGGCACTGCAAGGTATCGTGCAACAAATGGCTCAGTCATCGTTTGAAGAAAAAATCACTCAGGTGGCAGAGATTGCCAGCAGCTCTTCAGCGATGAAATTGTCTTTGTTGCAGTGGCTAACGGACAATCAGCTGTACCTGAGAAAGTCAGATCAACAACCCTTTGTAATTACAGATTTTAAAGCGGGTGCGTCGGCCCATGCGCCCTTTTCGACTGAGGTCGTGCAACTGCAAGGGCGACGCGACAAGCGCCAATACAGCAAAATACGGGTGAATAACTCGGTACGCGCCGCCATTCGTTCCGAGCTGGCGCTGATTCATATACGCATTGGCACTGCGCAACAGCGCAGTAGCGCGGCACAACAGCTATTAAAAGACCATGCCGATATCGCCACCAATAAAATCGCGCAGTTGTTGCAGCAAGAAAAAGACCCGCAGGTGCATGAGGTATTGCAGTTAGTGCTGGCCATGCAGCAACTAGAGAGCAGCGAGCAAGCACAACGACTACAGGCCATCGAGGCATTGCAACGCTCCTTGTATCCGCCGGTCAAAGTCGCCCTACTACAACATTTGAAGGGGCTGGATCCCAGTGATGTCAGACAAACACAAGAATACCAACTAACGCAGAAAACCCTTGCCTCTATCGAGCAACTCAATCGGCTCAACGGTTACGCACAGGACTTGTATTTTGGATTATCGCTTGGGGCGGTATTACTACTCGCAGCGATTGGCCTGGCGATTACCTTTGGCGTGATGGGGGTGATCAATATGGCGCACGGGGAAATGATCATGCTGGGTGCGTACACCACCTATATGGTGCAGCAGCTGTTGCCAGATTCCATTGGTGTATCGCTGATTGTATCCATTCCCGCTGCTTTTTTGGTCAGCGGCCTGGTTGGTGTGGTGATGGAGCGCAGCGTCATTCGCCATTTATACGGTCGACCATTGGAAACGCTTCTGGCGACCTTCGGCATCAGTTTAATCCTGCAGCAAGCCGTGCGCAGCATCTTTGGTCCACTGAATCGTGAGGTGGCGACTCCAGAGTGGATGGCCGGTACCTTTATGTTGAATCCTGGGCTAGAACTGACCTGGAACCGCTTGTACATCATTATCTTCAGCTTGTTGGTGTTGGCCATGCTCGCGCTGATTGTGAAGCGCACGTTATTTGGCCTGCAGATGCGCGCCGTCACCATGAATCGACCAATGGCCAGCTCGATGGGAATAAAAACCGGCTGGGTGGATGCACTCACCTTTGGCTTGGGCTCTGGCATTGCTGGAGTAGCAGGCGTGGCTCTCAGTCAGCTCACTAACGTCGGTCCGAATCTGGGACAAGCTTATATCATCGACTCCTTTATGGTGGTGGTGTTCGGCGGTGTGGGTAACTTATGGGGCACATTAGTGGCAGCGATGTCGCTGGGAGTGGCCAATAAACTGTTTGAACCACTGGCTGGTGCGGTGTTGGCGAAAATACTGGTACTGGTATTTATTATTTTATTTATTCAAAAACGGCCGCGTGGTTTATTCGCGCTGAAAGGCCGAGCGGTAGAGGGTTAATATATGGCGATATCATCGAACTATATGGGCCCGCTAACGCGCCTATTACTGCAAGATAAACAAGGCCGCTGGTTGTTAACCGTCATCGCTGTGTTGGCTGTGGTTGTGCCGTTTTGCAATCTGCTGTTTCCGCCTGAATCGGTTTTACATGTATCAACCTACACCATGACGCTGCTGGGCAAATACTTGTGTTACGCCTTGCTGGCCATTGCGGTGGATTTGATTTGGGGCTATTGCGGCATCTTAAGCTTGGGCCACGGCGCTTTTTTTGCCTTAGGTGGTTACGCCATGGGCATGTATCTGATGCGTCAAATTGGTGATCGTGGCGTGTATGGCAATGCCGAACTGCCGGACTTTATGGTGTTTCTTAACTGGCAAGAACTGCCTTGGTATTGGTTGGGCTTTGATTCTTTTGCCTTTGCCATGCTGATGGTGCTGCTGGTGCCGGGCACATTGGCATTTGTGTTTGGCGCCTTGGCATTTCGCTCACGGGTGAGCGGTGTGTATTTATCCATTATTACCCAAGCGCTGACGTATGCCTTGATGCTGGCGTTTTTTCGCAACGACATGGGGTTTGGCGGCAACAATGGTTTGACCGACTTTAAAGATATTTTGGGCTTCAGTTTGCAGGACGATCATACTCGAGCTGCACTGTTTATTGCTTCTGCCCTGGCGTTGATGCTGGGCTATCTGATCAGCCGCTGGCTGGTCACTTCAAAACTGGGTCGAGTGTTGGTGGCCATCCGCGATAGCGAAACCCGCACGCGTTTTCTGGGCTATCGCGTCGAACACTATAAGCTGTTTGTTTTTGTGGTGTCGGCCATGTTGGCAGGTTTGGCGGGCGCCTTATATGTGCCCCAGGTCGGCATTATTAATCCGGGCGAATTTGCCCCCATTTTCTCCATTGAAATCATTATCTGGGTCGCTGTTGGTGGTCGCGGCAGTCTATACGGCGCCGTCATTGGAGCGCTGCTGGTGAACTATGCCAAAACCTGGTTTACCGGTGCCTTTGCTGAACTGTGGCTGTTCTTATTGGGTGGTTTGTTTGTATTAACCACTTTATACCTGCCGCGTGGCGTGATTGGTTTATGGCAACCGTTGCAGCAGCGCTGGTCAAGTTATCGTCATCGCCGGCAGATACCAGCGGAGTACAATGGCCAGGAGGAGCGCGCATGAGCCTTGCAGTCAAACACATTGAGCAGCCCAGCGTGTTGTACATGGACGGTGTCAGCGTCAGTTTTGACGGTTTTAAAGCTTTAAACTCACTGTCTATGTGCATTGAACCGGGCGAAATGCGCGCCATTATCGGCCCCAATGGCGCCGGAAAAACCACCATGATGGACGTCATTACCGGTAAAACGCGGCCAGATAGCGGCACTATTTTATTCAATGATCAATACGATCTGACGCAGCACGACGAAGCCGAGGTGGCCAATCTGGGAATTGGGCGAAAATTCCAAAAGCCGAGTGTCATTGAAAGCTTGACGGTATTTGAAAATCTGGAGCTGTCGTTACAGGGCGGGCGTTCGGTGTGGCAAGCGCTAACCCACAAGCTCGGTAAACAACAGCATCAGCAGTTAGAAGAAATTCTGACGCTGATTGATTTGCAAGATAAGCAAACCCTGCAGGCTGGCAGTTTGTCGCACGGACAAAAACAATGGTTAGAAATTGGCATGCTGCTCGGGCAAAAACCACAGCTGTTATTAATTGATGAACCGGCTGCTGGCATGACCGACGAAGAAACCATGAAAACCGCTGAGCTGTTCCGCAATTTGGCGCAGCATCATTCGTTAATGGTGGTGGAGCACGATATGGACTTTATTGATGCACTGGACTGTCGTGTCACGGTTTTGCATGAAGGCAGCGTGCTGGCTGAAGGCTCGCTGGCGTCGGTAAAAGCCAACGACAAAGTCATCGAAGTGTACTTGGGGCGCTAAATGTTAAAAGTGAATCATTTAAACGTGGCGTATGGCGCCAGCCAGGCTCTGTACGACGTATCGATGCAGGCGGAGATTGGTAAGGTAACTTGCGTGCTGGGGCGCAACGGTGTGGGGAAAACCACCCTGATGAAAGCTCTGGCCGGGCACTTACAGCCAGTCAATGGTCAGATACGCTGGCGCGATCAACTGCTGGTCGGGCAGTCGGCGGCGCAGCGGGCCAAGGCGGGCATTGCCTACGTACCGCAAGGGCGCGACATATTTGCGCAGCTGACGGTGGAAGAAAATCTGCAAACCGCCTTTTCTGCTTTGCCGCGTGGCCAGCGACGCATCGATCCGGAGGTCTTCGCTTTATTTCCTGTGTTGCAGCAAATGCTCAAACGGCGCGGTGGCGATTTGTCCGGTGGCCAGCAGCAGCAACTGGCCATTGCTCGAGCGTTGCTGCTGCGACCAAAGTTATTGATTTTGGATGAGCCAACCGAGGGCATTCAGCCGTCGATTATCAAAGACATTCAGGCGGTGATTGAATTGCTGCGCGATCGTGGCCAGATGGCCATTGTGTTGGTGGAGCAGTATTTGGAGTTTGCCGCCGAGTTGGCCGACGACTTTATTATTCTCGAACGCGGGCGAGTGGTAGCCGAGGGGCCGGGCCACGAGCTGAAGCAATCCGAGCAAGCCAGAACCCTACTGGCCATTTGAACGTCAGGCATTTGTACTTGGAAGGCGGCACTGCAAGTGTCCAGATGTGTCACAGTTAGTAGCTTTGTCATACAGCGCTGTTTTACTCTGCGAGGTTGGTCGGGTGCAGTCAGCCCGTCTCAGTTGTAATTGCGGAGTTGTTATGAAAAAACTGATGGTTGCTTTATCCGTCGCGGCATTGGCCAGCGGCTGTTCCACTTACGATCCTTACACCGGCGAGCAGGAAACCTCAAAAACCGCCATTGGCGCGGGCATTGGTGCCGGTGTGGGTGTACTGGCTGCGTATCTGGATAACCGCGACGAAAAAGATGTGAAAAAGCGCAACCAGCGCATTCTGGCGTCTGCTGCCGGTGGTGCTGCCATTGGCGGCGGTATCGGCTTTTACATGGATGCCCAAGAAGCCAAGCTGCGCAAACAATTGCGTGGCACCGGTGTACGCGTTGAGCGTGATGGCGATAACGTCAATCTGATCATGCCGGGCAACATTACCTTTGCATCTGGCAGCTCAGCCGTTGCGTCAAGCTTCTATGAAGTGCTGAACTCGGTGGCACTGGTTATCAAAGAATACGATCGCACCCTGGTAGTGGTGGCCGGCCACACCGACAGTGATGGTTCAGAAAGCACCAATCAGCGTTTGTCTGAGCAACGCGCCAGCTCGGTATCGGCGTATTTGAAGAGCCGCGGCATTAAATCGGTGCGCCTGGAAACCGTCGGCTTTGGCGAGCGCTCACCGATTGCCAGCAATGCAACAGCGTCGGGCAAAGAGTTGAACCGCCGCGTTGAAATAACCTTGGTGCCGGTCAGTCAATAACCGCACAGACGAGCAGCCGCAATGGCTGCTCAATTCCTGTTATCAGCCCCTAGCAACGCTTTTATTAACCGCTTGGCCGTGTCTGCAAACGCGCGCGGAGCCGATCGATCGCTGCCACTGGCGTGGGTAATAAAGCCTTCCAGTAGCGCCATGATGGTCTTCGCGATATGAGCGTCGTTGATCGCTTGTGTATCTAGTTCACCTTGTTCTCTGGCGCGCTCTAAAGCGTGGGTAATCGCCTGCTGCAATTGCTGTTGCGAGTCGTTCAGTACGCTCGCCACGACATCATTGCGGGCTGCTTCGGCCAGCACTTCGATTGCCAGCGCCACCTGCTCCGGTTGCTGATACGCGGCCAACACCGGCTCTGGCATATCCACTAAGGCTTGCAGCGGTTTCGGTGCCGTATTCAACCAAGCGGCCAGCTCCAACGTGCTGCGCCTTTCCTCTTCGGCAATGGCCACAATGATGTCGTCTTTAGATTTGAAGTGGCGGTACAGGCCGCCCGGGCTCATCTGGGCGGCATCACAGATTTGCTGCACCGAGGTGCGATGAAAGCCATGTTGCACAAAGCACTGTCCAGCGGCGTGCAGTATTTGTTGGCGGCGCTGTTGTTTGCGTTCTGGATTGATCGGTCGGGCCATGGAGTGGCGTCCTTATCGCGTTCGGGTCTGACAGCAATGCCGTTGACTCACTGTTTTACTTGGCAGCAGTCTAGCCTCTGCCTATTATGAGAGCGATTATTCGCTTTATTAACTCGCAGCAGCTCTTTAACGGACAGCCCAGCCTCATAACCGTGGCTTCTGGGCGCAGACAATCCAGCGGCACTGTGCGCGGCATGCGCAAAAACAGTGACGTAGACGAAGGGCGTGGAGGTGGTATGAAGTTTCCGTGGTGGTGTTTGGGCTTTATCGGCGTGTGGCAACTACCAGTGCTATGGCAGGCTTGGCTGGGAGAGGTCTCCGCTTGGGCCTGGTTGAATCTGCTGTGGTTTGGCTGGTTTTTTAGCCTACCTGCGAGCGTTGCTTGGCCGCGTGCCAGCCATCCGCAAACCGCGCCTGCGACCCAGCGTGGCTGGCACATACAGCAAGGAATTCAGCCGCAACAGCGATTGCCAGCTGCGAAAATCCTTCAGGCTGGGTTGGCGGATAAGTTTGCTGCCATTGTGGGCGCTGGCGATAAAGGCGAGCAGTTGCTGGCAGACATGCTGGTAGCGGATTGTACTCGGCTATTGCTGCAGGATGAGCACATCGTGGCGGTGATGGTGGTGAATCAGGGCGATCAAGAGGCATTTCAAATCCCCTTCGGTGAGATGGTGGCTCGCTTAGGTCTGAAGCGGGCACTGCTGGGTGTGCTGCGTGCTTGGTTGCTGGCCAGTGAATCGCTCGCTGGCGGCTGGCACATTGAAGCCATTGCCGTTGACCCGCGTTATCGCGGTCAGGGCGCGGGCTCGACGTTAATTCAAGCGCTGATGACTGAAGCACAGCAGTGTGATCGTCGAGGGTTAACCTTGGAAGTGGTGGACACCAATCCAGCAGCGCAGGCACTGTATCAGCGACTTGGTTTTCAGCCGCTCAAACGTCATCAGCTGAGCGCTTGGCGAGGGCTGTTGGCGGTGCCGTTTAGCTCAACGCTGTACATGGCGTGTACGCTGTCAGACCCATAACGGCGTTGTTACTCACAGGAGAATAATCTTGGCGCTGACGGATTTGCCGGGCATTGGCCCGAAAGCGGCGCAGCAGCTGCGCGCTGTTGGCATTAATAACGAACACGAGTTACGCGAGCTGGGCGCCATTGCAACCTATGTGCGCCTGCAAAGTTTAACGCCCAAACCCAGCCTGAACTTTTTGTACGCTCTGGTCGGCGCGTTGGAAGGACGCCGCTGGCAAGATGTCGCGCGTAACGACAAGGCGCACCTGCAGCAGTCTTTGCAACAGTTCTACCGTGAGCTGAACCGACCAAGCTAGATCGGCTCGGCCAGCATTTGGGCTCAGTCAGCGGGCTGCTGCGGCGTACTGTTGCTTTCCGATGGCGTCTCGCTGGCTGCTATGTCGCTGTCTGCTGTGTTACTGGCAGGAGCATCGGCCAACGCCGCCAGGCGCTGCTCCAGCTCCGCTAACTTAGCCTGAGTGCGGGCCAGCACTTCACATTGCACATCAAACTCCTCGCGCGTCACCAAGTTCATATTGGTCAGCATGGTTTGCAAGCGTGCTTGCAGCAGTTGCTGCACATCCTCGCCCAGTGAGGCGAAGGGCGTCTGCTGCAACAATTGTTGCAGGCGTTGCGAAATAACTTCAGGGGACATAAACCAGCTCCGATAAATGGCCATCGCATGGTACCACGAGTGATTCTCACCGCCGAAGGCCAGCTTGGTGCGCTGATAAATTCGGCGCTCAACTTTGGTGCGCTGCGCCAGTCGGGTCTGCGCTTTTGTGGTGCAGGTTTGGACGAAATGCGCTTCAAGCGTCCGTCATTCTTATTAGACATTCCGGTTTATGCCTGTAACTCATTGATTGTTCGTATTTTTCAAGAATTGGCATAAGCACTGCAAAAGAACTCGCAAAGAATAATCCGGTGCATCCGGGAACGACGATTTCGCTGTTCATAATGATTGAGGATGAAGAACCATGAAGAAACTGTCTCAAGCCATTGCTCTGACCAGTGCTGTTTCTGCGGCCTTATTGGCGGCGCATTCTGTTCAAGCAGAGGTGGAAGTCTCAGCGTCAGCAGCCATTGCCAACATGTATTTGTGGCGCGGTCAGGACCTGGGCCAAGGCGTTCCTGCCGTATCCGGTGATGTTACCGCCAGCATGGGCGGCCTGTATGGTGGCGTATGGGCCTCCAGTGGTGACAGTGCCTTAGGCCAGGAATACGACCTGTATCTGGGCTATGGCGGTGAGGCCGGTGAGTTCTCTTATGACATCAGTGCTTGGACGTATGTCTACCCAGGTGCGTCTGAAGATGCCGACGACGACGGCAACTACACCCGTACCGATGCACGTGGCACCACCTTTGATGCCTCTGATCTAATTATTTCTGTGGGTTACGGCCCGGTATCCGCGTCTTATTACTACGTGTTGGCGGGCGATGAAAATGCCAGCTACGCCACCTTAGGCGGTGAAATGGGCGCCTTTGCTGCGACGCTGGGTATGCAAATGCACAGCGAGGACGACAGCGCTGAATATACCCACCTGGATTTAAGCTACGCCTACAACGACAACCTGTCGTTTACGCTGAGCAAAATTATTGATCAAGACGCAGATTTGGATAAAGGCGAATCAGGCTTGGATGAAGACACCAAAGTAGTCGTCAGCTATAGCCTGCCTATCGAGTTGTAAAAGGCATACAATAGCCCGTGCCCCCGCATGGGCTATTGATAACAAATAGAGCATTCAACAAAGGAGTTTTCCTATGAAACTCATTACTGCTGTGGTTAAACCGTTCAAATTAGACGACGTGCGCGAAGCGCTGTCTGAGATCGGTGTACAAGGCATCACAGTGACTGAAGTGAAAGGCTTTGGTCGCCAAAAAGGTCATACCGAGCTGTATCGCGGTGCTGAATACGTGGTGGATTTTCTGCCCAAAGTAAAAATCGAAGTGGCGGTCACCGAAGAGCTGACCGACAAAGTCATCGAAGCGGTCACAAAAGCTGCCAACACCGGAAAAATTGGTGACGGCAAAATTTTTGTGAGCACGCTTGAACAAGTGATTCGTATCCGTACCGGTGAGACCGGCGCAGACGCAATCTAAAAAACCAGTTCGGTAACAGTCAATATCAAGCCTGATGCGGGGGGCTTAATATGGAAAACAATATTTATGAACTTCAGTACGCCATGGACACCTTTTATTTTCTGGTGTGTGGCGCCTTAGTGATGTGGATGGCGGCAGGTTTCGCCATGCTGGAAGCGGGTTTGGTCCGCTCTAAAAATACCACTGAAATTCTCACCAAAAACGTCGCCCTGTTTGCGATTGCTTGCACCATGTATTTGGTCTGCGGTTATCAAATTATGTACGGTGGCGGCTACTTCCTGTCTGGTATTACCGAAGTTGATAGCGCTGCGGTGTTGGCAGACTACGCTGCACGCGAAGACGGCTTCCAGGGCGGTTCTATTTACTCTGGCGCGTCCGACTTCTTCTTCCAGGTGGTGTTTGTTGCAACCGCCATGTCGATTGTTTCCGGTGCCGTGGCTGAGCGCATGAAGCTGTGGGCGTTCCTGGCTTTTGCTGTGGTATTGACTGGTTTTATTTACCCAATGGAAGGCGGCTGGACCTGGGGTGGCAACGATGTATTCGGCCTGTATAACCTGGGTGATTTAGGCTTCTCTGATTTCGCTGGCTCCGGCATTGTGCACATGGCCGGTGCGGCTGCGGCGCTGGCAGGCGTGATCTTGCTGGGCGCGCGTAAAGGCAAATATGGCCCGAACGGTGAAGTGCGTGCGATTCCTGGTGCCAACTTGCCGCTGGCGACTTTGGGTACCTTCATCCTGTGGATGGGCTGGTTCGGCTTTAACGGTGGCTCGGTATTAAAACTGGGCGATATCGCCAACGCCAACTCTGTGGCTGTGGTGTTTATGAATACCAATGCAGCCGCGGCGGGTGGTCTGATTGGTGCGCTGTTGCTGGCTTACATCTTGTTCCGCAAAGCGGATCTGACCATGGCTTTGAACGGTGCATTGGCAGGTCTGGTGGCGATTACCGCTGAGCCTTCAACACCAACGCCATTTGCAGCAACGCTGATCGGTTTTGTCGGTGGCCTGATTGTGGTGATGTCGATCCTGACGCTGGACAAAATTAAGATCGATGATCCGGTCGGTGCGATCTCTGTTCACGGCGTGGTTGGCTTGTTCGGCTTGCTGGTGGTACCTCTGACTAACGACGGCGCCAGCTTCTCTGGTCAGCTGATCGGTGCTGTCACCATCTTTGCTTGGGTATTTGTAACGTCTCTGATTGTGTGGATGGTGATCAAAGCGGTCATGGGTCTGCGTGTTAGCGAAGAAGACGAATACGAAGGTGTGGATTTATCTGAATGTGGTATGGAAGCTTACCCAGAGTTCACCGCTTCAAAATAGTTAGCCCCATAAACGCTGCCAGAAAAAGCAGCGAGTAATAATGATAAAAAGTTTCAGCGGCCTTCGGGCCGCTTTTTTGTGGCTGCTTTACGGCGCTTGCAGCACAAACATTTGATAACCGAACTCGCCTAAAAAGCTCTGATAAATGGATAATTCCCTTTCGATGTCCTGCCAAGCACTGGAATCGCCCAGCTCAGGCTCAAGCTGGTGCAGACGTTGCTGCAACGGCTGGCTGTAGTTCAGCCAGGCTTGCTCCGACATGGTAAAGGTGTGCAACAGCTTGAAGCCGCTATTGGCAATGTCTTCGCGGCGCTGCTGCAAGTTGGTCATTGCCGGATATTCCTGCTGCCAAAACGAAGTGGCTTCATCGCTGGGTTGCTCTGTTAACCAAATTAAATCACTGAACACCAATACGCCTTGCGCGCGCAATAATGGCTGCCAGTGTTTGAGCGCTTGCGCCACACCAATGATGTAGGCACAGCCTTCGGCCCATAACAGGTCAAACTCACCTTCCGCTAAATGAAGCATTTGCATATCGGCACAATGGGGCTGTATGCGTTCGTTCAAGCCCATTTGCTCAGCCGTTTGCATCAGCCGCTGCAGCGCTGGCTCGTCATTATCGTTGGCAATAATCTGTGCATGAGTGTGCTGTGCCAGTAGCAAGGTGGAGTGGCCCTGGCCGCAGCCAATATCCACCACTTGCTGAGGCGCAAAGGGTACGTTTGCCAACGCTGCCAGCGTATCCTCGCTGGAACCCGGCCCCCACTGGCTGACACCAGCGAAGATGTGCATAAAGTCGCGCATGTATTGATCGTGTGTGTTCATATCTTTTGATAACCATTTCAATCGAATTGCATCTTTGCGGCTGAAACCTTGGGTTTGCAGCCAGTCTAGGTGCGCATCAGGGGCAATTTGATCCAGTTCGTGATGCCATTGAGCCAAGCTACTGCGTCCTAACAAACCACTGAGCAGTTGATGGGCCTGTTGCTTGGCAGCAATTTCCTGCTCCAATTGCGTCAGGCGCTGCTGCAATAAGGCCCTATCCAGCTGGCTGTGCATGTATTGTTGGCACTCGATCAACGTCAGGCCGCCGGCCTGCAGCTGGCGAATCAGCAGAATATGTTGAACATCACGCTCACTGTAATAACGGTAGCCATTGCTACCGCACTGGCCCTGAATCAGTCCCAAGCGCTCGTAATACAACAAGGCTGAACGTGATAAACCGACCCGACTGGCCAGCTGTGAGATGCGATACATGGTGCCTCCCAAACGTGTTTACCCAGCGTAAACTATGAAGCAATAGACAGGTCAAGGGAGGGATGCAGGCTTGCTTGCAGGGCGTTACACTTTGCCGCTTTCTTTGTTCTCAGGCCATGACATGATTCGCGAAGACTTTCACGCCCACGTTTATTTTGATCTCGAAGCCATCGATACGGCGCGCCAGGTTAATCAGCAGGCGATTGAGCAGCTAGCGTGTGCGCGCATTTCAACCTTGCGCGAGCGTGAAGTGGGTCCACACACTAAGCCCATGTTCGAGGTGGTGTTTGCAACTGAAAACCGCGAGCATGTGGTGCAGTGGCTAGAACAAAACCGCCAGGGCTTGAGTGTGCTGGTGCATCCGGTGACGGATGACGACTACCTAGCCCATACGGACGGCGCCGTATGGCTGGGGCAGCCTCTGGCGTTAAAGCTAGAAACATTGCGCTGAGGAAGGCGCGCCGCTATGAGCAGAAAGTGCTGATGTACAAGGCTTCAACCTTGTCTCTGGCCCACTGAGTGCGGCGCAAAAACTTCAGCGAAGACTTAATGGATGGGTCTTTGCGAAAGCAGTTGATTTGCACTTCTGCGTGCAGGCCATCCCAGCCGTAGTGCTCCTGCAAACGCAGTAAAATTTTTTCAAGCGTTAACCCGTGCAAAGGGTTATTGGGTTGTTCTTGGCTCATGGTTGGGATTCCTTCGGGACAGCAGCTCAGTGTACCAGATGATATTGGCCACAGGTCGACCGTTAAACCACCACTTTGGCGTAACTATCACCGTCAATATCCACCACCTCTACTGAAATTGAGCAGTCAGAGTGGATGTCTAATCGCAGTTGTTCCAGCACTAAGTGAGACAACCGTGATTTCTGCTCAGCCGTTCTGCCCGGCAAAATTCTCAGTGTGGCGTGTACAAAGCTAATATCGACGCTGCCAGTCTTATAATGGCTGTAAGGTATCGAGCGAACTTTGATATCACTGCCCTCAATGGAAAACAGCTCGGAGGCAACGGCAGCTTGGTGAACCTTATCGATCAGGTCGCTGGCGGGCAGATTGTGTGAATGTTCGATAATGCAATGTGGCATCTGACATCCTTGGTTAAATATGTTGGCAGAACTGACGGCGGACTGACGGTGGATAGTGCCACAGCCCTCCTGGCTATGACAGCAACTCTCCTTTCCGATTCTCCTTTCCGTCTTTCTTTGCTGCGTTTCTTTCCCGCCTTTTCTTTCCACCTTGTTGTGTAGAAGTCTCCAACCTGCCTGTCCGACCTAAAAAGACAGCGGGCCGGTGGGTACGATGCCATTCGGATTTAACGCCTTGATGGAGTAATAGCCCGCTTTAATGTGCTGGATATTCACCGTCTGTGCAATGCCGTCAATGGCAAGGATGCGGTGCATATATGCGTGCAGGAAAGGCATGTCCTTTATCAAGTTACGATTGCACTTAAACAAGCCATGATACGCGACATCAAAACGAATCAGGGTAACAAACAGTCGTATGTCAGATTCTGTGAGCTGCTCGCCAAATAAATACGCACGGCCGTCGCTCAGTCGATCATCCAGCGTGTCCAGAGCACTAAATACGTTGGTATAAGCCTCGTCATAAGCTTGTTGCGTAGAGGCGAATCCTGCTTGATAGACGCCATTATTTAACTCAGAATAAATGTAGCTGTTTAACGCTTCGATATCCGCCGATAAATGCTCAGGCACTAAGTTGGGACCTTGATCGACGATGTCGACAAAAGCACTGTTGAAAATGCGGATAATATCCGCCGATTCGTTATTGACGATGGTGTGCGTTTTTTTATCCCACAGCACGGGTACGGTCGCGCGTCCAGTGTAGTTAGTGTCGACCTGGGTATAAATCTGATGCATAAAGTCGGCATGATTGAGAGCGTCCTGGTCGCTGTCTTCAAAGCCACCGAATTGCCAACCTTGCTCGCTCAATTGTGGATTCACCACCGAGACACTAATAATGTCCTCTAGCCCTTTTAACGTGCGTGCCATTAGGGTACGACTGGCCCATGGGCAGATATAAGCCACGTATAGGTGGTAACGATCTTTTTCTGCTTTAAAACCAGCATCACCGCTTGGCCCTGCGGCGCCGTCGGCAGTAATCCAATGGCGAAAAGACGAAGTTTGACGAATAAAACGGCCTTTTTCGTCTTTGTTTTGCACCGGCTGCCAGTTTTCTTGCCACTTACCGTTTACTAACATGGGGTTGTCCTCTGAGTGATGGCCCCGGCTGTAGCCGGGAGGGCCTGGTGTTTGGGATTAGGCCAGTTGCTGGCGCGGTGTGGTGTGCATGGACTGGCCTGCGCGCAAACGCTCGGCCAGCCAGTTATCCATGGCAAAGCGCCCAGCTCCTTGCAGGGTGAGTGCTGAGGTGGCTGCAAATAAGGCTAGTGCGTATTCGTAGCCATTGTTGCTCAGGAACAAGCCGTGGCTAATGTGCACGCTGAATATGGCCACCAACATGGTGAAGGCACTCACCGCTGCGGCTGGGCGTGTAGCCAGCCCGGCTACCAATGCCAACCCGCCAAAAAACTCAGCGCTGCCTGCCGCCAGAGCCATGATAAAACCAGGCTCTAGACCGATGCTGGCCATCCATTGGCCGGTGCCTTCTAGGCCATAGCCTCCAAACCAACCAAACAGTTTTTGCGCGCCGTGGGCAGCGAGAATGATGCCTACCGGTACACGCAGTACCGTAGCGGCCAGACCTGCGTTCGAATGAAATACAGATAACAGAGAGAAGTTTTTCATTGTCATGTCCTCGGGGTGTGTTTGCCTGAGCCTTGTGCTCGTTAGCTTGGAAACCATGTTATTGATCGTGATAGGCGAGATAAATCTGGCTATCATTGGATGATTGCCAATGAATTGTTTGCAATGAGGTATTGATGGACAGATTAGAGCTGTTGAAAGCCTTGCTGGCGGTGGCGGAAGAGGGCAGCTTTACCCGCGCTGCTCACAAGCTGAATAGCTCGAATCAGTTGGTGAGTAAGTATGTGTCGGAGCTGGAATCACAGCTCAGTGTGCGCTTGTTTAATCGCACCACACGCCGTGTTCATCTCACTGAAGCAGGCCAACAGGCGTTGCTGCACGCCCGGCGCATACTGGAAAGCTATGCCGATATGGAAAACCACTTCAGCCAATATCAGGGGGCTATCAGTGGTCGCCTTAACATCAGTGCGCCGGTATCCTTTTCGACACTGCACCTAGCGCCGCTGCTGCAATCCTTTAAACAGCACTACCCAGATGTCTGTGTGAATCTGGAATTAAGCGATCGCAAAGTGGATGTGGTGGAGGAAGGTTTTGATGTGGTATTGCGAATCGGCCATTTAAAAGACTCTTCTTTGGTCGCCAAGAAAATCGCACCGGTGCGATTGGTAATGTGCGCCTCCCCCAGTTATTTACGCGCAAACGGTGTACCGAATCAGCCGGAAGATTTAAATGCGGAACACTTTCTGCGCTATAGCTATATGGAGTTTGAACCGGCAAACTCGCAATTAATACAGGTGCTAAAGTCATATGCGCACAGCAAACCATCGGCCATGGTGGCCAACAATGGCGAGGTGTTAAAATCAGCCGCTGTAGTCGGTGATGGGTATGTGTTGCAACCAACATTTATTGTCGGAGAGGCCCTTCGTCAAGGACAGCTCATCACCATTCTTGATGATTTTGAAGTCGAACCACTGGGGCTGTATGCGGTATATCCACACCGCAAGCTAGTGGCACCAAAGCTGAGAGTGTTTATCGATTTTTTGAGTGGCTATTTTGGCGATCCGCCATATTGGGATCAGTTTGATCAAGTGTAATTGGGGTAAGACAGCAGTCCTTTCACTAAAAACACAGGGGGAGGCCCGAGTCGGGCCCCCGTTAAAATAGCTATGTTAATAGTGGTCATACGTTATCCAAAATCAGCTCAAGTCAGACAACTGAATACTTAGCATGGTATCGTCTTCATAGTTCTTGCTGATCTCATGAAAGCCGAGTTTCTGATAAAACTTCGCCGCTTTTTCAGCCTCTGGGTGATGGGCAACACGCAGTTGTGTATGACCTTGTTGTAGCAGATATTGCGCAACTTGCTGAACGACCTGTTGCCCAATGCCAGAGCGCTGCGACTCAGGTTGAATCAATAAGTGATGCAGTTCAGCGACTTCCTGTGCTTCGGGAACCAGCAAATAGCCGTCCTGAAACGCAGGGCCGTAGGCGACTATGCCAACGAAGCTATTGTTATGCTCAATTAAGTCACATTTTATGCGCTCATTGGCAATGTGGTGGCCTATCCAGTGGGTGTTGTAGTGCAAAAAACAGACATCTTCTTTGCCTGCCTTGATAGCCAACGCGTGGTGCGCGTTTTCGCGTGTTATCGGAATTAAGCGAGTCATTGCAATGTTACTCATGTGGTTTGATGGGAACTTGAGAATTGGAAGGGTGGGAGTTGGAAAGATTGGGGTTGAAAAGATGAGAGAAATTCCACTTCCCAGCAGAGGGCATTTTAGGGAGGTATTATAAAATTGCTAATTGTGAATAAGCAGTATTGTGTAAATTTCTGGTATTCCGATTGGGTGAGCTTACTCTAAGCCATCTCCTTCTGGTAAATACCGTTTGAATATTTTGTCGGCTTCGCCCTCTTTTTGTAGCTGCACAATGGCTGTATTTATCTCTTGCAGCAGTGTTTCAGCGCGCGGTGATGTGCGAGAAATCCAATAATAAACCAAGGTGGCGTCCAGTGCTGGTGCCACTCGATAGATAAAGTCATGCGATGCGGATAACGAGCCAATTTCAAGTCCGCCTTGAATGACTTCGAAGGTGGTGAGCATGACATCGCACTTTTTCTCAATAACACGATTAATGACTTGCTGGACGTTGGTTGAGCGCGTGTTGATGGTGCTGGTGAGGCCTTGCTGGCGTGCATATTCGTAGTTGTAACCCATCACACCGCAGACATGTAGATCATTAAAATCTTTAATGCTGTAAATATGCTCGAAACGCTGGCTGTTATCGCGGTGAAAAGCGTAACCAGGGCGCACGGCGAACACTGGCACGGTGCGTAAAAACTGCCGCATACGCTCATCATTAGCGCTGCCATTAATGAACATTTCAACGTCGGTCTTAGGGTAAGCAAACACCTGAGCCAGACAGCGTTTCCATGGCATAACATGAAATTGCAGCGATTGACCTAAACGTTGACTGACCGCTTGCAACAGCCGGTAACTGGCGCCTTGAACTTGCTCGCCTTTTAGATAGGTGTAGGGCGGCCACGCCGCATCCTCGCAGGCATGCAACGTCGACAGCTCTGCAGCGCTAGCACGAGAGCAGCCGAGAATGAGCAATGCGGCTAAGCAAACGCTGACGCAACAACGACGGTAACGCTGAAATACTGCCATCAGACCTGAGACCATGAATAACGCTGCAATGAATGGTGGTGCTTTTGTCAGTGTAGAGCAGAACCCAGCAAGGCCCAGCGGTTGTTACAACTGGTCATACCAAGGTCAAGGCCATTGATTTTGGGGTATGCAAAATAGTCTGATTGCGGTGTTTTAACGCCGTGGCAGCGCTGTTGATAGAAGTACGCAGCTAGAAGAGTCGCAGACACAGTGCTGTGGATGAGGCTTACAGCCATTGATCTATGGGGATAACACCACGACAAGGCCTTCACCAAGCAGCGGTTGCCAATTGCAGCGCTAATGGCAGAGGAATACGAAGCCAAGCCGGCGCATGAGCGCCAGTAATGCAGGCTCCAGAAACGAAAAAATCCGCGTAGCGGATTCTTTTACATGTCTTCGAAATAATGCTCGTCGAAGTTCTTTTCCAGACGCTTGCGCTCTAAGTGAGCTTCAATGGCGCGCCGGGCCATCAGCTTTTTGGACATCTGACAGTCCTTGTTAACAACGACGTTACCTTCCTGGTCAAACGATACAACTTCTTCATGGGCTGCATTTTTCAGAGCTGCTTCCATTGTATTTTCCTTTTTTTTGGCTTCACAGAGTCACTCAGAGTTGTCTGGGCTAACCCGGTTTCTGTGATTGTTATTGTTATTGGTTGCAAAAGCATGACAGCAAATAGCCGTAAGTCCAATGTGACAATGCGGCCATTGAACGATTGTCAGTACTTTATAAACTGCCTGTAAGTCGTTACAGCTCAACGCTTTTAATCTACAGGTGGTACTTAAGTGCCAATGTTTTTATGAAAGGTCGCTAAGCGTCGCTACAATGATTTGTCGCTAATCGTCCAGTTGGTTTGGTCAGCTTTCTAGCCGCAGCGAACGTATGCTGCGCTTGATGGCGTTCAGGTGTTCGGCAAACTCTGGACCACGACGCTGGGTAACGGCGACGGCCAGCATATCGATCACCATCAGGTGGGCGATGCGCGACGTCATGGGGGTGAACTTCTCGGTATCTTCTTCGATGTCGATATAAATTGGCAGCTCTGCCATCTGGCTCAACGCCGTATTCGCTGGCGCCAGGCTGACCACGCGCGCCCCGTGCTGTTGCGCCAGTTGCACTGAGTGCAGCAGGTCCTTGGTGCGACCACTTTGCGAAATAGCCACTACCACGTCGCGATCACTCAAGGTCACCGCAGACATGGCCTGCATGTGCGGATCGCTGTAGGCCGCGGTGGCCACCTGTAGGCGAAAGAACTTATGTTGCGCATCGATGGCGACGGCACCAGAGGCGCCAAAGCCATAAAACTCCACCCGTTGGGCGGCGCTGATGGCCGCCGAGGCATTGCTGACTTGTTCGGCTTGCAGCTGTGCTTTGACCTGATGCAGGCGTTGGATGGTGGTGTCGGCAATCTTGTTGCAGATGTCGGCAATGCCGTCGTCGTCGGCAATGGCAAACTGGCCAATGTTGTTGGCGATGGCCATTTCCTGGGCAATGCGTACTTTAAACTCTTGGAAGCCATTGCAGCCAATGGCGCGGCAGAAACGCACAATGGTCGGTTCGCTGACTTGTGCTTCCTGCGCAAGATCGACAATGCGCATGTGCATCACTTGCTGCGGTGCCTTCAGTACGAACTCGGCAACCTTCACTTCAGACTTGCGCAGCCCGGTGATGGCGGCGGCGATCTCACTCAGAATGGGGCGATTACTCACGATCGGCGTCTCTGCTGTTTGTGGCGATTATAGAGCAGCCGTTCAAGATGACCACCGTTGTCTGCGCCGCTGCCAGCGGGCCTGTTGACGGCTCAGTAGATGTATAAATGTACAGTCTTTGGTAGACTGCGACGCGGCCAGAGCAGTCTGGTTCAGGTCTGTAACCCCGGGGCTCCTATGGATATTGAATTACTTCTTGACCAATTAAACGACGGCCAACGCAATGCCGTTGCCGCCAGTTCGAAGCATCAGCTGGTACTGGCCGGTGCGGGCTCCGGTAAGACTCGGGTGTTGGTACAGCGCATCGCTTGGCTACTGGCGGTGGAAAATGTGTCGCCTTTTGCGTTGATGGCTGTGACCTTCACCAATAAGGCCGCACGCGAGATGCGCGGTCGTTTGGAACAGCTGTTAGATGTGCCCAGCAATGGCATGTGGGTGGGCACCTTTCACGGCTTGGCGCACCGCTTGTTAAAGCAGCATTGGCGCGAAGCCAACCTGCCACAATACTTTCAGGTACTCGATAGCGACGATCAGCTGCGTTTGGTCAAACGCATCATGCGCGCCAACAATTACGACGACAGCCGATTTCCACCCAAGCAAGTGCAGTGGTACATCAACGGTCATAAAGACGAAGGCCGCCGCGCTGCTCATGTGATTCCGTCGTCTGACCCGTTCGCCCGTACCATGCAGGAAATCTATCATCTGTACGAAGAAAACTGCCAGCAGAACGGCTTGGTGGATTTTGGCGAAATACTGCTGCGCGCCCATGAGCTGTGGCTCAATAACCCAGAATTATTGGAGCATTACCAGCAACGTTTCCGCCATATTTTGGTGGACGAGTTTCAAGACACCAACAACATTCAATACGCTTGGATTCGCTTGTTGGCCGGAAATCGCGTGTCCGTGATGGCGGTGGGCGACGATGACCAATCCATTTACGGCTGGCGCGGCGCTAACATCGACAACATTCGTAACTTCCAGCAAGACTTCGTTGGCGCCGAGCTGATTAAGCTGGAAATGAACTACCGCTCCACCGCCACCATTCTCGATGCCGCCAATGCCGTTATCGCCAATAACCAAGGGCGTTTGGGCAAAGAACTGAAAACCACCGGCGACGATGGCGATAAAATCGCATTGTATAGCGCCTTCAATGAGCAAGATGAGGCGCGCTACATCGCCGACTTGGTCGACGACTGGTCGCGTAACGGCCGCGACCGTCGCGACTTTGCTGTGCTGTACCGTTCCAATGCGCAATCACGCACGCTGGAAGAAGCGTTTTTACGCGCCGCGATTCCGTACCGCATTTATGGCGGTCAGCGCTTCTACGAGCGTCTGGAAATCAAAAACGCCACCGCCTATTTACGCTTGTTGCTCAACCGCCACGACGATGCCGCGATGGAGCGAGTCATCAATGTACCGGCACGCGCCATAGGTGAGAAAACCGTCGATATCGTTCGTTCTCACGCCCGTGAGCAAGGCTGCTCCATGTGGCAAGCTGCAGCGGAAGTGGCGTCGCTAAGCATGGTGCCAAAGCGGGCGGCCAATGCCATCCAAAGCTTTCTCGATCTGATTGATGAAATGAGCATCGGCATTGACGAGCTGGACCTGCATGAAATCGTCGATCGCGCCATTGAGCAAAGTGGCTTGATCGAGCATCACCGCAAGGAAAAAGGCGAAAAGGGCCAAGCGCGCCTCGACAACCTAGACGAGCTGATCAACGCCGCTCGTCAGTTTGAAAGCGATGACGAACTCGACGAGGATGATGAAGCCAGTGAGTTGGCTATCTTCCTCGACAACGCTGCCCTGGATGCTGGCGAAGGCCAAGCCGACGAGCATGAAGACGCAGTGCAAATGATGACGTTGCACTCGGCTAAGGGATTGGAATTTCCGTTGGTGGTGCTGACGGGTATGGAAGAGGGGCTGTTTCCGCACAAAATGTCGATGGACGATGCCGACGGTCTGGAAGAAGAGCGACGTTTGGCTTACGTCGGCATCACTCGCGCAATGAGCAAGCTGGTGCTGACCCACGCTGAAAGTCGCCGTTTACATGGGCAAGAAAACTACAGCACACCGTCGCGCTTTATTCGTGAAATTCCAGCGGAGCTGGTGGAAGAAGTACGCCTGAAGAACAGCATCAGCCGGCCGCTGACTGCGCGCGAAAAACCGCGCACTGAACGCCCGGCGATGTTGGATGCCGGTTTGCCATTCCAGCTGGGGCAACGGGTGTTTCATGAAATGTTTGGTGAAGGCACGGTGCTGCAGTTTGAAGGCCAAGGGCCAGGGCTGAGAGTGCAGATCAATTTCGACGACGCCGGTAGTAAGTGGCTGGTGGTTAGCTTCGCCAAGTTGCAGACGCTCTAGCCCGTACCTTCATCCCGTAACTTCAGCCCGCAGCTCTAGCCCACACGCTTAGCCCGGCGACTGTACCGCTGGGCGCTGCGCTAGCGGCGCCGCTGTAGCGGCCGCTATACTGGTCTGCAGTTGTTTCGGAGTTGTTTTGTGCGTTCTTGCCTGTACTCGCCGCGCGGTTTTACCCTCATTGAGTTGCTCATCACACTGGTCATTGTGGGCTTGCTGGCGGCGTTGGCGCTGCCACGCTTTAGCGATGTCAGTGACGAGGCCGAACTGGCACAGGTACAAGGAGTGGCGGCCGCATTGCAGTCTGGTGTAAAGCTGGCGCGTACGGTGTTTGCCAGCCAAGGCCATGGCAGCCGGGTTCAGAATTTGGCCGGCTTCGGTGAGGGCAATGTCGACACCAATAATCTTGGCTATCCGATCGGTATCGACAAAGGCAATGGCAACGAGAATATCGGTCGCGGGCCACGTGGTTGTGCCGGCGTCTGGAGCGGTGTATTGAGCGCCGCGCCCAGCGTAGCCCACAATACCAGCGTGCTCGACTACCAAGCCTATCGCCACACTGGCAACCGGGTGTGCTCGTATGTGTACCGTGCTGGTGGTGACAGTGGCAATCGCAACACTGCCCAGCTGGTCATTCAATACGACTCACGCGATGGCAGTGTGCGAGTTTGTGGCCAGCACCCTCGGCTGGCAGCGTGCTGACATTGGCTTATTAGCCGGTGGTGAAACCAGCCACATTCGGCTGCTGCTCGAGCCACTGCAGCTCTACCTGATCGACACGCGCATTGGGCGGCCCTTGGTGCAGATATTCCAGCAGCCGTTCCAGCTCAGCGCTGGGGTCCATGACTAGGCAACCGTTAGTCTTGGGAACCCACCTCATAGAGCGCGAAGCTGAATTCTTTGGTGTCTTTGCGTTTACGCTGTTGCCAATGCGCCGGCAAGTCAGGGCTGAGCTGGCTTTCATGTTCGATATAGACCAGTGCGCCTGGCAACAGCGTGAGCTGCTGCAGCGCCGGTTGCAGCAAGTTCTGGCCAAACGGCGGGTCGAGAAAGACCAGATCGTAGGGCTCTGGGTTATCGGCCAGCCACAACAGCGCATCGCCAGCCCACACCTGGGCATTGCGTGCCTGCAACGTTTTTAAATTGTCCTTCAGTTGCAGTGCGGCTTTGGGATTTTTCTCCAGAAAAACCACTTCTTTGGCGCCGCGTGACAAGGCTTCAAAGCCAAGAGCGCCGCTGCCGGCAAAGGCGTCTAACACGCGTGCGCCTTCAATATCGAACTGCAGCCAGTTAAACAGTGTTTCGCGCACTCGGTCCATGGTCGGGCGCAGGCCATCAATCGCCGGAAAGCGCAGTCGGCGTGAGCGCCATTCGCCGCCGATGATTCTGAGTTGCTGATTGGGAGTCTTACTCACGGGTGTTACTCAATGTCGAAAGCAAGCACTGCTGCGCTTGCTGGGGGGCGGTACGCTGACTATCGGCCAGCGACTGATACAGTTGTCGATACACGTCTTCTGACCAGCGATGGTAGGCAAGATGGCGGCGAATGTCGATCTGACCCGCAGTGGAAAGCCACGCCTGGCGCAAGCGTTGGGCTTGCTGTTGGCGCCAGCTTTGCCACTGGTTGCGGTCTGGCCAGCTTGGTTCCGTCAGTGGCTGCAGCTCAGCCAGTTGATGCCAATCCCGCCCCTGTTGTTCGGCGATCCACAGCGCGCCTGGCAGTTGCTCGGCAATGCAAATCAGCAATTCACTGCTGCGATGGGTGAGTGCGGTCAGGCGCTGATGTTGCACTATATAAGCCGCCATCGCCTGTGCTTCTTGTTGTGTCCAGGGGCCGTGCAACAACATGGTCGCGCTGCGCGCTTGGCTGGCTGGCGGCAGCGCCCGCAGTTGCTGCGCCCAATCGTCGCTGCTTAATGGCTGTTGGCCAGTGGAGCCGTCGTCGAACAACAATGTCAGCTGGCCAGTCTGACCGGCCTGCATGGCATGCCATATCTGCACGCCTTCTTGTGTGCGCCAAGTGTCCCATACCTGTTGCGCCAGCGGTGCCAACGACATTGGCTCCAGTGGCATGTCCTGCTGATGTTGATGACGCAAGTTGATGATCACAATCAGCAGCATCGAGCTGAGCATGATGACGGTCAGAGTTGGGCGGCTGAAACGCACAGAATCTCCTTCAGGTGTGACCGGGCGGGGGCGGTTAGTGGTAGGATAGCGGCCTGTTTTTTGAACTGCCGACCTTTTCAGCGGTCGGTGGTTGTCGAGCCAATCGAGACCGTGCCCACATGTTTGACTTTTTTAAGCGTAAAAAGAAGAAAGCGGCGGAACAAGCCCAGTCACAACCCGAGGTGGTAGAGACCCAGGAAGCGCCCGAGGTTCCTAACACCGTCGAAGCCGCCGATGCGGTGGAGCAGGCCAGCGCCGAGTCAGTGCAGCCAGCCACATCTGAGCCCGAACCAGCGCCTGCTCCAGCACCAACGCCTGCGCCAGAACCAACGCCTGCGCCAGAACCAACACCTGCGCCAGAACCAACACCTGCGCCAGAACCAACACCTGCGCCAGAACCAACACCTGCGCCAGAACCAACACCTGCGCCAGAACCAACACCTGCGCCAGAACCAACGCCTCCGCCAGAACCAACGCCTGCGCCAGAACCAACACCTGAGCCAGCACCAACGCCTGAGCCAGTACCAACGCCTGCGCCAGAAGCCGAGAAACCGAAAAAAGCCGGTTTCTTTAGCCGCATTCGCCAAGGTCTGAGCAAGACACGCAGCAACTTTACCGAAGGGCTGGCGGACCTGCTGATTGGTAAAAAAGAGATCGACGACGATCTGCTGGAAGAACTCGAAACTCAGCTGATCATGGCCGATGTTGGCGTAGAAGCGACCACGGAAATTATGGCCGGTCTGACCCGTCGCGTTAGTCGCAATGAGCTTAGCGATTCCGACGCTTTGTACGAGGCGCTGACCACCGAGTTGGCGAGCATGCTGACTAGTGTGCAGAAGCCGCTCAACTTAGAAGCGGGTAATAAGCCGTACGTGATCTTGATGGTGGGCATCAACGGCGTGGGCAAGACCACCACCATTGGTAAGCTGGCCAAGCAGTTCCAGAGCGAAGGCAAAAGCGTGATGCTCGCGGCGGGTGATACATTCCGCGCTGCAGCGGTGGAGCAGCTGCAAGTATGGGGCGAGCGCAATGATGTGCCGGTGATCGCGCAGCATACTGGCGCGGACTCTGCCTCGGTGATTTATGACGCGGTGCAGGCGGCCCAGTCGCGCGGCGCTGATGTCTTGATCGCTGATACCGCTGGCCGTTTGCACAACAAAGATAACTTGATGCAAGAGCTGGAAAAAGTCGTGCGGGTGATGAAAAAGCTCGACGACAGCGCTCCGCATGAGGTGATGCTGGTGCTGGATGCCGGTACTGGCCAAAACGCCATCAATCAGGCCAAGCAGTTTCAGCAATTGATTGGTGTCACCGGGCTGACCTTAACCAAGCTGGATGGCACCGCTAAGGGCGGTATCATCTTTGCGCTGGCGAAGCAGTTTGGCTTGCCTGTGCGCTACATCGGTGTGGGGGAAGGCATTGATGACTTGCGTCCATTCGACGCCGATGAGTTTACCCGCGCTCTGTTTCGCAACGACGACTAGCGGTAAGTCACTGTGAGTGAAGCGATGGTGCGCTTTGAGCGCGTGAGCAAGCGTTACCCGGGTGGCCGCGACGCGCTCAGCGGCGTCAACTTCGAACTGGGACGTGGTGAGTTCGCCTTTCTGACTGGCCACAGCGGCGCCGGTAAAAGCACCTTACTGAAGCTGATGATGCTGATGGACCGACCATCGCGCGGCAAAGTCTTTGTTGATGGCCAAGATCTGGCCTCATTGCGCCCAGGGCAGGTGCCGTTTCATCGCCGCAAGATCGGCGTGGTGTTTCAAAATCACCAACTGCTGTTCGATCGTACCGTGTTCGATAATGTCGCCTTGCCGTTACAGATTGCAGGTTTCAGCCCGGCGGAAGCGGCTCGGCGGGTACGCGCGGCACTCGACTCCGTTGGCCTTTTGGGCAAAGAAGCACGCACCCCAATCGAACTGTCGGGCGGTGAGCAACAACGCGTTGGCATCGCTCGCGCGGTGGTTAACAAACCTGCATTACTGTTAGCCGACGAACCCACCGGTAACCTCGACCCAGAGCTGTCGGCCGAAATCATGGACTTGTTCGTTCGCTTTCAACAAGTGGGCGTGACCGTATTGATTGCTACCCACGACATCGCACTGATTGAGCAGATGGGGCATCGGCGTTTGATTTTGGATCACGGGCAGTTAGTCGCCGGTGGCAATGCGGTGGAGGACGATATCTATGGCGGATAAGCCGGTGCAACAAGGCGCCTCTGAGCAACGTATCGGTACCGTGCATCGTTTGAAAGCCTGGTTTGCCAATCATCAGCTGGTGGCGGTGGAAACTCTGCTCAAGTTGTTGCAAAAACCCACCACCACTATTTTGACCTGGTTGGTCGTGGCCATCGCCTTAACGTTGCCGGGCGCACTGTGGATGACTGTCGACAATGTGCAGCAGTTGGGTGGTCAATTGCAGCAATCCGGGCGCATGTCGGTGTATTTGCAGCCTGGCATTAGCAATGCGCAAGGGCAGCAACTCGCCACCAAAATCGATGGCTGGTCACAAGTCGCTGCGGCAGATTATGTGAGCGCCGAGCAAGCGTTGGCTGAGTTTCAGGCATCCACCGGTTTGGGCGCTGCATTAGAATTGCTGTCGGAAAACCCGCTGCCTGCGGTGATCTTAGTAGAGCCGCCACTCGGCTTGCAGCCACAAGCGCTGGAAGGATTGAGGTTACGCCTGGCTGAGCAACCCTTGGTGGACGATGTCCAGGTTGATATGCGCTGGGTGCAGCGATTGCTGGCCATCTTGCAGCTCGGAGAGCGCATGATCTGGGTACTGGGCAGTCTGCTGGCGTTGGCGATTGTGCTGGTAGTCGGCAACACCGTGCGGCTATCGATCGCCGCGCATGAGGACGAAATCCGTGTGATTAAACTGGTCGGCGGCACCAATGCTTATGTACGCCGTCCCTTTCTGTACCTGGGGGTGTGGATTGGCATGGTCGGTGGCCTGATGTGCTGGCTACTGTTGGTGCTGTGTTGGTGGTTGCTCAGCGGACCTGTGATGTCGCTGGCTGAGCTATATGGCTCAACCTTTACATTGCAGCCGTTATCAGCCGGCGCGGCGCTGTTATTATTGGGCGCTGCGGTAGTGATGGCTTGGCTTGGTGCCTGGTGGTCGGTGAGTCGGCATCTTCATCACATTGAGCCGCAGGCATAATACTGACAAAACTGTACGGATTGTTCCATAAAGGAACTCTCTGCGGACTTGGCGGTCGTAAAACGCGAGTGCTAGACTAGCCCTCGCTGTTGGTGACCATCAATAGCCCGATTAACGATCCTTATTTCAGGAGTGTTCGATGAACAAAGGCTTGCAAGCCATCAATGCTATGTCACCAGGTGCCAACCTGGAGGCTTACATTAGCACGGTGAATGCGATCCCTGTGCTGAGCCCAGAGGAAGAAAAAGCTCTGGCTGAGCGTCTCCATTATGAGGGTGACCTGGAAGCAGCACGGCAGCTGGTTATGTCGCATATGCGCTTTGTTGTGCATATCGCCCGCAGCTACTCCGGCTACGGACTGAACCAGGCAGACTTGATCCAAGAAGGCAACGTCGGCCTGATGAAGGCGGTCAAACGCTTTAATCCTGAAGTGGGTGTGCGACTGGTGTCCTTTGCGGTGCATTGGATTAAGGCCGAGATCCACGAGTACATCTTGCGCAACTGGCGCATCGTTAAGGTGGCGACCACCAAAGCACAGCGCAAACTGTTCTTTAACTTACGCAGTCAGAAAAAGAGCCTGGGCTGGTTAAGCAACGACGAGGCGGAAGCTATTGCCTCTGACCTGGGCGTTGAAAAGAAAACCGTATTCGAAATGGAAGGCCGTCTGCACGCGTATGATGCGGCCTTTGATGCAGGCGTAGATGACGACGACGAAAGTGCGTATCAGGCGCCGGCCTATTATCTCGAAGATCATAGCCATGATCCGGCGCGTTTGGTTGAGCATGACAACTATGAACAGGACGCTAACGATCGTTTGGCCAATGCCCTAGATCAGCTTGATGACCGCAGCCGCGCCATCCTGCAGCAGCGATGGTTGAATGAAGACAAATCGACCTTGCATGAGCTGGCGGCGGTATACAACGTCTCGGCTGAGCGTATTCGCCAGCTGGAAAAGAACGCGATGAAGAAGCTCAAGAGCGCGATTGGTACCGATCTAGTGTTAGCTTGATCGCTCTGACAAGTGCCCAATAAAAAAGCCGCTGAACTCAGCGGCTTTTTTGTGTCTGCGACTCAGTCTGTAACTGAGTCCCTAAATCCCTAGCAACAGAGCGTGGCTTATTTGCCACGCATCGAGTCGAAGAACTCGTCGTTGGTCTTGGTCTGACGTAGCTTGTCGAGGATAAACTCGATGGCTTGTACGTCTTCCATCTCGCTCAGCAGCTTGCGCAGGATCCACAGACGCTGCAGCTCGCCTTCTGGGAACATCATGTCTTCACGACGGGTGCCCGAGCGGCGAATGTTAATGGCTGGGTAGATGCGCTTCTCAGCGATCTTACGATCCAGGTGCAGTTCCTGGTTACCGGTACCTTTAAATTCTTCGTAGATGACTTCGTCCATCTTCGACCCGGTGTCGACCAGAGCGGTAGCGATGATGGTCAAGGAGCCGCCTTCTTCGACGTTACGCGCAGCACCAAAGAAACGCTTTGGTTTTTCCAGCGCGTTGGCGTCGACACCACCGGTCAGGACTTTACCTGAGCTTGGGATAACGGTGTTATAGGCGCGTGCCAAACGGGTAATGGAGTCGAGCAGAATCACCACATCACGCTTGTGCTCAACCAGACGCTTGGCCTTTTCGATCACCATTTCAGCGACCTGAACATGGCGTGCTGGTGGCTCATCAAAGGTTGAGGCAACCACTTCACCGCGTACCGAGCGGCTCATTTCGGTCACTTCTTCCGGGCGTTCATCGATCAGCAAAACGATCAGGTCGCTTTCTGGATTGTTGCGGGTAATCGACTGTGCAATGGTTTGCAGCAGCATGGTTTTACCGGCTTTCGGCGGTGCTACGATCAGACCACGCTGACCTTTACCAATCGGTGCGGTCAGGTCCAATACGCGTGATGACAAGTCTTCGGTGGAGCCATTGCCGACTTCCAGAATAAAGCGCTCATTCGGGAACAGCGGCGTCAGGTTTTCAAACAGAATCTTAGACTTAGCGTTTTCCGGCTTATCGTCATTGATCTCGTTGACCTTAAGCATGGCGAAGTAGCGCTCGCCATCTTTGGGTGGGCGGATCTTACCGGCAATCTTGTCGCCTTTACGCAGATTGAAGCGGCGAATCTGGCTCGGTGAGACGTAAATATCGTCTGGACCAGCCAGGTAAGAACTGCTGGCGCTGCGCAAGAAACCAAAGCCGTCCTGCAGAATCTCCAGTACCCCTTCGCCGTAGATGTCTTCGCCGCTTTTGGCGTGATTCTTCAAAATGGCAAAGATGATGTCTTGTTTACGGGTACGGCTGACGTGTTCCAGCTTCATCGACTTAGCGATTTCTAACAGCTCAGGAACGGATTTCAGTTTCAGATCGGAAAGATTCATAGGAATACGGGTTGATTGTTTGTGTTTCTAGAGAAAATTGCGCGAGCAACAGGGAGGTTCGCCTAGGAAGGGCGTTAGATCGAGGTTGACTATAGACACATAAACCATACGTGTCTATAGAAAAAAGGACGCAATTGCGCCCTTTTTGATCAACTTACAGAGACTGCTCGATGAAGGCTGCCAGGTCAGACTTGCTCATGGCACCGACTTTGGTCGCTTCAGCATTGCCGTCTTTGAACAGGATCAAAGTTGGGATGCTGCGGATACCAAACTTAGGCGCAGTGGCTTCGTTTTGGTCGATGTTCAGCTTGGCAATGGTCAGTTTGCCAGCAAAGTCTTCGGCCAGTTCTTCCAGTACTGGGGCGATCATTTTACAAGGACCGCACCACTCGGCCCAGAAGTCTACCAATACAGGCAGGTCTGACTTGAGGACGTCTGCTTCAAAAGAGTCGTCGGTCACATTGATGATCTTATCGCTCATGCTATTCCCCTGTGGAAGTCGGCTGTTGCGCAACAACAGCAAAAAAGTGAATCACACGCGCCCAGTGGGGCGACGCTGTGCTGCCAATGGTTGGCGTCAAATCGATATCCGGCATTGTACGCGTCGCTTGCCGGGAATCAATTTGTTCAACGGGAACCAGACTGTTGCTCTGGACGAACGCTCCGGCCCGTTGCATATTCGCATTAATGTGGACGAAGGCCTCCAATTTCAAGCCGGGATAAACAATGTCAGAACAATCCGCCCAACACGATCAAGTCATGGCTGCTGTCGACCTGGGCTCCAACAGCTTTCATTTGGTCATTGCACAGCCGTTTCAAGGCGACATTCGCACGCTGGAGAAGCGCGGTCAAAAGGTGCAGCTGGCCGCTGGCCTAGATGCCAATGGCATGCTGTCGGAAGAAGCGCAGCAGCGCGGCCTGCTGTGTTTGCGCGAGTTTGCCCAGCGTTTGCAGGGCATGGACCCGGCGCGGGTGTCGGTGCTGGCGACTAACGCACTGCGAGCCGCTCGCAATCGGCAACAGTTTATTGATCGTGCTGAGCAAGAGCTGGGCTATCCGATCGAAGTGATTTCTGGCCGCGAAGAGGCTCGGCTGATCTACCTGGGTGTGGCGCACACGCTGGCAGATGATCGCGGTCAGCGCTTGGTGGTGGATATCGGCGGCGGCAGTACCGAGTTTATTATCGGCGAGCGCTTTGAACCGCTGGAGCTGGAAAGCCTGCACATGGGCTGTGTGTCGTTTACGCAGCGTTATTTTGTCGATGGCAACATCACCGAGGCGAGTTTCGACGCCGCTGTGGCTGCGGCAAAGCAAGAGCTACTGAACATTGAAACCAACTTTAAGCAGCGCGGCTGGCACAACGTGGTTGGTTCATCCGGCACCATTCGAGCCGCTGAACAGGCCATCATTGCTCAGGGCTGGAGCAGCGAAGGCATCAGCCGCGCGCACTTAAAGAAATTGCGCAAATTGATGCTCGGTTTCGACACCATTCACGACGTTGATTTGCCGGGCATCAAACCTGAGCGCCGGCAGGTCTTCATCGGCGGCTTGGCCATTTTGCAGGCGGTGTTCGATACCCTCGGCATTGAGCAAATTCACTACTCCGATGGCGCGTTACGAGAGGGTGCTTTGTGGGACTTGATTGGCCGCTCCAGCCATGAAAATGTGCGTGAGCGGGTGGTGAGCAGCATGGCCGAGCGCTTTCATGTCGATATGGCCCAAGCGCAGCGGGTAGACGCAACGGCCCGAGCGTTATTACGCCAAGTCCAGTCCAGCTGGGGTTTGCAGGATCATGGCTGGGCAGCTTGGCTGTCGTGGGGGGCGCGTTTGCATGAGATCGGCTTAAGTTTGACCCACAGTGGTTTTCATAAACACGGCGCGTATTTGCTGCAGCATAGCGACTTATTGGGCTTTACCCGCCAAGGACAAACGGCGCTGTCGATGCTGGTGCGCAGTCATCGGCGTAAGTTTCGTTTGGCGGAGTTCGATGCCGTATCCAACCAGTGGCGCGCGCACTTTATTCGCTTGGCCGTGCTGCTGCGTTTGGCGGTGGTGTTGAACCACAGTCGTGGTGCTCATGAGGTGCCAGTGCCAGAGTTGGCTGTGGATGACACGCGCATCGAGCTGAGCTTTCCATCGGCCTGGCTGGATGATCACCCGCTGACGACTCAGGACCTCAATATGGAACGAGATTACTTGGCCGCAGCGGGGTTTGAGCTGCACATTAGCGGTTAGCCTTGCCCTGGGCTACCACCAACGGGTCTTAATCGTCGCTGCGGAAAATGCAGCTCTTGGCGTATTCGGTGGCTTCGTTTGCCGTCCAGTCGCCTTTTGATTTAGCGTCCATCATCTCACACCAGGCTTTGCTGCCGACTTCTGGCGAGCAGCCTGCGAGCGTGAACAGGGCCGCTAATATCGCTGTAATGGATAGTACTTTCATATCGCCTCCCAAGGCGGAGCCAAGTGAGCCCCGCAAAAGGACGCGATTGTACGCCAGTGTTTGGCGCAGTGTCAGCGCGATGTGGCCAGTTTTTCGATTAGCCAGCTCTGGCCACTGATGACGTCGTCGCCTTCTTGTGGTGTCTGGCGCAGATATTGGCCATCGGGTTGCAGCACCCAAGCTTGGGTATTGTCACGCATATACACTTCCAACTCGGCTTTCATGCGCTCTCTCAGTTTGCTGTTGTCGACCGGGAAAGCAGTCTCCACTCGGCGCAGCAAGTTGCGCTCCATCAGGTCGGCGCTGCCAGCGTAAATCTCGTCCTTGCCATTGTTGTGGAAGTAATAGACCCGGGTGTGCTCCAAGAAACGACCAATGATCGAACACACTTCGATATTGTCAGAGATACCCTCGATGCCGGGGCGCAAACAGCACATGCCACGAATGATCAGTTCAACTTTGACTCCCGCCATGGACGCTTTGTACAGCGCGCGGATCAGCTTCGGCTCCGTCAGGCCATTGGCTTTCATGCGGATCAGCGCCGGTTTGCCGGCTTCGGCGTGGGCACGTTCGCGATCGACCAGTTCAATCAGCTTTTTATGCAAAGTAAAGGGTGCGTGGATCAGCTTTTTAATTCGTAATGCCTCGCCCATGCCGGTCAGCTGCTGGAACAATTTATGGACGTCTTCACCAATGGAGTCGTCGCAAGTCATAAAGCTGTAGTCGGTGTAGGCGCGCGCGTTACCAGCGTGGTAATTGCCAGTGCCCAAATGCACATAGCGTTTGTACTTGTCACCTTCTTTACGCACGATCAGCATCATTTTGGAGTGCGTTTTGTAGCCAACCACGCCGTACACCACCACGGCTCCGGCTTCTTGCAGACGGTTGGCCAGGTAGAGGTTTTCCTCCTCGTCAAAACGCGCGCGCAGCTCGATCACCACCGTGATCTCTTTGCCATTACGGGCGGCATCGACCAGAGCGTTGACGATTTCCGACTTGGCACCGGTGCGATACAGGGTTTGTTTGATGGCACGCACGTTGGGATCTTTGGCTGCTTCGCGCAGCAGATCGACCACCGGAGTAAACGATTCAAAGGGGTGCAGCAGCAGGGTATCGCGATCGCGAATGCCCTCAAAAATGCTCTTCTTAAAGCTGAGATTCTTCGGCAAGCCGGGTGTGAATGGCGCGTATTGCAAGTCGGGACGATCGATCTGACCGATGACTTCCATCAGACGCGACAAATTGACCGGTCCGTTTACCTGGAACAAGTCAGAGCGGTCGAGGGTAAACTGCTTGAGCAGAAATTCGGTCAGCTCCTCCGGGCAATTGTCGGCCACTTCCAAACGCATCTCTTCACCAAAATTGCGTGAATGCAGCTCGTCTTCCAGCGCCGACGCCAAGTCGGCGGCCTCTTCGTGGTCGATCTCTAAATCGGCATTGCGCGTCACGCGGAACTGGTAACAGCCTTTTACCTTCATGCCTGGGAAGAGCTCATCGGCGTATTCGTGAATCACCGACGACAAAAAGATAAAGTTGTCTCCGCCGTCGCACAGGTTGTCTGGCAAGCGAATGATGCGCGCCAGCGAGCGCGGTGCGGGAATAATGGCCAGCCCGGTTTCACGGCCAAAGGCGTCTTTGCCTTCCAACGCGACGATAAAATTCAGGCTCTTATTCACCAGCCGTGGAAACGGGTGGGACGGGTCGAGCCCGATGGGGCTGATGAGGGGTTGTAGGTAGTCAGAGAAGTACTGCTTGACCCACGTGCGCTGGTCTTTGCTCCAATCGGCGCGGCGTAAAAAGCAGATGTTTTCACTTTCCAGCGCCGGCAGTAGCACGTCGTTCAGGATGCTGTATTGGCGCGCCACGGTTTCGCTGCACATCTGGTGAATTTCGTTCAATACCTGGCGCGGGTGCATGCCGTCGGCGCCGGCTTGCTCGCGGCCGTAGGTCAGTTGTTGCACCAGGTTGGCTACGCGAACTTCGTAGAACTCGTCCAGGTTTTTGCTGAAAATGCACAGGAAGAACAATCGATCCAGCAGCGGGTGGCGCTCATCTAGGGCTTGCTCCAGCACTCGGATATTAAACTGCAGATGGCTCAACTCACGGTTGAAGTAGAGCTCTGGGCTGTGCAGATCGATCGTTGCGGGGGTAGCTACTTGCGCGTCAGTCATGCGTATTCCTTAACCGGGGCGGTGCCATGCACCGCGTCTGTTTCAGCGATCCAGCCACTCAGCGTACTGTTTGGCGTAATAAGTAAGAATGCCGTCGGCACCGGCGCGTTTCATGCAAAGCAGAGACTCTTGCATGATGGCGTCGTCATCCATCCAGCCGTTTAGTGCCGCGGCCTTGTGCATGGCGTATTCACCACTGACCTGATAAACAAAGGTCGGTGCCTTCAACTCATCTTTAACGCGGCGCACTACATCCAGGTACGGCATGCCGGGTTTCACCATCACCATATCCGCGCCTTCTGCCAGGTCCAGAGCGGCTTCGTGCAGCGCTTCGTCACTGTTACCTGGGTCCATTTGATAGGTCTTTTTATCCGCTTTGCCGAGGTTGCCGGCCGTGCCCAGAGCATCGCGGAAGGGACCGTAATAGGCGGAGGCATACTTAGCGGAGTAGGCCATAATGCGAGTATTCACAAAACGCTCGCCTTCTAAAGCTGAGCGAATATCGCCAATGCGACCGTCCATCATATCCGACGGAGCGACGACGTCGGCGCCGGCTTCGGCGTGTGACAATGCCTGCTTCACCAAAGTATCGACGGTGATGTCATTAAGCACATAGCCGGTGTTATCGAGAATGCCGTCTTGGCCGTGAACGGTAAATGGGTCCAGCGCCACATCGGTGATCACCCCCATTTCTGGGATGGCGTCTTTGATGGCTCGCACCGCACGCTGCAACAGGCCATTGGGGTTAAAGGCTTCTTCTGCCAGTTCCGATTTGGCATCAGCCGGCGTTACCGGGAATAACGCCACCGCCGGAATACCCAGTTTGGCCAGATGACGTACCTCCGCCACCAGCAGATCAATGGACAAGCGCTCGATGCCTGGCATCGACACCACCGCCTCACGCTCTTGGTGTCCGTCGAGAACAAACATGGGGTAAATCAGGTCGTCGACGCTGAGGCTGTTTTCCCGCATCAGTCGCCGCGAAAAATCGTCACGACGCATACGACGCAGTCGGGTTTCCGGGAAAAAACGTTGGGCATCGTTAAAAGCCATGTTGGCACTCCTGCTGATTGGATCGGCAAACAAACAATAATGAGGATGAACTTGTGGTTCGCTGTGGCTGCTTCGCCATGCTGCCGATTTTAGCCAGATCTGGCGATGACATGCGGCAAGCCTGACGGAGTTTTACGCCTCACTGAAGGTTTTGTCACGGCTTGTTGCGTATTTCTTGCTGTTATTGGTGATGAGCCGATTTGCCACTGATGTCGGGCACTTTGGCAATTGTGTGGCCTGTCATGACGCTTACCATAAAACTCAGATGTGACATCAACGTGACCCAGAGCCGCGAATAACCACAACACTACGGCCACCGTGCAGAGGATTCGACATGAGTAACGACACACCCACCAGTGAAGGTTTCAGTAAAACTGAGTTGAATTTAGCGCTGAATTTTCTTGAGCAAATTCCGTTTAACAAGGTTTTGGGTTTAAAGCCGAAACTACTGACCGGCGAGCGCTGCGAATTTACTTTAAGAATGAAAGATGAGCTGGTGGGAAACTGGCTGCAGGGCATTTTACACGGCGGGGCCATCTCCACGGCGCTGGACGTAACCGGTGGTGCCATGGCGCTAATTGCCACCTGGCAGCGCTTGCATCGCGACGATGTGCCCAAAGAGCAGCACTCTAAGAAACTCTCAACGTTAGGCACCATCGACATGCGCGTGGATTTTCTACAGCCCGGCAAGGGTGAGGAGTTCACTGCCAGTGCCACCTTGTTGCGTATTGGCAATAAGGTAGCGGTGACACGCATGGAGTTGCACAACGAGCAGGGTGTATTGATCGCCGTGGGTACCGGTACTTATTTGTGCGGTTAGTGGCGCTGCCTATTGTTTCCCTAAGGCCTTTGGGAACCTCTGGACAGCAAGCCTGAACTCGGGCAGAGCTGTGCAGAATTATTCAAAGGTGCCCTATGTGAACTACTGCTGATACTTCTGTTCCAGCTCCTGCACCAAGTTCTGCGTTACCCGCAGGCTGTGCAGCAAATCCAGCAGGTTGTAGTCGAGGTTAATGTTGAGCTCGGTGGCCTGGCCATCAAAGAAATTTGGGTTACTGCCGGCAAACGACAGCCCCAGATTCAGCTCACCGTCTGGCTGATAACGAATGGACGATTGCAGCGTATCGTAGTGAAAGTCGCTCAATAAATTCATTGCCATCGCCACGCCTTCGTGACTGCCGCCGAGAGCGGCACTGGTTTGATTTTGATAGCTCAGCGTGCCGCCCGGTGCGCGTGCAAATAAATGCCCGGCGGGTACCGATACGCCATCTGGGGCAACGATAATCGGCAGCACACCATCGAGCAGGCCGGTGGCGTTGACCTCTGCTTTCGCTTCTAACGCGGCGACTTGCTGCAGTTCGATATGATCCACCGCAATGCCAAAGGCATTGATGTCTTTGCGGCTGTCGTAGGCCGCTTGTGGAATGCGTACTGTGCCGCCTAACAGCCGGGTGCGGCCCTCGTGCAACTCGGCGGTCAGATATTCAAGGCCTAGCCAAGGCTGCTGTATGTCATGCGGCACCAGCTGAGCACTCAGGCGCAGCAGCGAGTCTTCCAGCGCAATGCCGGGGTTGATTTGGTCTCCTGCCAGCTGCGCATCGATATGCCAATAATCGTTATGTTGGCGCAGTGAAGTAAAACCATGCCAGCCATCGATGGCCACACGATTGTCGTAATTGGCACTGACATGGTCGAGGCGCAGCGTCATATCGGGCGTCCAGCTGCCATCACTGTGCCAGCGCAGCCACCCCTGTCCCGATAACTGACCTGCCAGCCACTGTACTCCGGTTACTGCGCGCCACTGATTCAGTTGCAACGCTTCAGCAGCCAGTTCGGTCGGCTGCAGATACCATTGCAGATGACCGCTGCCGTCGCTGTTGCGTCGCAGGTCGGCGTGCAGCGACAGTGCCTCATTGGCGGCCTGCAGTTGGAGCTGCCCCCACAGGCCTGTGGCCGACAACGCCAGATCAGCATCCAATTGCGTATCGGCGATGTGCCAGCCGTTCCAGCGTGAGGCTGCAGTGCCCATGGTGGTGCGACAACGGCCAAAGAAGGGCAACTCTGAAGGAGCGCGCTGCAGCAATTGATCCGACAGCTGGCAGCTTGCTTGACCCGCCGCGATCACCAACTCAGTGGACAGGTTGGCCTGTGGTTGACGTAAGGTCAGCGCTTGCCATTGACCCTGTAGCGGGGCTGTCAGTTGACACTGCGGCTGGCAGCTCAGGCTCATACCGCTCAGCCACTGGCTGTGCCAGGGCGATATGTCCCACGGCGCTATGCTGCCACTGAGCTGCAGTGACAACCCCTGCTCGGAACTCACAGTCAGCCCTTGCTGTGGGTGCCAAGATAACTGCCATTGGCCCTGCCCAGAAACAGCCACATCGTGTTGGTTCACTTGGCGCCGCGCGCTCAGGCTAAGTGGCAGTTGCAACCGTAAGCCATCAAGCTGTGACCACTGCCCCTGGCTGTCGACGGCCAATGTGGCCTGTCCTTCAGCGCTGCTAACCTCGGCTTGCAATTGGGCTTGCAGCTGGCACTGCTGCAGAGCGGCGTCGCAGCTGGCAGAAAGACTGGGTGAAGCGTTGGCATGGGCGTCTGCGCGGCTGAGTTGAATCTCCGCCGTGCGCACCGACAGCTGCCAGTTGTCTTGCCGGGCTTTGTCCAGTTGTAAACTCAGCTGGTTGGCTGCTAATTCGCTGTCGCCTTGTGTGATGGCTTGGGTCTGCAGCTGCCATTGGCCGCTGATGCCGATGTCCTGTGGCAACAGCATGTTGTCTGGCAAGGTGAGGGTGGCAGAGCCGCTTAAAGTGCCGAGTGGCAATGCAGCCAGAGCCGGCAAGCGTGTACCGAGCAGCTCTAAGTTTGCGAATTGCTCGACTTCAATTTCAGTGCTGGCGTTGCTTTGTTGGATGCGACCGTGCCACTGCACCAAGCGCTGTTGTTGCTCCGACAGCAGTATCAGCCACTGACCACCGATCTGCAGTTGCAGCTCCAACTGCCAAGGCAGAGGCTGATTATCCAGCTGTAGCTGCCCCCACAGACGCCATAAACCGTCGTCAAAACTGGCTTGCAGGTCGCTGGCAAGCTGCGGGTTGTGCCAACTGAGTTGGTCAATCTGCACCCGCCCTAAGGGAATCTGCAGCCATTGCTGTAGCGGTGGCAGGCTAAGCGGTTGTTGCAACAACGCAGCACTGGAGCGCTGCGCCTGACGCTGGGCGGCTTGGGTCAGGCGCTCCGATGCTTGCTGCACCGCGATGCGCTCAATGTGCAGCTGCTGAAACTCACCGCGCAGTAATGCCAGCGGACGATAACTTAAGCGCAGATGCTGCACATCGATTTGGCTGCCGTCGGCCAGCAAGGCCTGGACCGATTCGATATGCAGCTGGTGCCAGTTCCATTGACGAATCACCACCTGGCCTTGGCCAACTCCAGCGAGTTGCAACGCTTGATTGGCCCATTGATTCAAGGTCGGCTTGAGCAGCCAAGGCGCTGCCAACACTAGCCCAGTGACAAGCAATAAGCTGCCACTCAGACTCCATAACAGGCGGCGTAGCCAGCGCTGCATCGGTTAGCGCTGGCGCTGTTGCACACCTTGTGGCGTGCTCAGCAGCAGCACATCGGCAGCCCGCTGCGCAAACAGACCATTGGTCACCACGCCAACGATTTGGTTGATGCGATTTTCCAGCTCCATTGGCGAATCGATGCGCAGGTTAAACACGTCCAGAATGTGATTGCCGTTGTCGGTCACCACGCCTTCGCGATACACCGGGTCACCCCCCAGCTTGACCAGCTCCCGCGCGACATAAGAACGGGCCATAGGAATGACTTCCACCGGCAGTGGGAAGTCACCGAGCAAGTCCACTTCTTTGCTGGCATCGGCGACGCAAATAAAGGTTTTGGCCACGGCCGCGACAATCTTTTCGCGCGTCAGCGCGGCGCCGCCGCCTTTGATCATTTCCAGACGGGCGTTGATTTCGTCGGCGCCATCGATATAAAACTCCAGATTGCCGACCTGATTGAGGTCGTACACCTCGATGCCATGATCACGCAGACGCTGCGCTGAGGCTTCGGAGCTGGCGACCGCGCCGTCAAAGTCGTGCTTTAACGCCGCCAAGGCATCAATAAAACAGTTGGCGGTGGAGCCAGTGCCGACACCGATAATGCTGTCTTTGTCTAAATGTGGGCGAATGTAGTCGACAGCGGCCTGGCCGACGGCTTGCTTCAGTTGGTCTTGGTTCATGATGTTCACTTGGCTGTGTCAGCGTGTAAGGGTCTCGGGTGCCGGGAATTATATGCATGACTGAGTTACAATGCGCGCTTTGTTATTTGTCCGGTAACGGTGCCGGGCCAGCCACGAGACCAGTTCATGTTAAATCAGTACCTGAAGAAAATTCTGTCGGCGCGGGTTTACGACGTTGCCATTGAATCGCCTTTGCACCAGGCGCCTTTTCTGACTGAGCGACTGGGCAATCGAATTTGGCTGAAGCGTGAAGATGAACAACCGGTGTACTCGTTCAAAATTCGTGGCGCGTACAACAAAGTGGTGCAGCTGACGGATGAAGAAAAGGCCAAAGGTGTGGTGGCCGCATCCGCTGGCAATCATGCGCAAGGGCTGGCGCTGGCGGCGAAAGAACTGGGCATCAAAGCGACCATTGTGATGCCGCGTACAACGCCGGAAATCAAAGTGAAATCGGTCAAAGCCCGTGGCGCCAAGGTGGTGCTGCACGGTGATGCCTTCGATGATGCCTACGCCTATTCGCAAAAACTGGTGGCGGAAAAAGGCATGACCTATATCCACCCCTATGACGATCCGGAAACCATTGCTGGTCAAGGCACCATTGGCATGGAGATCCTGCGGCAGATGCGCGATCCGATTGATGCGATTTTTATTCCTGTCGGTGGTGGTGGTCTGATTGCTGGTGTGGCGGCTTACGTCAAAGCGCTGCGGCCTGAAGTGCGTATCGTGGGTGTGGAAAGCACCGAATCAGCCTCGCTGGCGGCGGCACTGGACGCAGGTGAACGCGTGATTTTACCGCAGGTCGGCATCTTCGCTGACGGCGTGGCGGTGGCCCAGGTCGGCGAAAACACCTGGGAAATCTGCAAAGATCATGTCGATGAAGTCATCACCGTCACGCCGGATGAAATTTGTGCCGCGGTAAAAGACACCTTCGACGACACCCGCGCTGTGTGCGAACCGGCGGGGGCGCTCAGTGTGGCGGGCCTGAAAAAATACGTCGAGCGCGAAGGCTGCGACAATCAAAATCTGATTGCGATTTTAAGCGGCGCCAACGTCAATTTTGATCGCCTGCGCTACATCTCTGAAGTGGCTGAAATTGGTGAAGGCCGTGAGGTGATCTTGGCGGTCACCATTCCCGAGCAGCCGGGCAGTTTCCAGAAATTCTGCAGCTTGCTGGGCAAACGCCCGATCACTGAATTTAACTATCGCTACGGTGATGACAGCCGCGCGCAAATTTACGTGGGTGTAAAAGTCGGCGCAGAGCCCGGTGCTCGCCAGGCCTTGCTGGATGAACTGACGGCACAAGAGTACGCGGTGGCCGATTTAACCGATAACGAAATCGCCAAGTACCATATTCGTCATATGGTGGGCGGGCACGCCCCGGCCAGTGTCGACGATGAGCACTTGTATCGCTTTGAGTTCCCTGAACGCCCAGGGGCGCTGCTCAACTTCCTGCGTACCTTGGGTAAGCGGTTTAATATCTCACTGTTTCATTATCGCAATCATGGCGCCGCTTATGGCCGCGTGTTGGTTGGCTTGCAAGTGCCAGAAGGCACCGAGGCTGAGCTGCGTAAATATTTGAAAGCGCTTGGCTATCGTTATTGGGACGAGAGTGACAATGCGGCTTACCATTTGTTTTTAAAGTAGTTTTTTCGCGTTTAAACATCCTCTGCGGCTGCACTGTGTTACACAATGCAGCCTACTGACATGGTCATTCATGTCAGGTGCCAGTGGCAAAGTGCTGACAAAACAATCTGCTGCTGCAACCAGTCACGACTACTATTGATAATGAAATAAGTCGCAGCGCTGCGGAGCGCTGACACGGTTTGCACAGGAGTACAGATGGTGAAAGCTCTGGTTCTGCTGGCCATGTTGCTAGCCAGCGTTATGGTTCAAGCGAGCGGCCGCTGCCAACACTTTACCGCCAGCGGTAACGCGGAATACCCACCCTACTTATGGCGCTCAGCGCAAGATCCTATGGTGCTGGTGGGTGCCAACGCCATGTTGATGGATTACATCGCCGAGCAGCTCGGGGTAAGCATCGATATTGGCTACGTCGGCCCTTGGGGGCGCACGCAGGAAGAGCTGGCTAAAGGGCACATCGACTTTATTGCCGGAGCGTTTTTCACCGAGCCGCGCACTAAGCGTATGGACTATTTGTACCCGGCCTTTCAGTTAACGCGCACGGCGGTGTGGGTCAGTGAATTTCGGCCGTTCAATTACAGCCAATGGCAGGACTTGGTGGGGCGCCAAGGGGTCACCGTGATCAATAACAGCTTTGGTCAGGCATTCGATGAATACGCAGCGGAAAATCTCACCATCCATGAAGCGGTGAAGCTGGAGCAAGGCTTGCGCATGCTGCAAGGCGACCGCGTGGATTATTTTATTTACGAACTTAACCCAGGCCGGGCTTACGCATCGCAACTGGGCATTTCAGATGTTCGCCCACTGGCCGTGCCGGTATCGCAAGAGCCGTTGTACCTGACCATGTCAAAGCAGTCGGTTTGTAACACGCCCGAGTTCCGCCAGCGCATTGAGCAAGTGCTGCAAAAAGCGGAACAAGAAAAGGTAATGGAAGGTTTTTTACAGCAAGCCATCAGCGACTGGCGTGAAAGCGCCTCAACGGACCTGGATTAGGGCCAGCTAAATGCGGCCCTTACTGAAGCGCTCGCGTGCCTCTTGCTTCTTGCGGTCACTTTTTCGCAGCAACACATAAAAGGCACCGGAGCCGCCGTGATGCAGCTGTGCGGTGTGGAATGCCTGCACATCATCCAGCTGTGGCAGCCAGTGCACCAAATAGCTTTTCAGCAAAGCCGGGTCTTCGACATTGCGATCGCCCTTGCCTGGCAAAATCAGCACGGTACGCAAATCGTGCTCCAAGCAGTCGTCGACAAAGCGATAGATTTCCCGTCGGGCCTGTTCGATGGTGCGGCGATGCAAATCCAGTCGCGCTTCGATTTCATATTTGCCCAAGCGTAACTTGCGATACACACCATCCTGAATGCCGGGGCGCTTGTAGCCGAGAATGTCGTGCGGACCAACGCGCTCAACCTCGGACACCTGCAGGTGGTTGATTTCGATACTGGGCTGCTCGGCGCTGGCGGCACGCTGGCGTTCAGCGGCATTGGCTTTGGCCACCTCGTCATCCCGTCGTAATTGAACCCGCTGACGCTGTGCCAGAGGTTTCACCCCCTGCATCTCCTGAAAAAACAACTCGTCTTCGGACTCACTCATGCCCACACCTCATTTCATACTGCCGTCGTATGATACCGCAGTGGGAACAATTCTTTGCGTGTTCCGACACTACTTTGGAGCCGGTCAGATTACTGTATGCCTGTCACACTGCCTGCCGGAGTTCCCATTATGATCGTATGCTCGCTGAAAAGTGCCGTTTTTGCCGCCTCCATGGCCGTCGCGACGCCGGCTGCTTTGGCGTTTCAGGGTCAGCACCGGGAGATGGACTGGGCCACGACACTGAACATGACGGCCTGGCAGCAAACGCAGTTGGAACGTATTGAAAGCCAATACCATGGTGTCAACCGGGAAACTAGAGCAGAGCTGTACCAGCAAATGCGCGATCTACTCACCGCTGAGCAACGCCAGCGCGCCGATCAGCTGTTGCAGCAGCGCTATCAAGCGGTGGCGGAACAGCGGGTGCAGCATTTGAGCGATCGTTTGGCGTTATCGCCGCAGCAGATCGAACGGTTACGCAACGCTCAGTTGGCGTCGGTCAGTTGGCCACCCACTTTGGCACAGCGCAGTGAGCAGCGGCGTCTACTGGAGCAGCAACTGGCGGAGTTGCTCAGTGATGAACAACGCGCGCAGTGGCAGCAACTGCAGCAGCGCCAGGCACAGCGCTTCGAGCAGTTGCGATCCGTTCAGTAAATTGGGGGTTAAAAGCGGTATACCAGAGTGACGCCAAACTCACGGTCGGTGTTGACCTTGTCGTCCGGCACTTTATCCGTGTAGGTGAGGGAGTAGCTCAGCTTGGTGGCGAGGGCGCCAATGACTTGGCTTTCCAAGCTGGTTTCACTTTCGTAGACGCTGTTGTCTTGGCCCGGCTCGGCACTGATTTCCTGCACCAGCTGCACATCTGGGCTGATCATCCATTGCAGTTTGCCAGCCAAACGGGCGATCCACTCTTCTTCGGTGACGCCTGTGTCTTTGATTTTGTCACGGCGGTAACCTGGGCCGACTTCGATGTGCGCTTTTAAGGCTTTGTCGGTGAATATGCGATAGCCATAACCGATGGCACCCGTGGTTTGATAGCTAAAACCAGAAAATCGATCGCGCTCCTGCTTCAGCAGTGAGGCCAAATACGAGCGTTTGCTGAAGTTGCGGTCCAGCTGCAGCTCGGCGTTGTATTTCTCTTTTGAGGTTTCCCCGTCTTCTTTGCTGTTGCGCGCCGCCAACTTGAGCTTTTTGTCCCACACCTTGCCTTCGTGCTTCACATTCAATTTGCCGTTTAGGCTGCTGCTGTCGGTATTGCCGGAAGTCACCAAGGTACCCAGTTCTGCAGCGCCGCTCCAACTGGGCGGGGCAGCCTCTTCACCCGCCTCTGCTCCGGCCAAGGCGGCAGAGGTGAAAAACAGCAGGGCAGGCACACACAATCTGATCAAGACGTACTCCGTTCCCGCATCCATCAAGGCGGGATAAATCGATAAAAAAACAGCGCCACATTACCACAACTGCAACAGTGTATGTCGCTGAGCATCGCACTGTGGGCGGACATTTAGGCTAGAGTAGGCGCATTTCAGTCAACGAGAACACAGTGTGCGGCAGGCAATTCTAGAGCAGCCCGTAGGGCCAGTGCTGTATCAGCTAACACGGCCGATGGTGATCGGCATCTTGGCGGTCTTTTTCTTTAACTTGGTCGATACCTGGTTTATCAGTTTGCTCGGTACCGACAGTTTGGCCGCCGTCGGTTTTGCCTTGCCGGTTACCTTGCTGGTGATGAATCTGGCCATTGGTCTTGGCATAGCAGCATCGGCCTTGATTGCCAAAGCGGTGGGAGCAGATGATCAACGCTCAGCGCAGCAGGCGACCAGTGCCGCGTTGCTGTTGGGGTTACTGCTGGGCATTGTCATCGCCGTGCTCGGTATGCTGGTCAATGACGCTCTGTTTTTGCGCTTAGGCGCGAGCGAAGCGTTGCTGCCCGAGATCTGGAGCTATATGCAGTTTTGGTGGCCCGGCGCTGTGCTGATGCTGTTGATGATGATTCAAAACAGCGCGTTGCGCGCCACCGGCGATACGCGCCTGCCATCGCGCATGATGCTGGCGGCAGCACTGTTAAATGCGGTGCTAGACCCGCTGCTGATTTTTGGTCTTGGGCCCGTGCCTGCGCTGGGTGTTGGCGGTGCTGCATTGGCCAGCGCTTTGTGTTGGCTGATGGTGATCGGCGTTATCTTTTACCGCCAGCGCCGTCAGGGATTGCTTGGTTTGCACGGCCTGCCGCTACAGGGCATACTGGCGCTGTGGCGTCGGCTGATGGTGCTTGGTATTCCGGCGATGATTACCAATATGATGGTGCCTGTGGCGGGCGCATTATTGCTGATGATGGTGGCGCCGATGGGTGAAAAGGCCGTCGCAGGTTTTGGCGTCGGGATGCGTTTGGAGCCCTTTGCCATTGTTGTGATTCTGGCGCTGACCTCAACGCTGCCGACGTTTGTGGCGCAAAATCAAGCGGCCAATCAATGGTCGCGTATCTGGCAGGCGCTGAGCCATTCCTATCGTTTTTTATTGCTGTGGCAACTGGCGGTGTGCGCGTTGCTGTGGATATTTGCCCCGTTGCTGGCTGGTCTGTTTTCGTCTGAGGCGGAGGTGCAGCGCCACATCATCGACTTTGTGCGCTGGCTGCCGCTCGGTTACGCCGGCATGGGGGTTGTGCTGTGTGCCAATGCCGCGCTGAACTCACTGCAAAAGACGCAATTATCGATGCTGTTAAACCTGGTGCGCTTGTTTGCTCTGTATTTGCCCGGCGCTTGGCTAGGTATGCACATTGGCCAGCAATGGCAACAGGGCTACGTCGGCATGCTGGCAGGCGCGGCGCTCGGCAATGTGCTGGCAGGCATAGCAATATGGAGCATGACGGTGCGGTTGCAGCAGCGCGGCTCGTTGTCGATTGCCGGGCGCACCCTGACTGCCAAATAAGCCGGCTTATTCCTTTGGCAAGCGCTGCTTTATGCGTCCGGTGAGCCAATCTTTGAGCATCACCCAATCGCCCATAAAGCTCCACAGCGGGTATTGAAACGTTGCGGGTTTGTTGTGCTCAAAGAAAAAATGTCCGATCCAAGCCTGGCCATAACCGGCCAGCAGCGCCAGTGGCAAATAGCCGTATTGGCCACTGCTCAAACACCAGATCATAATGGCAATGGCACTAAGAGTGCCGCTGTAATGCAGTGCACGGCAAACCGGGTTGGCATGCTCAGCCAAATAAAAGGGATAAAACTCGGCAAAGCTTTGAAAACGCTGCTCTGTTGAATTGGACTGGCCCATAACTCGCTCCTTTTTTCTTTTATAGTACGTCATGGGTATCGGTAAGCATTGACTATTCGGGTCAAGGCGGAGGGCTTATCAACAGCGAGCATGAGGCACCACAATGGTCGACCACTGCCGGGCGCTGGGTGATCTGGATGCTGGATCAGGCGCAAGCCATGGGCGTCTCGCGGGCTTGGTTGTGTCAGCAATGTGCCATCGACACCTCTCAGCTTTACCGCGCTGATGCACGCGTCGAGCAACTATGGGTGACACGTTTATGGCAGTGTTTGCAGCAAGCGGTACCGAATGAACCTGTGTCTTTGTATTGCGGTCAGGCCGTCAGTTTGGCGCCGTTGCCGTTATTGCACGATGCCTTGTTTGCCAGCGATTCCTTGGGCGCCGCATTAACTCGCTTACAGCGGGCGCAGCATCTAGTAGCGCAGTCGGTGCGGGTGGAGCTGCAGCCGTGCCCGCTAGGCATGACAATCGACTTTGAAGCGACTCAACCGCTGTCTCAGCACACTTTGGAAGTCGCGCTTGTCGGTTGGCTGCACATTAGTCGTGCCTTGCTAGGACGCATGCCGCGCTTGCTGGCGGTTCAGCTCGGCGCACAGCCCACCGGTTTAATACATTGGCGCTGCTGGTTGCCAGATTTGGTGTTAACAGAGCGCTACCGGTTCACCATCGCTTGGTCGGATTGGCAGCAGCCGCGACGGGGTGGCCATGATCACGCTTGGCCGCTGGTGCAGCAGCAACTGCAGCAATTGCGCCATCATCAATGGGTAGGGTACGTGCGCCATTGTTTGCATCAAATGCTGGCACTGGGCTGTGCGGATCGTCGCTCGGTGGCGTCGGCCTTGCACATCAGTGTCAGCACCCTGCAGCGAAGACTGCGCCAACACGGATTGAGCTTTCAGCAGTTACTGCAGCAGCATCGGCAAACCTGGGCCTGTCGTTGGCTGTTGCAAGGCGTGCCCTTGTCGGACATTGCCCAGCGGCTGGGGTATCAGGATCAAACGGCCTTCCAGCGTGCCTTTCGCCATTGGCTTGGTTGCACGCCGCGGCAATGGCAACAAGGTCAGCTCAATTCACTGGCTGGCTGAGAAACTGCCGCTTGTCGCCTGCGTGGCACAAATTGACTGCTAAGCTGCAACTGTCATCGCCATCAACAACATCGATGGTCACCGAGCTGCTCATCACGAGGTCCGTATGCTCTATCAACTGAATGCTGGCATCACCCGGTTCATGCAGCCTTGGCACGTATGGGCGCGTCAGAGCCGACAATGGTTGTATCAACCTTGGAACCCTTGGAACGCGAGCTGGAGCATGAAAACGCTGCGCGCCTCGGTTGAATTGTTGGAGCGGCTGACCGATTCCTACGATAAGCCCGAGTGGCAGCTGGATCGCGTCACCATCAAGCGTCGCAAGCTGGCGATTGACTATCAAACGGTGGTCGAAAAGCCCTACTGTGATTTGCTGCACTTCAAGCGTGTCGGCTTTGACCAAGCGCAGCCTAAAGTGCTGTTGATTGCGCCATTGTCTGGCCACTACGCCACCTTATTACGCGGCACGGTACGTGAGTTTCTGCCCGACCATGAGGTCTATATCACCGACTGGCGCAATGCTCGTGACGTTCCGGTGGAGCAAGGCGGCTTTCATTTTGACGATTACGTCGATTATCTGATCGAGTTCTTTCGCTACTTAGGGCCAGACGTTCACACCATCGCCGTGTGCCAGCCCTGCGTGCCGGCATTGGTGGCAGCCAGTGTGATGGCGGAACGCGGTTTACCGCTGCCACGCTCGATGGCGTTATTAGGTGGCCCGGTGGATACACGCATCAGCCCAACCGAAGTGAATGACTACGCTTCCGGTAAAGATTTGGATTGGTTTCAGCGTAATGTGATCTGCCAAGTTCCGCACGGCTTTGCTGGCCAGGGGCAGTTGGTATACCCAGGATTTATTCAGCTGTCTGGGTTTATGTCGATGAATCTCGACAACCACCTCAGCAAACACTTTAAGTTCTTTAACGACCTGATTCGCGGCGATGGCGACAGTGCTGAGGCACACCGGGCGTTTTACAACGAATACCTAGCGGTGATGGACATGCCAGCGCATTACTATCTGGAAACTATCCGGCGTGTGTTTTTAGAACATCAACTGCCACGTGGTGTGTTGGTCCATCGAGGTCAAACGGTGGATTTGCAAGCCATTGAAAGCATGGCGCTGATGACCATCGAAGGTGAGCTGGACGATATTACCGGGCGCGGCCAAACCGCGTCGGCGCTGTCGTTATGCGCAAAAGTACCCGTGGCGAAAAAAGAACACTTAGAAGTTGAAGGTGTGGGGCACTACGGCATCTTTAATGGACGGCGTTTTCGTGAAGATGTGGCTCCGCGCATTAAAGCCTTTATGCAGCGCCATCAGAGCTAGCGGCGGTAGACGTGATCGAAGTGACCGTGTCGCTCAACATGCGCTGAATCTGGTTGACCAACTTCACGGCGTTGAGCGGCTTTATGATCACATCGTCCATGCCGGCCGCCAGGCAAGCGCTGCGATCTTCACTCATGCCTCGTGCTGTTAACCCCAAAATAGGCACTCGCGCGTAGTAGTCGTCCATGCGGCGAATCACTTGTGTGGCACGTAAACCATCCATGATGGGCATATGCCAGTCCATCAACACCATATCGAAGCGCTGCTGGCTGCAGCAATCAACGGCTTGCTGGCCATCGCGGGCAACACTGATCGTCAACCCGGCGCGTTGCAGTATCTTGCTGGTTACCAGCAGGTTGGTGTCGTTATCTTCCACCAACAAGACATGTGCATCGATCTTTTCAACAGGCCGTTTAGTCGCCGCCGGTGCTGGCGCATGACCGGGCGTGGCTACTGGATAGCTCAGCACCACTTCAACGGTAGTGCCTTCACCCAATTGGCTGCTGATTTGTATGTGACCGCCTTTCGCTTCCACCAGGTCACGGCAAATCGCCAGCCCCAAACCGTTGCCCGTATGTGTGCGTGTGCTGGAGGCATCGACCTGAGTGAAGGGTTGAAACAATCGCGCTTGCTGTGAGGGATCGATGCCAATGCCATCGTCGACGACTAAAACACGCAGTTGCGCTTGCTGTGCCCGTTGCTTGATCAACTCAATGCGCAGCTGCACCGTGCCGTGAGGAGAAAACTTAATGCCGTTACTGAGCAGGTTGAGCAAAATTTGCTTCAGGCGGTTGGCATCCCCTTGCAGTGTACTGGGCACTGCCTCGGCCACGGTCACCGTGACGTTCACATTGTATTGGCGTCGCATGGGTTCCAGTACGGCACAGGCCTCTTCAGCCAGTGTCGCCGGTGCAAAGGTATCGCGGCGCAAGCGCAGCTGGCCGCTTTCCAGGCGTGCGTATTCGAGAATGTCGTTGGTTTGCTGCGTCATCGCTTCCACGGCACTGGCAATTACGTTGCAGAGTTGTTGCCGCTCATCGCTGTCGTTGCTGTGTTTCAACAGCTCAATGGCACCGCTGATGCCATTTAACGGGGTACGCAGTTCGTGACTCATATTGGCCAGGAAAGCAGTTTTGGCCGCACTGGCAGATTCTGCCTGGCTTTGCGCCAGTTTGAGGCGGGTGATATTGCGTGACACACCAAAAATATGGCCCACGCGGCCATGCTGGTCGAACAGCGGCGACAAAATCGTGCTCCAGTGCTGTTCACGACCGTCGTGGCTGCTGAACGATTCGCTTTCTTCGTATTGCAGCGGCCGCCGCTGATCAACGCATTGCTGATAACGCTGAATCAGCTCTTGGTATAAATCGGCCGGGAACAGGGTTTTGAGCGCCTGACCGCGCGGCAAGTTACCGACCAACTCCATGGTCACTTTTTGCGCGGTGTTGGTATTCACCAGATAAAAGTCATCCTCACCCACTTCCAGAATGAACATGTTATCTGGTGAGTTTGCCCAGATTTCAGCAAATAAATGCTGCTCCAGGCTTCGTCCTTGCGTTTCAGTCATTGGCGTTAAGTTGCTCTATCGGTATGTAATGGGTGAAGCCAATTTTTTTCTTATCTTCTGGGAACTTGTCGAGCACTGCGTTGATGTCCTCAGAAAATAGTTCCACCAGTTTATCCGCATGCGCGACTTTGCTTGGTCCGGCCGTGCCCCACAATGAAATACGTTGTCCTTCTTCGATGGACGCATTGGAAATGGAGCGACGCTTTTCACCGTCGTGTACCAGCATATTGATGCAGTCTGGTGCCAGCGCGTGCAATTTTCCTTGGGTGTTGTTCCAAGCCAGCAGGCTTTCGTTGCGCATGAAAACCCAGAACGTATTGCCGCAATCGCCTTCGATCACGACCTTACCATTATCAAAGCCATCACTGGTATTGCGCGTGAGGCTGGTGATGGTGCCGGTGACAAAGGCGTAGTTGGCAATGCCCATGCCAGTGAGCAACAGGGATAGCTCTTGATCGCTGGGGTTGGTCAGCAGGGCATCACCGACAAGAATGGCTTTCGAAACCGAGTTTTGAACAAGAAAGTTACTGCCTTCAGAGCGAACAAAGGTACCGGGCAAAGGGTACAGCGCCATGCCACCGACCTCGTCATAGGCTGGCTTGGACACTTCCTCACGGGCGGCGGCTTCCAGCTGCTCTGGTGTCATTGGGCCTTTAAAAAAGGCTTTTTCAAAGTGTCCGCAGTCATCACTGTCTGATGCAATGATGGCTGGGCAGCAGGATTGCCCAGAGATATTCAGCAGTGTCTCGCTCAACCTTGGATCCGCTCGCCCGCACGGATCTGAGTCAATGACGCGCAGTTTCTTGCCGGTTTTTTTGTAGATGTAGTCAGCGATATAAAACGGCAACAAGGTGTTCACTGCGCCAATCTCGCCCGGCAGTAGATAGCTCGGAGAGATGGCGAGGTTGTCACTGAGCGCGTTAAACGCGTTGACCGGTGCAGTAAAGCCAATGCCGTCCAGAGCTTTGGCGGGGGAGCCGAGGTCAACCACCATCAAGCTGGCGTCGCCATCGAGCACTTGCTCAGGAGCCACCATAGTAACGTTGTGCTCGATTTTTTTGCGAAATGCTTGTGCCATTGCTTTCGGGCCGCCGCCGCCAGACGCCAAAAAGCAAGTGCCTTCGATCAGAGCGTCCAAATCAGCTGGGGTAACGGATTGAGCGAGAAGATCCTGCGTCATACATCTGTCCTTAGTAATTGGAATGACTGGCGCAGATGATCATAACGAGGAAAGCTGCGGCTGGCGATGGCCGCAGCAAGGTGGTGTTACAAACCAATCACCACGTTGGCCAGCGCCATCGGTACCTGGCCGAGCTGGTACAGCGGTGTCAGCAGCAGAATTTCGGCCACTTTCAGCGCCAGAATGAAAATCAATGGTGACAAATCCAGTCCGCCCATGTCAGGCATTTTGGCCCGTATTGGTGCCATCACCGGCTCCAGCAGCTGATTGATAAGAATCAACGCGGGGTTGTAGGAGTTGGGGGCAATCCAGGAGGCGATGACGACAATCAGCAAGCCCCAGAAATAAATGTTAAACAGCAAGCTCACTAAGCCAATGGTGCCCCACACCAGAATGTTGGCCCACGGCAAACCCAAGCCGAGCATCACGCCGATGGCGCCTATGTACAGGCATTGCACCAACCAAGCCAGCAGCAACGAAGCCACGTCCAAACCAGCAAAACCCGGGACCACACGGCGCAATGGCAGTAATAGCGGGTTGGTCACCTTGACCACAAACTGCGAAATCGGGTTGTAGAAATCGGCGCGCACCAGCTGCAGTAGAAACCGCATCAGCACCACCAGAGCAAACAGGCTTCCAATGGTGTTGACCAACAGCAGGCCAACTTGCATTAACGGGGACATATCCTCTCCTTACTGTTCCGATTGGGCGCCTAACTCAAGGCTCATTTCGGCGGCACGCTGTTGTGCAGCTTGCATGGCTGCGGCGACGATATCGCGTAAGTGTGCAGATTCAAAGGTGGCAATGGCTTGTTGCGTAGTGCCACCGGGCGACGTCACTCGGCGGCGCAGCTCAGCTGGATCGACGTCGGAGCGCTTGGCCATTTCAGCTGCACCGGCGGCGGTTTGCAGCGTTAATTGGGTGGCCGTTTCTAGGCTCATGCCCATCTTTGTCGCCGTTTCGATCATGGCTTCCATCATCAAGAAATAATATGCCGGGCCACTGCCAGATACGGCGATGACGGTATCGATTTCCTGCTCTTGTTGCACCCAGACAGTGATGCCGACGGCGCGCATCAATGAATCGGCCAAGTTGCGCTGGTGCATGTTGGTGTCGTCGCTGGCGAACAAGCCACTGGAGCCATAGTTGACCAGTGACGGCGTATTGGGCATGCAACGTACGATGGCTTTGCAGCCGGTCCATTGCGCCAGTGAGGGCATATCAATGCCGGCAGCAATGGAAATGATCAACGGCTGGCGCTCGCTTAAGGTGGCAAACAACGGCGCCAGCACCTGCTGCATGACTTGTGGTTTTACGGCCAGCATGACGACATCGGCCTGTTCAATCGCCTGCTGGTTGTCGGCGTAGGTGTGTACACCAAACTGCTCACTCAACTGCTGGCGTTGGCTGTCATTTGGGTCGCTGACATGAATCTGCTGGGCACTGTACTCGCCTTGCTGGACTAGGCCACCAATGATGCTGGCGGCCATATTGCCACCGCCAATAAAAGCCACTTGTGTCATTCTGTTTCCTTATGGGTGTTTGCTGCGAGTGTAGGTATCTGGCGATGCGGCGGCAAGGCTAATCCGCCTTACTACGAGCGCCAAAAATATCGGTACCGACGCGCACCTGATGGCTGCCATGTGCAATCGCCAGCTCCAGATCGCCCGACATGCCCATCGATAAGGTATCGGCGCTGGGATGCTGTGGCTGCAGCTGCGCCAGCAGTGTTTGCATGTGATCAAACTGTGTTGCCAGGGCGTCAGCATTGTCGGTCGCTTCCGGTATGCACATTAACCCCCTGAGCGTTAGCCGTGGCAGTTCGGCAATGTGCGCGGCCAACTCGGCGACGTCGGCTGGTGCGACGCCAGATTTCTGCACTTCTTGGCTAATGTTCACCTGCAGCAGCACGTTGAGCGGTGGCAGCGTCTGCGGGCGCTGTTCATTGAGACGCCGAGCCAGCTTGATGCGGTCCAGTGTCTCCAGCCAATGAAAGTGTTCGGCCACGGTTTTGCTTTTATTGCTTTGCAAGTGGCCAATAAAGTGCCACTGAATGTCGTCGAGATCAGCCAGCTGCGAGATTTTGTCCATTGCGTCCTGCAAATAGTTTTCGCCAAAGGCTCGCTGGCCGAGCTGGTAGCAGTCGCGCACCATAGTGGCAGGCTTGGTCTTACTGACCGCCAACAATGCGACTTCTGCGCGTTGCCGACCGGCACTTTGACAGGCGCTGTCTATTCTTTGTTGTACCGCATGATAGCGTTGTTCGAGTGTGGACATTGCTTAGGCTTGGTTTAGGATTGTCAGCAATCAATGATAAAGCGAAGGCGCCGTTCACGCACGGCGCGTAGGAGAGATGATGGATATCACCGAACTGTTGGCGTTTAGTGCTAAGCAAGGCGCGTCTGACTTACACCTGTCGGCGGACTTGCCGCCTATGATCCGGGTGGATGGCGATGTGCGCCGCATCAACTTGCCGGCGTTGGCACACAAAGAAGTCCACTCTTTGGTGTACGAAATCATGAACGACAAACAGCGCAAGGATTTTGAGGAGTTCTTGGAAACCGACTTCTCGTTCGAAGTGCCGGGTGTCGCGCGTTTCCGTGTGAATGCTTTTAACCACAACCGTGGTGCCGGTGCGGTGTTCCGTACCATTCCTTCTAAGGTTTTGACCATGGACCAGCTTGGCATGGGCCAAGTATTTAAAGATTTGTCCAACATTCCGCGTGGCATCGTGCTGGTGACAGGGCCAACCGGTTCGGGTAAATCGACCACTCTGGCGGCCATGGTCGACCACATCAACGAGTCCAAATACGATCACATCCTCACCATTGAGGACCCGATCGAATTCGTACACGAGTCGAAAAAAGCGTTGGTGAACCAACGTGAAGTGCACCGCGATACCTTAGGCTTCAACGAAGCCCTGCGCAGCGCGCTGCGGGAAGACCCGGATGTGATTCTGGTGGGCGAGCTGCGGGACTTGGAAACCATTCGCTTGGCACTGACAGCAGCAGAAACCGGCCACGTGGTGTTTGGCACGCTGCACACCAGTTCGGCGGCAAAAACCATCGACCGTATCGTCGACGTGTTCCCGGCAGAAGAAAAATCCATGGTGCGCTCGATGCTGTCCGAATCTTTGCAGGGAGTTATTGCGCAAACTCTGTTGAAGAAAAACGGCGGTGGCCGAGTCGCGGCTCACGAAATCATGGTGGGCACGCCAGCCATTCGTAACCTGATCCGCGAAGACAAAATTGCGCAAATGTACTCCGCCATTCAAACCGGTGGTGCCTACGGCATGCAGACCATGGACCAGTGCTTGCAGAATCTGATGTCGAAGGGTTTGATCTCGCGCGAAGCGGCACGTGAAAAAGCCAAAGTGCCGGATAACTTCTAAGGGTGATCGCCAATGTCTATGGATAAGTTTTTGCGTCTGATGGTGGAGAAACAAGGCTCTGACTTGTTTATCACCGCAGGCGTCGCCCCATCAATGAAGGTGCATGGGACGATTATGCCGCTGACGCGCAGTCCGCTGGGGGCGGAGCAGGTGCGCGACATTGTGCTCGGCTTGATGAATAACAAGCAGCAAGAAGAGTTTGAAGAAAAGAAAGAACTCAACTTTGCTATTAACGCCAGTGGTATTGGACGTTTCCGTGCCAGTGCGTTTTACCAGCGCAATGTGGCGGGCATGGTGCTGCGGCGCATCGAAACCAAAATTCCCAAAGTCGATGATTTGGGCCTGCCGGATGTGATCAAAGACCTGGCGATGGAAAAGCGCGGTCTGATTATTTTTGTCGGCGCGACAGGTACCGGTAAGTCCACCTCTTTGGCATCGATGATTGGCCACCGCAACCAAAACAGTAAAGGCCACATTCTTAGTATCGAAGACCCGATCGAATTCGTGCATCGCCATGAAAACTGCATCATCACGCAGCGCGAGGTGGGCCTGGATACCGAATCGTTTGAAGTTGGCTTGAAGAACTGCCTGCGCCAAGCGCCAGATGTGATCATGATTGGTGAGGTGCGCTCTCCGGATACCATGGAGCACGCGGTCACCTTTGCCGAAACCGGACACTTGTGCCTCGCCACACTGCACGCCAACAACGCCAACCAGGCGCTGGAGCGTATTATTCACTTCTTCCCGCCAGAGCGTCATGGCCAGATCTGGATGGACTTGTCGTTGAACTTGCGTGCCATCGTCGCTCAGCAACTGATTCCAACTCCGGATGGAAAAGGGCGTCGGGCGGTCATCGAAGTGCTGATTAACTCACCGTTGGCCGCAGACTTGATCCGCAAGGGCGAGGTCCACGAACTCAAGCCGCTGATGCGTAAATCAAACGAGCTGGGCATGCAGACGTTCGACCAGGCGCTCTATCACCTGTACGAACAAGGTGAGATCACCTATGAAGACGCCATTTCCCACGCCGATTCGCCCAACGATCTGCGCTTGATGATCAAACTGGGCTCGGAAACCGACCTCGATCAGCTCGACGGCGCCACTCGCAACCTGCGCATCCAAGACTGAGCCTTGCGCTTGGCACACTTGATGTGTGTCAGGCGCTCATACTTGTTGGCGACGAGTGACTACCAATTGACTATCCTTATGCGACAATCCGCGCGCTCGTTTTGGCGGGCCTGTGTGTACTGGCTAAGGTGGTGACGTTTGGCGTTGATGCGACGCAATATCTGGACCCTGTTTATGCTCATCGTGATCGGTGGGCTGGGCATATTGGCTGCCATCATCAGTTACAGCTGGCATCAGCAGCTGCGAGATCATTTGCGCGCTTACAGCGACCGTGCCGAGCTGATCGGTGAAACCGCACGCAGTGTGCTGGCGGCGGAAGAAATGCTGCTCGACGTACTCGGCAACGAGCTGATCAACGCACCGGATGCCATGGCCGGTTTGAAGCCAGTGCCATTGCTGGATCGTTTACTGCAAGTTAACCCGGTACTGGTGGGCTTTGGCCTGGTGGGCCCGGATGGCGAGTTCATGCAAGTTAGCAGCAATGTGTTGAGCGACAACCTGCACAACTTGCTGCAACACTCGGAAACCCGTGACTCCTTCCTGCGCGCGCTGCATAGCCGTCATATGGTGCTTGGCCGCACCTACTTTATGCCATCGTTGCAGCGCTGGATCATTCCGCTGCGCAAAGCACTGCGAGACGATCAAGGCAATGTCATAGCAGTGATGACGTCTGGCATTAACCTGAGCGAGGCGTCGGAGCTGTTTCAGAAACAGATCCGTCCACATGATACTGTGCGCCTGGTGCGCTCACAGGATAACTACCTGCAGTACACGGCCGGCATCGATGCCTCGGAAGATCAATATGCTCAGCCGGTGGCTACTCAAGCTGTACGTGCGGTAGAGCGTTCCTTGCAGGAGATCAGCAGCGCCGATTTGGCCACCATTCGTTATGGCGATAAGGCATGGGGCTATCGGGTAGAGCGTCATGATCAGCATTGGCTCGGTGCGGCGATGTTCTTGCCTAACTATGGCTTGTGGGTATTAACGGAAACCCCCGAGCGACTGTTGCGTCAGGACTTCATGGGGCGCGTGGCCATTTATGGCGCTCTGTATGCGGTGGTGGTGCTGGTGTTGTTTGCGCTGTTTCGTTCTATTTCCAGTGCCGAAGATCAACAGCGCAAGCAGCTGTTTTATATGGTCAATCACGATGGGCTAACCAACCTGCCAAATCGCAATTACTTGTTGGAACATGTGCATGGTTGGATGGACGAAGGCCGCAGTTTTTACGTGATGTTTATCGACATGGACAACTTTAAGGGGGTCAACGACAGTTTTGGCCACGACTGCGGTGACCAGGTGCTGATCGAACTGACCCACCGTTTGCAGCGTCACGTTGAAGATGGCGAAGTGTTGGCGCGCTTAGGCGGCGATGAGTTTATCTTGCTGATGGAAACCCATGAGCAAGACAAGGCGCGAACGCGAGCACTGGAAATCATCAAATCGGTATCCAAGGACTACGCCGTTTACGGCTTCAATTTTCAGCTGGGCGCGAGTATCGGTGCTGCGCGCTATCCGCAACATGGCAACAGCATGAACGATTTGCTGCGCGCGGCAGACATTGCCATGCATGAAGCGAAAAAAGAGCGCAATGCCGTGCACTTCTATCACGATGAAATGGAAAGCGGCTATTTGCGCAAAATTCGCATCGAGCAGCGACTGCGTTCGGCGTTGTCCGGCGGTCATTTGTTTATGGTCTATCAGCCACAAGTGAGTCACGATGGACGCATGTTAGGGGTTGAGGCGCTGATCCGCTGGAAGGACGATGAGCTGGGTTTTGTGCCGCCGGACGAGTTTATTGGTGTGGCCGAAACCACTGGTTTGATGCCAGCCATTGGCGAATTTGTCGTTAATACCGCCATGCGCGAGATGACGCTGCTGCAGCAGCACCTGCGCCAGCAATTTGATATTGCGATTAATATTTCGGTCAAACAGTTCTTGCAGGCGGGTTTCGTAGCCGGCATTCGCGAGCACATCAATCACTATCGCATTGAGCCAAAGTACCTGACGCTGGAAATTACCGAAAGTGTCTTCATTGAAGACCTGCAGATGGTACTGCCGGCGTTAAATGAACTGCACGATATGGGGGTGCGTATCTCGTTGGACGACTTCGGCACCGGTTTTTCGTCACTGAGTGTGTTGCGTTTATTGCCTATCGATGAGCTGAAAATTGATAAGAGCTTTATCGACGATATTCGTACCGACCAGACGGCGCACAAAATGGCGCAGAGCGTGATTGCCATTGGCAAGAACTACAACATGTCGGTGCTGGCTGAAGGGGTAGAAACCGCGGAGCAAAAGGCGCTGTTGATTGAAGACGGTTGCGACCGCTTTCAGGGCTATCACTTTGCTAAACCGATGCCAGCGGCTGAGCTGGCGGTGTTTATTCGTGAGAGTCCCGCCATCTATCTTTAGCTTGCTGGTCATCCGCGCGGGCTTCTAACCAACGTGGCCCCTCATGTGTGTGTTCTTTTTTCCAGAATGGCGCGTCGGTTTTTAACCAGTCCATGATGTAGTGGCACGCCTCAAACGCTGCCTGCCGATGAGCGCTACTGACACCGACAAATACAATTTGCTCGCCCAACGATAACTTGCCCACTCGGTGCACCAGACGTACATTCAGCAGTGGCCAACGCCGGCGTGCAGCGGCGACAATCTGCTGCAAGCTGTGTTCGGTCATGCCGGGGTAGTGTTCCAGCTCCAGTGCTTGCACTTGGCTGTCCAGGTTCATATCGCGTACGGTGCCAACAAAAAACACCACAGCGCCAGCTTGGTGATTGCATTGCCGCAGAGCGTCGTAGTGCTGCTGCACGTTGAAGTCGTCGGTCTGAACCTGAATGGTATCCACATTACCCACCGGTCATGGGTGGAAAAAACGCCACTTCATCGTCATCTGTGAGAGTGGTGGCATCGTCGTGACACAGCTGCTGATTGACCGCGACTAACGCTTGCCCTTGGGCTAATAAATGCGACTGTGAGGGCCATTGCTGCTGCAATTGCTGGCGCAGCTCGGCAACGGATACGGCTGAGGCTTCTAGCTGCTCACATGCCAGAGACTCGCGCAGCGAGGCAAAAAACAATACCTTCACTGAGCACTCCAGTCGCCGTTTTTTCCGCCGCGTTTTTCTAGCACCCGAATACCATCAATGCGCATGGCTGGGTCCAGTGCTTTGCACATATCAAACAGGGTTAATGCGGCTACCGAAACCGCTGTGAGCGCCTCCATTTCTACACCCGTTTGGCCACTTAATTTACAGCGCCCGATAATGCGCACGCGCTGCTGATCGGGTTGTGGCTCAAACTCAACCGCCACCTTTGACAGCATTAATGGGTGGCACAGCGGAATCAATTGCGCCGTTTGCTTGGCCGCTTGAATACCGGCGATACGAGCCACGGCAAATACGTCGCCTTTGTCGTGGCCACCATCGAGAATGCGCTGCAGGGTATCGGCTTGCATCACCACATAGCCTTCAGTCAGAGCTTCGCGCTGGCTGACCTCTTTGCCACTGACATCGACCATATTGGCTTCGCCATCGGTGTTGATATGAGAAAACTCACCCATCGCAAGGCTCCTTGAGCTGTTTTAACCGCAGTACAAAGTTGCAGGGTTTGTGCTGGCTGTTCAGCTGATCGGCAATGATGTTATCCCAGGCGGTGCGGCAGGCATTGGTCGAACCTGGCAAACAGAAAATCAACATGTCGTTAGAGAAACCCGCAATGGCGCGACTTTGAATGGTTGAGCTGCCAATTTCCTGATACGAAATTTGCCGGAATAGTTCACCAAAGCCATCGACGGTTTTATCAAACAGTGGCGCGATGGCATCGGGTGTGGAATCGCGCTCGGTAAAGCCAGTACCACCGGTGACTAACACGACTTGGGTGACATCGTCGGCCGCCCACTGCGCAACTTGTGCTCGGATGCGGTATTTGTCGTCCGCCACGATGCGTTTGTCGATCAGCCGATGCCCGCTTGCTGTCAGGCGCTCACTAAGCAGCTGCCCACTTTTGTCGGTGTCTTCGGTTCGACTGTCGGACACCGTCAGGACGGCGATGTTGAGGCCAATAGCCTGCTCTGTGTAGGTGTTTGCCATAACTGACTCCTGGCGCAATTAGCCGCCGATCATAGCAAAATGTTTGATGGCGCCGGTATTGCCTTGATGTAAGTCGTGGCTGGCGGCTTTCAGTTGTAGCAGCTCTCTGAGCCGTTGCTGCAATTCGAGCTGGTGCTCGGCACGCATCAATGGGCGCAGGTCATGACCGTGCTCGCCAAACAGGCATAAATGCAGTTTGCCAGCGGCCGAAATGCGCAGACGGTTACAGCTGCTGCAGAAATGGCGGCTGTACGGCATGATCAGACCGATGTTGCCTTGGTAGTCGGGATGAGCAAACTCCTGCGCCGGGCCAGCATGGGGGCCGCGTGTGAGCGGCTGCCAGCCTTGTTGCAACAGTTGCTGTTTAATACTTTCGCCGCTGACATGATGGCGCGCAAAGTAGTCGGGCTGGCCGCCAGTTTCCATCAGCTCAATAAAGCGCAGCGTCACTGGCGTACGTTTGACCCAATGCAAAAACTCACTCAGTTGCTGCGGTTGATCGGCCAGCAATACGGCGTTGACCTTGATCGGCAATCCCAGCTGCAGGCCACGGTCAATGCCAGCCAAAATCTGCTGCAAACGATCATGGCCGGTGATGGCTTGAAACGCTCTTGGGTCCAGGCTGTCGATGCTGACATTGAGCTGATCGAGACCCACCTCATACCAAGCGTCGATATGCTCCAATAGCTTGTAACCATTGGTGGTTAAAGCGACGCTTTCTATTCCCTGGGTGCGTTTAACCTGGCGCAGAATCTCGACTAGGTCACGGCGTAACACCGGCTCGCCGCCGGTGATGCGTACTTTGCGCGTACCGGTGGCGGCAAATGCTTGCACGATCTGGTCGATTTCAGCCAGAGACAGTGGTTGCGGCTCACCGTCTCCCTGATAGCCGTTAGGTAAACAGTAGTGGCAGCGAAAGTTGCACACGTCTGTGATCGATAGCCGCAGGTAAGAAAATTGTCGCCCGTGATTATCGTGCAAAGGCTGCAGGGGAATGGGTTGCAAGGACATCGTCACCTTGAGTGGTTGCCAGCGGAAATGGCCATGCAGTGGCGAATATTGCGGCCATGACCGACCCTTGAACCCTCATTCTACGGTGGTGCAAAGCGATTTCAATAGCGCCGCAAACGGCGCCATTGAACACAGGGGTTCACTTCCGATTTACGGCAGCGGTTTAGGGCAGCAGAGTGAGCAAGCCATTTTCTTGGCTCACTTTGATCAGTAAGTTCTGCTCGGCCACCTGCAGGCGGGCGCAGAAATGTTCGGCACAGGCTTCGGATTGCAGGCTAACGGTCGGCATGGTCTGTCCGTCCGCCGAGGTTTGCAGGAAGAATAAGCGTATATCGCTGGCAAGCGGATTGGCTGCGCGCCAACGCACCAGTTGTCGCTGATCTCTCTGACCCACCTGGTTGGTGAGCTGTAGCGTGGCAATGCCATTAACGAGCTTCACACTATCGCTGCGGAACGGCTCTACGTTGGGCCAATAGTCCGGGATATCCGTGGTAAAGCTACCGCCGTGTTGAGACAAGGCGTAAATACTGCCACTGATGTTAGAGTTCTCGGCCCGGCTCAACTGATTGCATTTGGGCGTTAAATGCAGCTGTTGGGGGTTTTTCACTTCTAGTTTCACCGTAATCGAAGTACCACTGTCGCATTTGTCGCTGTCATCGACAGGGACTTGGAACCACTGCTCAGCTTGTGTGGTTTGACTGGTTTTTGCTTGTACCAGGTCTAACAGCAGATAACCTAGGTTGCCGACTGGAACAACCCAACGCTCATACTGCTTCAGGTGTCCTTCATTGGCAGGGCGAGCAAACTTACCAACATCGCCGTCGCGATAGGGTCCGCTGGCATCCACACGCACTGCGGCAACACCACTCACCGTGCGCTGCTCAAGTTGGCCACCATGGCCATAAGATTGCCCCCGGTACTGGTAGCGCTGACGCTTTTCATGGTCCAAATAGGTGTAGAAGGCTTCAGGTAAAACCAGAGTATTAGCACCTAACATATGATCGATACGATTGTCGTAGCCAGTCAGCTGGTCGAAAAGATCGTATTCGTAGTAGTTACGCACAATACGTCCGTAACCCATGTCGGCTAACAATCGACTGCCATGCGCTGCCCAAATGATACCGCCAACGTCCATTTCTCGATGTGGCGTGTTGGTCGCCGTAGTCGTTGCTACCAGAGTGCTGTGTCGACTTTGTAAATAGAAGGGGCGCTCAGCGGTGGCCTGCTGCGACAGTGGCGTGTCTGTCATCAGGTCTAAGCGCATTAGACCTGAATCAGGGTAAATAGCGAGCCGCGATACTTGAGAGTTTTGCTGGCAGGCGTTTACCTCCCCCTGCCAGTCATGAAAGACCATAGGGATGACTTGCCAAGGGTCATAAAAAGGGACGTCGTAGTAACTATGGCTGAAGTAACGTTGTAGCTCACAGGCGTCGATTGGTGGGTTTAAGTCGCTTCGGTTGAGGACGTTACCCGGATACATCAACTGCAATGCCATGTGGCTCGACAAACCGGTTTTTGGCCAGCCATCACCAAAATCGACAAAACGATTATCCGGCAGCACTGAGTCCACTAACCAGCTGGCGATATTGGGGCCGCGCAGCCAGTTAAAACTGTGCACTGGCTGGCCAAAGGAAGCCATCAGTAGTTGCTGCTGCAACAGAACATAAGGGTAGGATGTAAGTACCGCGTAGCTGGCGCCTTCCAGGTAACCACCATCGGCAAGGAAAAAATCGCGATGTAACCAATTAGTGGCCAGCACCGCCTCTAACACCTGTTGGGCCTTCTCGGCTTGCTCATGATAGTTGAGTATTGCCCAGTGCAATGCCGCCGTGTTGAGCATTACCGTCCAGTTATTGCCATTGAACAAAGACCAGTGTTGATGCTCGTATTGCTTTAAATAGCTGTCGATCTGGTATTCCAGCTCTTGGCGTAGATACGCTTCGTCGGCATCAGAGATCAGTGGGCTGTTGTCAAAAACATCGAGTACCAGGGTCCAGAACTGGAACGCAGGTGCGGCATCCAACACCATAAACTCGCTGGTGTTGGCCATGTGCCAGTATTTGTTAAAGCGATAGTCGGCGGGCATGCCAATCTCTGCTGCCCATTTGGGGGCAATGGTTGCCCTAGGCGCATCGTGCAAACGCTTGAACTCAGTGGCGAGGAACTTCTGTGCAAAACTCAGCACATCACTGCGTTCAAACTGGCACGGGTAAGCGTATTGATCGCAAAACAGCTCTCTGCGTAGCAAGTGGATCATACGAAAACGCAGATTGTTGTCGGCGACCCGATTGGTTGCGATTTCATCGTTCAAGTAACGCTTGGCTTCACGATGCTCTGCTAATGTCGCTGGCAGATTGTTGTGGCAGGCAACGCCGCCCATCAAAAGGTTTTGCCAGCTGTCTTTCATATTGTTGACGGTGCCTAGGCCGGAGCTGGGGCCCGGTACTTGGCAGTTAGGATCGAACTGTTCGATCTGTTGCAGCATGGCGAACCACTGTTCGTTGCTACCGTACAGGCGCGGGTGTTGGGGCGCAGGTGTGGTCGCAGGCTGTAAAATCAGCTGATCTAGCTGTTGTTGCTGGGCGCTGGTCAAAGGCAAGCCTGCCATATGGCTTAGATCTTGCGCCGTGACTTCCACCACCAACTGGTGTTGTGCGCTGTCTTCACCCACACGAATCGACGCCGACACTGTGTAGCGCCCGACGGCTGGTTGCAGTAGGCGTAAGCCTTGCTCGATGCGCTGCTGCTGGGGCTGTGATGACGTGCTGGTGATGGTCCATTGCACATCGTCGACGACTCCACCTTTCACGCTGGCTTGAATATCAATATGAGACACCGGCCACGCCAGTTCAGTGATATTGCTGCTGAGTGTCAGACTGAGCTCGGTTTTTTTATCTGAGCCGCCATCAGAACCGCCATCAGAACCGCCATCAGAACCGCCATCAGAACCGCCATCAGATCCGCCATCAGATCCGCCATCAGATCCGCCATCAGATCCGCCATCTGAGCCGCCATCTGAGCCGCCATCTGAGCCGCCATCTGAGCCGCCATCTGAGCCGCCATCTGAGCCGCCATCTGAGCCGCCATCTGAGCCGCCATCTGAGCCGCCATCTGAGCCGCCATCTGAGCCGTTATCTGAGCCGTTATCTGAGCCGTTATCTGAGCCGTTATCTGAACCGTTATCTGAGCCGCCAGATTCCTTTTCTCCCGGATTATTGGTCGAACCGCCGTCTTGTGGCTGAGTTGGAGTATCTGTTGAGCGTCCGTTTTCGTCTGATTCTGATGAGCCGCCGCAGGCGCTGAGCAGCGCTGAGCAGGCCAGTATCAGCAGGCATTGGTTCCATTGCATGGTGATTCTCCGGTTGAAAAGGGCCGCGGAGTATAGCGCTGACACTAATAACACCGACAGTTGCTGCGTCACAGCACGCTATCACTGATACACGGTGGCGCAAAATGTTACATGCCTGCTGCGGTCGGTGTTGCTGGGGGGGTGCGCGAGAGTTCGAAAGTTAGAGTGTCGACGGCTTTAGCCATCAACACTCAGCATGACCTGCTCTTTACGCTACTGCTCGAAGGTCAGCTCTGGCGCTGGTGTTTCTAGCAGGGCAGCAAAGGTACGCACCAGATCCATTTCCACGGACTTCAGTTGCTGATCGGCCTTGGCGCATGTGACCAAGGCTTTGATAAACCGCCCTTTGACGTGGGGGTAGGCTTGTTGCAGCTCGGTAATGGCTTGGTTGAGCGGCTTGAACTGACTTTGCTTGGGCTGCAATGCCAGCTCTAGTGCGGCTGCTTGGCAGGCTTGCTCAAATGCTTGCTGAGCTTGGGATTGATCGTCATGACCAAAGTGAGCCAAGTAACTGAGCACGGTTGCCGCCGCTTCTGTTACTTGCTCAACCTGGCGATAGCGGCTTTTCACTGGGCTGGCTTGTGCAAATACGGGTTCCAGATATTGCAAAATTAAGCGATACAAACACCATTCGAACACATCGATGCTGCCGTCGGCTTTGGCCAGTTTCACCAGCGTGGCGCGAAAGTCCTGATACTGGTTCGGTGACAATTGTTTGAGTGCTGGAATGGCCAACTCCACCAGTGGCAGGCGTTGATCATCGTCTAGGTGCGGTAGCTGTTGGGCCAGGCGCAATACGATTTGATAGCTGTCCTGACCTTGATACTGGCGAATCAAATCCAATTGCTGATCGTGCACCAGTCGCTTAGGCGGTGCTAGCAGCAGGGAGAAGACCAATGCGCGCGCCGAGTAAGGGTCACGTGCGGCGTCTTTCATCGTCGCCAACGCTTGTTGTCGGTGTTGCTCGTCAGTGTCGGTATTGGTGTTGGTATTTAGCTCTCTAGTGCTTAGCTCGTTGGTGTCGGTTGTCGCTGCAGCGGTTTCTGCATGGCCAGGATTGCTTGCAGCAGCCATGGCGACCGCCGCCATGGTCATCGCAGGGGCTGCCCCTGCGGTTTGTTGAGCGAGTTCCGGGTCTGCCGCCTCGGCTTGCTGACGCGACTGCGGCTCCAGATAGCGACCGTCCCAACGCTTGTCGAGCTGGCGAATGCGCTCCTCCAGCGGCGGATGAGTCAAAAACCAATGGAAACGCCAAGGTGCGGCTTGGCCAAAGAACAGATGAGCCGTCTCTTCCCGTTCGGTGCTGGAAATCTCACTGCCGGCGCCATGGCCGATCACCTTTAACGCATCGGCAATGCCGTCCGGGTTACGCGTGAACTGCACGGCTGAGGCATCGGCAAGAAACTCGCGCTGACGCGATACCGCCGCTTTTATAAGGTTGCCAAAGAATACGCCGCTGTAGCCAATCACCACCAACGACAAACCAATGGCCCACAGTGGCAGCGTATTGTTTTCTTTGCTGGAGGAACGGCTGCGACTGTGCATCGCCGATTCGAGCATGAAACGCCCGATCAAACCGATAAACAAGATGCCGAACAATATCGCCATTAAGCGAATATTGAGGCGCATGTCACCATTAAAAATATGGCTGAACTCGTGTGCAATCACGCCCTGCAGCTGGTCGCGTGACAGCTTTTCCATAGTGCCTTGAGTAACACCAATCACAGCATCCGAGGGTTGATAACCCGCAGCAAAGGCGTTGATGCTGTGGTCCGGCAGCACATACACAGGCGGTACTGGCATGCCAGAGGCGATGGCCATTTCTTCCACCACATTGAGCAGGCGGCGCTGATAAAAATCATCACTGTTGGGTGGAACCAAGCGTCCACCCAGCATTTCCGCCACACGCTGGCCGCCACCACGCAGAGACAGCCATTTATACAAACTCGCGCACGCCACCACGGCGATTACGGCGGCACTGATGGTCAGCCACTGCTGCCAAGAGACCTTGGATGTCAGGCTGTCGAGCAAGCTGACTTGCTGCGTGCTGTTGTACTCGAAGCCCCATAACGCACCAACCACCACCAAGTTAACCAGCACGGTGAGTGCTAAAACGGCCAGGCCAAATAGGAATATCAGCTGGCCCGTGCGCTTACGGGCCTGGTCTTGTTGGGAGAAGAAATCCATGGTCGCAAATGATTAAAACGACACTTTTGGTGCTGCCTGCATTGCTGCAGAGTCGGCAAATTCCAGCAGTTCAGCGTCGCTGCCATGGCCAAACATGCCGGCAAATACTACCGGTGGGAACGACTGACGGAAGGTGTTGTAAGTCGTGACGGCGTCGTTAAAGGCCTGGCGGGCAAACGAAATCTTGTTTTCTGTGCTGGTCAGCTCTTCGCTCACTTGCATCATATTTTGGTTGGCCTTCAGATCTGGATAGGCTTCCATCACCACGTTCAGGCGCCCCAAGGCTCCTGCAAGTGCGCCCTCGGCGCCGGCCAGTTGCTGCATGGCTTGCTTGGCTCCCGGCATTTTCGATGCAGCTTTTAGGCCGGCTGCGGCTTCATTGCGCGCCGCTATCACAGCTTCCAAGGTTTCACGCTCGTGTTGCATGTACGCCTTGGCGGTTTCAACTAGGTTCGGAATCAGGTCATAACGACGTTTCAGCTGCACTTCAATTTGCGCAAAGCTGTTCTGGTAGCGGTTTTTGTAGGTCACCAGCTTGTTGTAAATACCGATGACATAGATCACCAGCAGAGCCAGAACGACCAGAATAATGATGGTGGAAATATCCATGGCTTATCTCTCCGTTTATTTGACCCATTGGCCGTTGGCGTTTTGATAGGGCGCTTGTTCTTTGGCGGCGCGGGCGGTGAGTTTTTCGCCAGCGATCTTTTCGATATTAGCTAAGGCGGTCTTTTGCTGGTCGGCGATTTCCAAGTATTTCTGTTTGCGCTTGTGGTTAATGCGCTGCACTAACGCTGCGGCCTCAGCATGGCCGGGGTTTAGCAAACCCAGGTAGCCATCGCTTTGCTCGCCGACTAACTGCTGTGATTTGGCTTGGTCCAGATCCAATGCCCACAGGTTCGCGGCACACAGTAGGATCAGGGTGGTGAATACGATACGTAACATCAGTGTCTCTCCGCGTTAGAACAAGTCGTCTTCTTGCTGGAACAGGTCATCCAGTTGTTTTTCAACCTTGACGCGCACTTCGTGCTCAATTTTGACGTTCAGGTTGATGGTGATGGGCTTTTCCGGAGCGGCCATCTTGACCGTGCAGGCACTGCTCAGCAGGGCGGCTGCAATGACGAATGTAAGTTTCATGCCGGGATGGTTTCCTTTCACGGGTCCTGCAAGGTTGGGACCTAGGTTGCGATGAGTCACTCTAGCGATGGCACGGCTGGGAATGCAAGCCTTTGTCATCGGCCATGAGAGCCAGCGCGCAATGTCGCTATGGGGGACCGGGCAGTGTGCAAGCCAGCGAACTATTTCCGCTGTGCAGAGCTGGGTCAATTTAAACCCCCACCAAATGTCGTTATAATCGCTCGACTAATAATCAGGCGTCTGTGTAGACGGTGCGGCAACGTGCCGGTGTTCAGACACCCGGCCGAGATAGCTTAAGAGAGGACAGTTACGTGAAACAACTGAAAGCACTGATTCTGGCAGCCGCAGCGCTTGTAGCTGCTCAAGCGATGGCGTTAACCGACAGCGAAGCTGACAAAATCCGTGAGCGTATCAAGCCTGTTGGTGAAGTGTGTGTTGGCGCTGAGTGCGGCGCAGCGCCGGTTGTTGCCAGCAGTGAGCCACGTTCTGGCGAAGAAGTGTACACCGCTGCTTGTACCGCTTGTCACGCAGTGGGTGTGTTGGGCGCGCCTAAAACTGGCGACGTAGCCGCTTGGGAAGAACGCTTAGCCAAAGGCATGGAGCAAACTTGGCAGAATGCCATCAATGGTATTAACGCCATGCCAGCCAAAGGCAACTGCATGGACTGCTCTGATGACGAAATTCTGGCCGCGATTAAGTACATGGCGGGCAAATAAGCCGCGTCGCAGGTCGTAAAAAAGCCGCTCATTGAGCGGCTTTTTTATTGCTCCGAGCTGGCGGTTTAGTCCAGCTGCAGAGCACGTTTCATAAACTCTGGTAGGGCCAGCGCCGCGGCATGAATTTCGGCGTTGTAGTACTGGGTGCGAAAGCTCTTGCTGGCAGCGTCTTCAATTCTGAATACCGTCGCATCACCGCCCTTGCTGGCCAGGGTGCAGCTCCACCAACCCGATGGATAAATGACCTGAGGAAAGGGAAAGGTATGGCTGGTGCTGGCTCCGGCGCTGGCCATGTCGGTGTGAATCTTCTTGATGATGCTGTCGCTGTGATAAAGCGGCGATTCACTTTGTTGCACCACAACGCCCTGCTGATCCAAAGCACGCATGCAATCCTGATAAAAATCGACGGCAAACAGCCCTTCGGCTGGGCCAACTGGGTCGGTACTGTCGATAATGATGACGTCTAGTGATCCCGCTTCACGCTGTTTGATCCAATCGATGCCATCGGCAAACAAAATCTGTGCACGCGGATCTGCATTGGATTCACACAGTTCAGGGAAGTACTTTTCCGCCATGCGCGTGACTTGCTCATCGATATCGATCTGGTACGCCACTTCCACGCTGGGGTGCTTTAACACTTCGCGCAGCGTGCCGCAGTCGCCGCCACCGATAATGGCAACGCGCTTTGGGTTAGGGTGAGAGAACAGTGGCACGTGGGCCATCATTTCGTGGTAAACGAAGTTTTCACGGCTGCTGACCATGGTGCAGCCATCAATCACCATCAGTTTGCCAAACGTCTCTGTGTCGTACATGTCGATGGTTTGAAACTCGCTGGTCACTTGCTCCAGATGCGCTGTTACCTTGAGGGAAAAGGCAGAGCCTTGCTGATCAAAGATTTCAGTAAACCAGCCATCGGCCAAAGGGTGTGTCATAACAGAAAATCTCGCTGCAAACGGAAAAGCCCCGCGCACATATTGCCGAGCGGATCGCGGGGGGTACAATTGGCCGCCACAATAACCCAAGCCCCTGGTGACGCCAAGCGCCAGCGGCTGCCTCTGCCGAGTCTTTTTGCCATGTCGCTGTGTGCTGCCGATCACTACAATTTACCGTTCTGGAGCGAGGGCTACGTCAGCGTCAATGACGCTGGCCAGCTGCAAGTTCAGCCGCAGCCAGATCAGCCGCCGGTGGTGTTGCAGCAGGTCGTCACCGCAGCCCAGCAGCAAGGCCTGCGATTGCCTTTATTGGTACGTTTTCCCGGCATCATTCATCAACGTATCGACACCTTAGTGCAGGCATTTTCCAAGGCGCGGCAGGACGTTGGTTATCAAGGGCCGTTTGTGCCTGTGTATCCTATCAAGGTGAACCAGCAGCGCCCGGTGGTGGAGCAAATCGTGCGCGGCCAACAACGCGCAGGCTGTGACCTGGTCGGTTTGGAGGCTGGCAGTAAACCCGAGTTGATTGCGGTGCTGTCGCAGCTGGGGGAAACGCGTGGGCTGATCGTTTGCAATGGCTACAAGGATCGCCACTTTATTCGGTTAGCGTTGCTGGCGGAAAAGCTCGGTCATCAGGTATTTCTGGTGATCGAAAAGCTGTCGGAGTTGCCGCTGATTTTAGAGCAAGCAGAACAGTTGCAGGTGACGCCACGGTTGGGCATTCGTGCGCGCCTGGCGACCATCGGCAAAGGCAATTGGCAAAACACCGGTGGTGAGAAGTCCAAATTTGGCTTGTCGGCGGATCAGATCCTACAGGTGGTACGCCAGCTTGAGCAGCGCGGCCAACTGGATTGCCTGCAATTGCTGCATTTCCATCTCGGCTCGCAGCTGGCCAATATTCGCGACATTCACACCGGGTTACGTGAATGCAGTCGTTTGTTCGCTGAGTTAGTGCGTTTGATGGTGCCGATCCAGTGGCTGGATGTGGGCGGCGGCTTGGGTGTCGATTACGAAGGCACGCGCTCACGCAGTTACTGTTCGATGAACTACAGCATCGAGGAATACGCCCGTAACGTGGTGACCGCCTTTGCCGATGTCTGCAACGAATTGGACATTGCCATGCCGGGGCTGATCACAGAATCAGGGCGGGCAATGACGGCTCATCATGCGGTGTTGATCGCAGAAGTCATAGATCATGAGAGCCCCACCGCTGAGCTGCCGCAGGCACCGGAGGACGATGCGCCGGTGGAGCTGCATCACCTCTACCAGGCTTGGCAGTTATTGCAGCAAGAGCTTAGCCCGGCGTCGTTGGTGGAGCTGTATCACGATGTTCAGCATTGGATGACGGATGCGCAAGCGGCGTTTAGTCATGGCCTCTACCGCTTGCACGAACGTGCTCAGGTGGAGTCCTTGTACCGCAATGTTGGCTCGCTGCTGAAGCAGCGCTTGATGCCAGGCAATCGCAATCATCGTGACTTGTTGGATGAGCTGTACGAAAAACAGGCCGACAAGGTGTTCGTCAACTTTTCCTTATTCCAGTCTTTGCCGGATGTGTGGGGCATCGACCAGATTTTCCCAATCGTACCGCTGGAGCGTTTGGATCAGCCGGTTAGCTGTCGTGGTGTGCTGCAAGACATCACCTGCGACTCTGATGGCCGTATTGACCAGTATGTCGACGCCGACGGCATTGGCTCGTGTTTACCGCTGCCCGGGGTTGAGCGTGGTGATTGTCTGGGCTTCTTTATGGTCGGTGCCTACCAGGAAATCCTGGGTGATTTGCACAATTTGTTTGGCGATACCGATTCTGTGGATGTTGAAAGCCGCGGTGATGGGTTACAGCTGAGCTTTCCAGTACAGGGCGACGATTTGCAAACCGTGCTGGCGTACGTGAATTACGATGCCGAAGACATTCGCCAGCGCCTGCAGCAGCAGGTGGCGACTTCGACCTTGCCTGAGCAGGACCAAGCACAGCTGCTGGCTGAGCTGCAAGAAGCCTTATCGGCCTATACCTACCTGGGCAGCTGACGGAATTTGGACACTTTCGAAACGCTCGATCGCTGAAAAACCGACGCAGTCATATTTTTGGTTACCGTTGTTTGGCGAGGGCTGGCGCTTGCTTGCGGCTGGTCTATAACTACTAAGCCGCTGGTGGCAACTTTCCAACAACTTCTGCTGGGAGGGCGTATGGCTGAAGATATGGACTACTCCAATGATGACTACAACGCACAGGATGCTGCGGCTGACAAAGCCCAGGCCGACAGTGCGTTAAGCCGTGAACAACTGCGCAAAGCAATGCAAAGCGACGTTGAAGCGTTTCTCGCACGCGGCGGAAAAATTCAGAAAATCGACAACAATGTGATGGCGGACCCGCCACGCAAACCGCAAAGCAGCTATGGTAGCCGCCCCATTTAAGCCGGTTACTCTGGTATGAGGCTGCTCAGGCCAAACCGGCCCATTGTCGGGCCGGGCCACTGTTATTGTTGTCTGCCCCTGCTAAGCTGCGGCGCATAATAAAGAAAGGAAGCTCACTCATGCCGTCTCAGCACGCTCGTAAACAACGTCAACGCTTAAATGCGATACCCGCCGCTGCCGCCTTATTGGTGTTCGCCGTTATGTGGCTGTTTCACCACAGCGGCATAGTGTAATCAGAGACTGGCGATGGCCGCTGGCAACTGACTGAGATGATTGATTTCTTGGTCGGGCTCGCACTCTGTGTGTGTCCATGCGGCGTCGGATAGATTCACCCACACAGTTTTCATTCCCAGGCGCTTGGCCGCTACCACGTCTTGTTCCTGATGGTCGCCGACATGCACGCATTGCGTGGCGGTGACGCCGTGTTGCGCCATAGCCTGCTCAAACATGGTAGGGTCCGGCTTGGCCGCACCGACCTTTTCTGCCGATAAATGACCTGCAAACAACGGCTCAATACCAATCAGTGACAGATCTGCGTTGCCATTGGTAACGGCGACCAGCGGGGCGTTTTCGCTCAGCTGTTGCAGCGCCTGCAACGCTCCATCGAACAAGGTGACTTGGCTGCGCGCATGGTAAAAAACGGCGAATGCTTGCTCGGCAAAATCGGCGGCGGCGGTCTCTTGCAACCCAGCTTGCAAAAACACCCGGCGCAGCACTTCGATGCGCAGTTTGGACACCTGATGGCGCCACTGCGGGTAACATTCGGCAATGGTGTTTTTGTACTGCCGCAGTGCCTCAAGGGTATAAAACTCAATCGCCACTGGGCAGTGCTGGGCGATCCAATCGTAAGTCGCTTGTTCGGCGGCAATAATGACGGGATCTGTATCCCACAGGGTATGGTCCAGGTCCAGAGTAATAAGCTGTGGCTGCATTACACCACCGGCACTTGCGGCAAGCGTAGCGCCAAAATATCGGCCACGTAATCGAGGAACAGGGTATCCATTGAACTGCGGTAATAGCTAGGGTCCTGACTGGCCACGCTGAGTATGCCGTGGTTGTCTTTGCCGCGGATTTGCGCTGCGGCGACAGAGCGGCAGTCGGTGCTTTGGTTGCCCAACAGAGCGGCAATGTCTTGCTGCTGCAATTGGCCGCAAATTGCACGGTGGCCTTTGAACAAGCGCTGCACTTGACGCTGGCGCTCCGCCGAGCGAATGGTAATCAGCGGCGCTTCAAGGTTGCGCTCAGTGAAATGCAGCATGGCCCAGCTGTCGACACCAAAATCGTTGCGCAGGGAATCATCCAGAGCGGCTTGAATGCCAAGCCAGTTTTCTGCTTCCACCAGTGCCAGCACCAAGCGTCGGCTTTTCTCAAACAGTTGATCGTTGCGACGGGCGTTTTCCAGCAGATCGGACAAGCGCTGGCGCAGCTCGACATTGCGTTCGCGATGAATGGACAGCTGACGCTCGACCAAGGATGTGGCAGCACCAGCATTGTGAGGAATGCGAAGCTGCATCAGCAGGTCGTCTTTGCCAACAAAAAAATCGGGATGATCTTGTAGGTACTGTTTGACGTCTTCGTCTGTCAAATGCGGCTGTTGGCTCATGCGCCCCTCATACGTTCATTCGGCCTTCAAACACCGGCGTGGCAGGGCCGGTCATGTGTACGTGACCCTGATCGCCATCCCAATCAATCCACAGCTCACCGCCGGGCAACGTCACTTTGACGCCGGGCTCAAGCCAGCCACGCAGCTGGCCTGATACCACGGCGGCGCAGGCGCCGGTGCCGCATGCGAGGGTCTCACCCACGCCGCGTTCAAACACGCGCAGTCGCACTTCGTGCGGGTTGATGACCTGCATAAAGCCGACATTGACCTTGTTCGGGAACGCTGGGTGAGGCTCGATTAGGCTGCCCCAATGATCCACGGGGGCATCGTCGATATCGTCCACACGCAAAACCGCATGCGGGTTGCCCATGGATACCGCCCCGATCATTACCTCGCCAATGCCTTCAACTTGAACCGGGTATTCAGCGGCGAACGCTGGTGCGGTAAAAGGAATTTGTGACGGCGTCAGTACCGGTTTGCCCATATCCACCACCACGTCTTTGTCATCGGTCAGTTGCAACTGCATGATGCCGGTGGCGGTTTCGACACGGATGCTGCGTTTGCCGGTCAGGTGCTGATCATACACAAAGCGGGCAAAGCAACGTGCACCGTTGCCGCAGTTTTCAACTTCACTGCCGTCGGCATTAAAAATGCGATAACGAAAGTCGACGTCCGGACGGGTCGGCCGTTCCACCAGCAGCAACTGGTCAAAACCCACACCCAAGTGACGGTCAGCCAGCTGGGCAACTTTGTCGCTGCGGATGTAGCCGTTTTGTGTCACCAGGTCGACGACCATAAAGTCATTGCCGAGGCCGTGCATCTTGCTGAATTTAAGCCACATAACTCGTCCTTAGGGCAGCTGCTGCTCGTTGGCAAATTGCTCGACAATGCCCTCGCGCTGGCGCACCAAGTGCGCTTGATCGCCGTCCACCATCACTTCTGCAGGTCGACCTCGGGTATTGTAGTTGGAGGCCATCACAAACCCATAGGCGCCAGCGGACATAACGGCCAGCAAGTCACCGTCGGCAATGGCCAGAGTTCGGTCTTTACCAAGAAAATCACCGGTTTCACACACAGGTCCGACGACATCGTAGCAACGAGCCGGCGCGTCGCTGTGCTCGGCAACGGGTTTGATGTCTTGCCAAGCGCTGTACAGCGATGGGCGAATTAAGTCGTTCATGGCGCCGTCAATGATGGCGAAGTTTTTATGCTGGTTGAGTTTCAGATACTCAACACGGGTCAGAAAAACACCAGCGTTGGCTGAGATGGAGCGACCTGGCTCAAACATCAATGCTAACGAACGGCCAGCCAAGCGTTGTTTCACCGCACTGACAAAGTCGCCGATGGACGTCGGCTGCTCGTCTTGGTAGGTCACGCCCAAGCCTCCGCCGATATCCAAATGCTCGATTGTGATGCCCTGAGCTGACAGCTCGTCGATTAACAACAGCAAGCGGTCCAGCGCATCCAGGAAGGGCGCGATGTCAGTAAGCTGACTGCCGATGTGGCAATCCACACCCTTGATGGTCAGGCCGGGCAGTGCGGCGGCTTTTTGATAAATGCGTACGGCATCGTCGATGGCAATGCCAAACTTATTGTCTTTTAGCCCAGTGGAAATGTACGGGTGAGTTTGAGCATCAACGTCTGGGTTAATCCGCAGTGACACAGGTGCTGAGCAATCCATTTCAGTGGCCACTTGGCTTAAGCGCTCAAGTTCGGCCTCGGATTCAACATTAAAGCAGTGCACACCCAGCTCCAGCGCGCGGCGCATTTCTGCCGCTTGCTTGCCTACGCCAGAGAATACGATGCGCTGCGGATCACCACCGGCGGCGATTACGCGTTCAAGCTCGCCTTGGCTGACAATATCGAAGCCGGCACCTTGGCGTGCCAATACGTTCAGTACCGCCAAGTTGGAGTTGGCTTTAACCGCGTAGCAGATCATGCCTGGACAATCGCCAAGAGCCTGCTGGTATTGCAGAAAGTGTTGCTCCAACGCCTTTCGGGAATACACATACAGCGGCGTGCCGAACTGCTCGGCGGCTTGGCTCAGGTCTAGGTGTTCAGCGTGTAAAGTACCATCGCGGTATGTAAAAACTGACATCAGGATTGTGATTCCGTAGCTGGTGGCGGAGTGTGCTCGGGCAGATACAAATCGCCTTTTTGTCCGCAACCTGACAATTGAGTCAGGGCCAGGCTGGACAAGCATAGCAATAACAGGCGCGTGAGCATCTTACCCTCCGTATATGGGTTCGCCAGCATGGCTGACAGCAGCTGAATTGGCGAAAAAAGAGGCTAAGTATAAGGACAAAGCGCGGCGCTGTCTCTGCATGCGCGCTGCTGCTGGCGGGCTAGGCTGGGGCTGTCGTGAGGGTGGTGATCTGCAGCGCTTGGTTGAGTTGCTGCTCGATACGGAACTTGGCCTCTAGATGATCAATAACGCGGCCGTTATCGGCCAGTTCAACATCGGTGAGATAACAAGGGTAATCGCTGCCGGGCGTTCGCAGCTTAAGCACCGCTGCGGCCACTGCCAGATACAGGTCATCGCCGTATTGCCAAATGCTGAACTCTTCATTGTTGCAATACAGGGTGGGCTGTTGCTGCTCGTCGATCACCGCGCGTAAATCAATATTGGCGGTCTGCTCGGCAACCTCCGGTAGGCGTTTGCGTTTGAGTTCAAACTCGTAACTGTTGGCCTGACGTTTCAGCTCAGACAGCAGTAGTTTTCTGCCACCGCGCTGCTGCTCAAGCTGCCAGCGTTGATCGAGCTGACGCAAAAACCTTAGTACTGGCAGTACCGGGTGTTGTTGTGTACTGGCGGTGACGGTTCGATGCAGTAAAGCGCCGCGCTCATCGAGAAAATACAGATACATGGTCTGCTTTTGGTGCCAGTAGAACAGCTGCCACACGCCGCTGCGGCTGTGCTCAAAGATGTTTCGCAGCGGACTGCCAGGCAGAGCAGCACGGTCAAATACGTAAGCGGTGTACTGCTCCCGGGGGCGTTGCAAGATGTGCAGTAAGTGGCGGGCATTGTCGGCTTTCAACAGCTTGGGTCCGTCTGACTGATATTCCAGCAAGCAATATTGTTCAGCTACCTCAATCAGATAAGGGCTGCGAGGCTGCTGTAAAAAGTGCTGCAGCACATCGTGCAATAGTTGCTCCACGCGAATGGCGATTGCACCGGCGTGGGTTTGCGACAGGCTGTGGCTCAACATCTCCGGCCAGCCGTGTTCGCGGGCAAAGGGCAACCACTGCAGCACGTGCTGCAGGCAGTCGAGCAGTGCGACGCTGCCGGTAAACCGATTCACGTGCCATTCACCCCAGCTGTTAATGGTCAGTAAATCGACGGTAAGAATCAGGTTGTCGTGTGCCGAGCTGTAGCCGAGCGCATCGTCCCGGTTGGAGACTTTTTGCATGCCCCGCCGACTCAGCTGCTGCTGAGGATCGACGGCGACGTTAACAAACAGCTGCCAGTTGATGGGACGTGCTGCTTGCTGCAGCTCGGTGCTGCTGGGGGATTGATGTTCCAGTGCGCGCACACGTTGCAGCAGCTCCTGCACCTGATATTGATTCAGGCTGTTGTCACTGGGGTGCAGGCGAATGCGCGTATGCGGTGTGAATAAGCCGTTGAACTGGGCAAAGCACAACAACTCAATCAAACTGGGCGACTGTTTAAGGATTTGCTCGGGCCTGATTTGGTCGTCTTTCCAATCGCCCACCACCAGCTGCCAGCGTTGTTGCTCTTGGTCTTCGTTGCACAGGTTCAGGTGCAGAGTCTCTTGCCCCAAAGACGACACAATGCCTGGGTTTATGTTGATGATTTTGCCTGGCCGGGCATCAAACTCGGCGTATAAACGATTACCCAGCAGGCGCATATCTCGGCGACTGACTCGAATGCGATGGCTGTGCTTTTGACTGAAGTTGGCGATCAAACGATAGCTGCTGAGCATTTCACTGATCAGAGCGTGGCGTTCCTGCGCGACGCGCGTTGGCCACCATTGTTCACGCTGGTCCAAATCTTCCAGCTGAAAACGGTTCCAGCCCCAAGCATCCGTCAGTTGGCGCAAAGTATGTGAGCGCCAGCTGTCGCTTTGTTGTCGCGACAGCTGGGTTAAACGCAGTTGCGTTTTGAAGTAAAACGCCCGGCGTACCAGCTCAATGCGCTGCTGGTTGCCTTCCTGCGCCAGCTGATCACTGATGCGGCGCAGCATCAAAATGTAAGCGTCGCAGTCGCCAGCATCACTGTTGCCGTCGTGAACTAGGTCCTTTAAATCCCAGCACAGAGGGCGAATATTGGGGTATTGGCTGGCGTAGTGGCGGTTAAGCAACAGCTTTAACAGCGCTTTGTACGGCGCATGCAGGCCTTTATTCAGCTGCCAAAGACCGGCGCCGACGAATTCGGAAATCGGAATAGAGGGAATGGCGCCGAAGTCCAGCCATTGCTCTGGGTGAATCTGCATGTCGTTGAGCAAAAACTGCCAGTAGTCATCGGCTTTGCGCTCGTACTCGTTGGGAACTAACCACCAGCGCGGCTTGAGGCCAGCGAGCCATACTGCGCTGCGGTAAAACTCATCCAACAGCAAAATATGCTGGGTGCTGCCGCAATCGTCCCCTTCTGCTGAGCGGTGTTGACCGCGACGAAAGTCGCTCAGGTTCATCAAAAATACATGCAGCTCGCAGCCTTGCTGCTTCGCCCAGGTTTCGATCAGATGGCATTTATTCTGCAGCTCAGACAAGGCCTCCGAGGCGAGGGATTCGTCGTGGCACAACCACACATCGAGGTCGCTGCCGTGGCTTTGTGCCACCGACCCAACACTGCCCATTAAATACACCCCAAGCAGCGCGTAATCGTGCTGCATACGCGGCAATTTAATGCCACGTGCCAGCTGCTGCAGTGCTTGCAGTTGGGTGTGGTCGGGGTTGAATTGTGCGATGCCAGCAGTGACTTTGTGGTGAATAAAGCCGGGCAAGCGTGGGTGGTTTAGGTGAAACAGCAGGGGCAAAACGTCGAGCACCTGCTGTTGTCGGCTTGTAAGGCGGTCCCGGGCTCGCTGTAGACGAGACCGGTTGAGTAGATCAAAGGACTGATGCCAGCGTTTGAGATCACCAGCGGTAACGTCAGGAACAAACTTCATAGGCACAGTATAGGTGCCGGATGATTAGCCTGCCTGATGAATCCATTGCCCCGCGCGCATCACAGAATGGGCGATTCCCGTCAGCTGTTGGCCCCGGCAGCTGATGTTGCCACCACGCGATAACAACGATGAACGCTGGGCTGTCAGCGTTGCTTGCGGGTTAATCAGCAGCAGGTTGGCGTCAGCTCCGGGCGCCAATTGAGCGGTTTTACCCACCACCTCGGCTGGCAGGCAAGTCAGGCTGTGAATCAATGCATTGATGCTGAGTTGCTCATCCACCAGTGACAACGCCAGCGGTAGGAAATAGTCAAACATGCTCAGACCTGGCTCGGCTTCGGCGAACGGTGCTTTTTTAGCGGCAATTTCATGCGGCCGGTGATTGCTGCTGATGGCCAGCTCCCCTTCGGCAACTGCTTGCAGCAGTGCTTGGCGATCGGCTTCGCTGCGCAGCGGTGGCTGCACATGGAATTGGCTGTTGTAGCCGCGCACGGCCTCATCTGTGTAGAGCAGGTTAGCCAACGGCACATCAGCACTGATGGCATGACCGCGACTGCGGGCATTGCGCAGCATGGCGACACTGCGACCGCAGCTGATCTGGCTGATGTGCAGTTTCACCGGTACCTGTTCGGCCAACAGTATAATTTGCGCCAATGCGGCGGTTTCAGCCGTTTCTGGAATGCCGCCCAAGCCCAGTTGCGTCGATACGGGACCTTCGTGCATACAGCCGCCGGCTGCCAGAGCAGCGTCATTGGCGTTAAGGAACAGCGGAATATCGTAGGTGGCGGCGTATTCCATCAGTCGGCGCAACACGTAGCTGTCTTTGATGGGCCGACGTGCGTTGCTCATCGCCACGCAGCCCGCTTCGCGCAGGCTGAACAGGTTGGCGATTTGCTCACCCGCCAAGCCTTGTGTCAGAGCCCCCAGCGGCAGCACTTCGGCTGCGTTGGCTTGCTGTGATTTTTCCTGAATCAGTTGAACGACGGCGGCGCTATCAGCCACCGGTTTGCTGTCTGGCAGGGCACAAATATGGGTAAATCCGCCGCGGCTGGCAGCGGCCGCCTCGCTGGCAATGTTGCCTTTATGGGCAAAGCCTGGTTCTGCCAAATGAGCGCCCAAGTCGATCAACCCCGGTGTTAGCCATAACCCGGAGGCATCGATGATTTGATCACCATCGAGCGCTGGCGCTAGTGCATCAATTTTACCGTCGACGATGCGTACGTCATGGATACCGTCTAGCTGGTTGGCTGGGTCAATCACACGGGCCTGGCGAATAACGATGCTGCTCATAGGTTGTCCTCCCCGCCCTGTTGGCCGCTCATGGCCATGGCCATTACCGCCATGCGCACGGCGATGCCATAGCTCACTTGATTCAAAATCACCGATTGCGAGCCGTCGGCAACCGCCGACTCAATTTCCACCCCGCGGTTGATCGGCCCTGGGTGCATAACAATGGCATCCGGTTTGGCCAGTGCGAGCTTTTGCTCGGTTAACCCGTAGAGCTTAAAGAACTCGCTTTCACTCGGTAGCAAAGCGTTTTGCATGCGCTCTTTTTGCAGCCGCAGCATGATGACTACATCGCAATCTTTGAGGCCGTCTTCCATGCGATAAAACGCCTTGGCGCCAAGTGAATCGATGTCTCGCGGTAGCAAGGTGGCTGGGCCAATGACCCGCACCTCTGCTGCGCCCAGAGTTTTCAGGGCGTGAATTTGTGAGCGCGCCACGCGTGAGTGCAGAATGTCGCCGACGATAGCCACTATCTGGCCTTCGATCTGCTGCTTGTGGCGGCGGATGGTCAGCATATCCAACATGGCTTGGGTTGGGTGGGCGTGGCGGCCGTCGCCCGCATTAATGATGGCGACGTTGGGCGTCACTTGCTCGGCAATGAAATGTGCAGCGCCCGAATCGGCATGGCGTACCACGAACATATCGCTGTACATGGCTTCCAGGTTCCACAGCGTATCCATCAGGGTTTCGCCTTTGGACGTGGCTGAGCGGGCGATGTCGAGGTTCAAGATGTCGGCGGATAAACGTTTGGCCGCCAACTCAAAGGTGGAACGAGTACGTGTGCTGTTCTCGAAGAACAGGTTCACCACGGTTTTGCCGCGCAGCAAAGGCACCTTTTTAACTGAGCGTTCTTGGGTACTGATGAATGAATCAGCGGTATCGAGAATTTCGGTCAGCAGTTCGCGACTGAGGTCTTCGGTGGTGAGAAAATGCTTCAAACGACCATCGGCCGTGAGCTGCACCTGAGAGGGATGTGACATGGGATAACGCTCCTTAACGGTCAGGATACAGTCAACAGCAGTGGCTCGGGGCCGCTCAGTTTGATCACCTGTTTGGATGCCAATGCCATGCTGTGGGCGCACACGTCGGGCTGCACGGGCAGTTCACGTTGGCCGACGTCGAGCAATGTCACCAGAGCGATGCGTGCTGGGCGACCGTAGTCGAACAGCTCATTCATGGCAGCGCGAATGGTGCGGCCGCTTTTGATCACATCGTCGATCAAAATGATGTCGCGGTCTTCGATGCTGTCGGGCAGCTGCGACCCTTTCACCTGAGGGTGCAAACCTTTGCGCGTAAAATCATCACGGTAGAAGCTGATGTCCAACACCCCCATGTCGCCACTAAGGCTAAGGCGGCGTTGCAATTCTTCCGCGATCCAGACGCCGCCGGTGCGAATACCGATAAGCAATGGATTGCTAATGCCATGGTGTTGCAGGTAGTGGTTGAGCTGTTGTTCTAGCGTTGCCAGCAAGTGATCAATGTCAGGCAGACTCATGGGAGCCCTCTTCGGTTGGTGGCCATGGATGCTCGCTCATCCAGCTTTCAAGGATCAGCTGAGCCGCTAACCCATCGACGGAATGCTTGCCAAAATCGCGCTCGCCGCCATCGGCCATCACCATGCCCTTGGCTTCAAAGCTGCTTAAGCGTTCATCGTGGGTGAGCGATGGGCGATGATAACGACCTTCCAGTCGGCGAGCGAATTTTAGCGCGCGACGGCTCATGTCACTGTCGCTGCCATCCATATTCAGTGGTAAGCCGGTGACGAAACCATCCGGTTGCCATTCGTTGATGATGGCCGCTAGCTGCTCCCAATCAGGGATGCCGTCGCGGGCTTTAATTGGCGCCAGCGGTTGCGCCGTGGCCGTTAAGCGTTGACCCACGGCAATACCAATGCGTTTGGTGCCGAAGTCAAACGCCATCAGGCGCTGCAATTTTGCGTGGCTCATTAGGCGTGACCAGCGTCCTGACTGAGAAATTCTGCACTGATGCCCAAGCGTTTCAATGCCTGCTCATGCAGTTGTTGTGTAGGTGTGTGAAACAGCAGCTGTTCGTCTGCTTCGACCGTCAGCCAAGCGTTACTGCGCAATTCGCTGTCGAGCTGCTCGGCATCCCAGCCGGCATAGCCAAGCGCTAGGTGGAACGACTCTGGGCCTTCGCCAGCGGCAATGGCGCGTAAAATGTCTTTCGATGACGTCAGATGGCAATACTGGCCGATGCTCAGCGTTGAGCTCCAATTGCCCGGCTCGCGGTGCAAAATAAAGCCGGTTTCCGGACTGACCGGGCCACCACATTGCACCGCAGGTTGAATGCCAGGTTTGCGGTCAATTTCCAGTTGTTCACAGACATCGTGAAAGGTAACCGGCATAACACGGTTGAGCACCAGGCCCATGGCACCGTGCTGATCGTGCTCACACAAATAAATCACGCTGCCGGCGAACCAGTCGCCGTCCAGGCTGGGCATGGCGACAAGCAGGTGATGTTTGAGACTGTTGAGTTGCTGCATTAACTAGGCGCCCGAGATGTACCGATTACCTTTAAATTGCCAGGTGCGAATGATCTCTAGGATATCAAACTCGCGGCGCATTTCGTCAGTAAAAGGTGCAAACGGAGCAGACTGGCGCACGATACGCTTGGCGGCATCGTCCAGCACTTTGCGGCCAGATGACTGCAATACAGTGAGCTCGGCAATGCTACCGTCCGGGCGAATCGCTACCAGTAAACGCAATTGGCAGTCGTTGCTGCAGTCTTTGGCCTCACGCGGGTAATTGCGCGAACCGGCGCGCTCGATATGGCGGCGCCAGTTATTCACGTAGTAGGCGTCACTGGCTTTCATCGTCGACGCAGCGGTTAGGCGCTGCACTCTGGGTTTGCGCGCATAGGCTTGGCGCTGGCTATCGAGCTTGGCCTCCAAGCTCGCCATCTCCAAACTGCGTTGCAACAACGACTGCTGCGGCCCGTCGGGAACGTCCGCCGATGGCGTTGGTGCTTCGGTCTTGAGTCGGCGAAGCTTGCGGGTGTTGTCGGCACTGGTGGTGACCAGCTGCTGTTCGGTTAATACCTGCTTGGGAGCGCTGGCCTGGCGTTCCTCGGGTGAGGTTTTACGAATATCGTTGTCATGGAAGTTGGCCTCCATGTCGGTAGTCAGTAGTTTGGCTTCATCCAGGGTGCCGCTGCCGCGCTGATTTTCCTGGGCGATGAAATCGGCTTCGTCCGGAGCTTTGTCGCTGCGATAGTTGGCCAGTGTGACTTCTAATGTGGTCGCGGTTTGGCCGCGATCACTGGGCGCAAAAGTAACGCCTAAGATGACCAACGCATGCAGCGCCAAGGCCAGAAATAGTGCGAAGCTGAGGCGATCTGGCGCGGTGACAGTGGACGGTGCCAAGGGTGGTAATGACTCTGCGGTGGAAGCGGGGGTGGACATACAACTAAAAGACTCGCAAAAACACCGGCAAAGTCTGAGCGTAAGTTGCGGTTTTGTCCACCGCCTACGGCGTTGAGTGCCTTGCTAGTGCTGGATTTGTGATGCCAGACACTCTATCAATTGCTGGGCAACATCGATGCCGGAGTCGCGACTGATTTCGCGCACACAGGTCGGGCTGGTGACGTTGATTTCCGTCAGCTGGTTGCCGATCACATCCAATCCGACAAAATAGAGGCCGCGTTCGCGTAAGTGTGGCCCTATCTCTTCAGCTAAGGCGCGGTTTTCATCCGACAAGGGTTGTGTCACACCGCGGCCACCGGCGGCCAAGTTGCCACGAGTTTCACCAGACGCCGGAATACGAGCCAAGCAGTAGGGCACCGGCTCGCCATTGATCATCAGGATACGCTTGTCGCCATCCGTGATGTCCGGAATGAAACGCTGCGCCATAATTTGCTCGCCGCCATTCTGGGTTAAGGTTTCGATAATCACACTGACGTTGGGGTCGTCGGGCTTCAGACGGAAAATGGACGAGCCGCCCATGCCGTCAAGCGGCTTAAAGATGACATCTTGATGTTGCTGGTGGAACGCTTTCAGCAAGTCGGCTCGGCGCGTGACCATGGTCGGGGTCATCAAGTGGGGAAATGCGGTCGCAAAGAGCTTTTCGTTGCAGTCGCGAAGGCTTTGCGGTTTGTTGGCGACCAGCACACCCTCCTGCTCGGCGCGCTCCAGAATATAGGTGCTGTAGATAAACTCACTGTCGAAAGGCGGGTCTTTGCGCATCAGTAAGATGTTGAGATCAGCCAGCGGTGCTTCTCGGTATTCACCGCGTTCAAACCAGTTGTTCTCATCCATTTTGACGGTCAAAGGGGCCATGCGCGCCATTGCGCGGCCATCGGAGATGTATAAATCCGATTGTTCCATGTACCAAAGTTCAAAACCGTGACTTTGTGCCGCATTTAATAATGCTAACGAGGTATCCTTATGGAAGTGGATCTTTTCAATAGGGTCCATGACCACGCCAAGGTGAATAGTCATGCAGTGAGTACTCCGCCAGTTGTAAAAATGCGACTACAGTGTAACCCATTGATGCAGATTAACAGTGCAACAGTGTTGGCGCTGATCGCTTCTGGTTTGGTGTATCAATGTGTGATACAAAAGTGCGCGAAGGCGTCACCTGCGTGGTCACAGTGCTTCAATCAGTTTCAAAGCGGATGGTTAAGGCCCCCTTTATGGACGACAATTTTCAGAATGTTAAGGTCATGGTCATTGACGATAGTAAGACTATTCGTCGCACGGCCGAGACGCTGTTGAAAAAAGTAGGTTGTGAAGTCATCACAGCCACCGATGGTTTTGATGCCCTTGCCAAGATTGCCGATACCCATCCCGATATCATTTTTGTCGATATCATGATGCCGCGTCTTGATGGTTACCAAACCTGTGCCCTGATTAAGAATAATTCCAAGTTCAAGTCGACGCCTGTCATTATGCTATCCAGTAAGGATGGCTTGTTTGATAAAGCGAAAGGTCGAATCGTTGGCTCAGACGAGTACCTGACCAAGCCGTTCAGCAAAGAAGAACTGCTGAGCTCTATTCGCCAATACGTTAATTCCTGAGCCAACAGTACAGTTTAATGAGGAAGTAGGCATGGCCCGCATCTTGGTAGTTGATGATTCTCCTAGTGAAGTCAAAGTATTTAAAGCAATGCTCGAGCAAAATGGTCATGAGGTCATTGCTGCAGAAAATGGTGCCGATGGCGTAGCGATGGCGCGGCAAGAAAAGCCGGACGTAGTATTAATGGACATCGTAATGCCGGGACTGAATGGCTTCCAGGCTACCCGTCAGCTGACCAAAGATGACGACACCAAGCACATCCCTGTGATCATCGTCACCACCAAAGACCAGGAAACTGATCGTGTGTGGGGTAAGCGCCAAGGTGCTTCTGGTTACTTGGTGAAACCGGTGAGTGAAGCGACGCTGATCTCTGAAATTGACTCGGTGATGGCTGGCTAATTTATGACCCCATTTGCGCAACTTCTGGACATTGCCGAAAGAAGTCGGCGCAACGCTTCCGACCTGCCGCAGCAGGTCGAAGCGGTCAACTACTGGCGTGGTGTTGGTTTTATGGTGGCAGGTCAAACCTTTGCTGCCGAAATGGAGGATGTGGCGGAAATTCTGCAGCCTCCGCGTTTGACGCGAGTGCCCGGTGTGCGCAGCTGGGTATTGGGCGTGGCTAATGTACGTGGCCGCTTGGTGCCGGTGATGGATCTAGCTGGCTTGCTGCAGCTGCCCTCCAAGGCCAATTGGCGCAGCCGTCGAGTACTGGTGATCGAAGAAGGTGATCATCTGACGGGCTTGATGGTCGATGCTGTGCTGGGTCTACAGCAATTCCCTGAAGACGATGTGCAAACTCCAGAGTCATTAGACAGCTCCTATGCCAGCTACATCAGTAGCTGCTACAAGCGTGATGGCAAGCTCTGGCCAGTTTTTCAACTCCGACAGCTGATTCAGTCGTCGGAGTTTTTGCAGATTGCGGTGTAAACACCGTTATAAACGTGTTACCAGCGGTTCACGCTGCTGGTGCTGAACAACAAAGCATGCAGTGAGTGTGGAGAGAACGGCATGAGCGGAAATAAAGGAAACGTCATATCGACGGTGTTCCGAAACCGTCTGAACGGTGTCTTGGCAGGTCTGCTGGTCGCGTTCCTGATCGCCTTTATTGGTATCACGGTCTACGTGAACAACTTGAGTAGCCGGGATGAACAATACATCGAACACGCGAACGAACTGCGTGTTTTGTCTCAGGAGTTGGCGAAAAACGCCACCGAGGCCGCGGGCGGTAAAGAACAGGCGTTCCGTGAATTGCGTGTTGCTCGTGAAAACTTCGAGCAGCGCTGGCGTTATCTGAGTAACGGTAACCCAGAAACTGGTTTGCCAGCGGCGCAGCAGCCCATCATGGCTGACGTGTTGAACGTTTGGAATGGTGTGAACAGCAACGCCGGCCAGATCGTGAACTCGCAAGAAATTATTCTCTCTCTCCACGAAGTTGCTGCCACGTTGTCTGAAACGATTCCACAGCTGCAGGTGGAATACGACGAAATCGTAGAAATCTTGCTGGATAACAACGCTCCTGCTGAGCAGGTGGCGGTAGCCCAGCGTCAGTCTTGGCTGGCAGAGCGTATCGTACGCTCGGTGAGCAAGGTACTGGAAGGTGGTGAGGACGCGGTTATGGCCGCTGACGCCTTCGGTCGTGACGCCTCGCTGTTTGGTCGCGTACTGGAAGGTATGACTAAAGGTAACGTCGCCATGAACATCTCTCAGGTGACGGACGACGAGGCGAAGTTCGCACTGGATGAAGTTTCAGAGTTGTTTGCCTTCGTAAGTGGTTCGGTGGACGAGATTCTGGAAACCTCGCCAGAGCTGTTCCAGGTGCGTGAAGCATCGGACCGAATCTTTGCAGACTCAGTTCAGCTGCTGGATCTGACGTCTGAATTGGCGGCACGTATTCAAGACGATACGGCCACCCGAAACCTGCTGCAAATTGTAGGCTACATCGCTGCACTGCTGGCGATTGTGATGATGGTGCTGTTGGGTGTGGTCTCTTACCTGGAAGCCCGTCGTGACTTGGAAGAAACCGCCAACAAAAACGAACAGAACCAGATGGCGATTTTGCGTCTGCTGGATGAAATTGCTGACCTTGCAGACGGTGATTTGACCGCCTCGGCGACGGTAACCGAAGACTTTACGGGTGCGATTGCTGACTCTATCAACTACGCCATCGACCAGATGCGCTCACTGGTATCGGCGATTAACGAAACAGCGGTACAGGTATCGTCCGCTGCCCAGGAAACTCAGGCAACGGCGATGCACCTCGCGGAAGCCTCTGAGCACCAGGCGCAAGAAATTGCCGGAGCCTCTGCAGCCATTAATGAAATGGCGGTGTCGATTGACCAAGTATCTGCCAACGCTTCTGAATCGTCCGCGGTTGCGGAGCGGTCGGTTGCGATCGCCAACAAAGGCGCTGAAGTGGTACAGGCGACGATCAACGGCATGGATAACATCCGTGAGCAGATCCAAGAGACCTCTAAGCGGATTAAACGTCTGGGTGAATCGTCACAGGAAATTGGTGACATCATCTCGCTGATTACCGACATTGCTGACCAAACCAACATTCTGTCTCTGAACGCTGCGATTCAGGCATCGATGGCGGGTGACGCCGGTCGAGGCTTCGCGGTGGTTGCGGATGAGGTACAGCGTCTTGCGGAACGTTCTGCTGCGGCAACGAAGCAGATTGAGGCGCTGGTTAAAACGATTCAGAACGATACTAACGAAGCCGTTATTTCGATGGAAACCACCACTTCTGAGGTGGTGCGTGGTGCTCGTCTGGCGCAAGACGCCGGTGTGGCACTGGAAGAAATTGAAAACGTATCGAAAAACCTGGCTGACTTGATTCAGAACATTTCGAACGCGGCACGTCAGCAGGCATCGTCTGCCGGTCATATTTCCAACACGATGAACGTGATTCAGGAAATTACCTCGCAAACGTCAGCGGGTACCACCGCAACGGCGAAGTCGATTGGTAATCTGGCCGAGATGGCAAACCAACTGCGTGAATCCGTGGCCGGCTTTAAGCTGCCAGAAAGTGAGATGGAGTCTCATAACGAACAGCAAGTGCTGTAATAGCATGCTGGTCGGATGAGGTCGAATGAATCACTCATTGTATTCAGGCTCGGGCATCGTTCCAGAAATGGACGATGTTCAGTTCAGTCGCTGGCAGTCGCTGTTGGAAGAGCGCACTGGTATGTGTTTGCCCGCGCAGCGGCGCTCTTTCTTGCAGACCAGCCTTGGACTGCGCATGCAGGAAGTGGGCTGCGACAGCTATCAGGAATATTACGATCGGATTCTGAGTGGCCCGGCCGGTGCGATTGAGTGGAACACGCTGGTCGACCGGCTGACGGTACAGGAAACCCGTTTCTTTCGTGATCCTGATGCCTTTGCCTTTGTCGAGCAGCACATGCGCCACATGCAGCGGGCTTTGGGCGAGCAGGAAACGTTTGAAGCGTGGAGTGTTGGCTGTTCTTCCGGTGAAGAAGCGTACAGCTTGGCGATGGTGGCTGAGGAAGTGCTGGGGCATAGCGGGCGCCGCTTTGCCGTGACCGGCACCGACATATCGACCATCGTACTGCGTAAAGCACGCGCCGGCCGTTATATGTCGCGCTCGTTGCAATGGTTGCCTGAGTTCTGCCGAGCCTCTGATATGCTGACCCTTGATAGTGGCCACATTCAGATCAGTGATTCTATTCGAAAAAGCTGCTGTTTTAGCCAGGTGAATATCCTTAATTTGGATGCCTGCCCGTTGGAGCAACAGCACCTTATTTATTGCCAGAATGTGTTGATTTATTTCCGTCGCTGGCGGCGGCGAGAGATTCTGAACGTTTTGGCTCAGCGCCTGGCTCCGGGCGGTGTACTAATAATTGGCCTCGGCGAGATGGTGGACTGGCAACATCCGTTGCTGGAACCCGTGCGTAGTAGCCGTGTGTCGGCGTTTATACGCAAGTCAGAGACTTCGACAGGGGAGACCGCAAGGCGATGAGTCAGGACTACATCGCCCTTGAATGGGTAAAAGGGGAAATCGGCGAGACGCTGCAACAAGCCCAGCAAGCGCTGGAAGTGTACGTCGAAAACCCGGAAGACAAGAGCCGGCTGAAATTCTGTCTCAGCTATCTGCACCAGATCCATGGCACTTTGCAAATGGTCGAGTTCTACGGTGCAGCATTGCTGGCAGAAGAAATGGAAGCCGTGGCCTCTGCACTTGCCCATGGGGAGCTAAAGAACGAGCGTGACGGCTTGGAAATCCTGATGCAAGCCATCATCCAGCTGCCGCACTATCTCGAGCACGTTAAAGTCGGGCGTCGCGACTTGCCTGTGGTGCTATTGCCGATTCTCAATGAGTTACGTAGCGCTCGCGGTGAGGTATTCCTGTCGGAAACCGCACTGTTTAAGCCAACGATTCCCGAAGCGCACGCGCTGACCGAGCAGCAAGTAACGGTCTTTAGCGGCAAAGAGTTTAACGACTGGGTACGTAAAGTTCGCCAGATGTTTCAGGCGGCGATGCTGCAGTTGCTGCAACAGAAGCAACCCGAAGTCGCGAAAGACTATCTGCACAAAACCTTTCAGCGCTTGTACAAAGCGCTAAAAGCGACCCCGCAGGGACGTTTATGGCTTGCGGCCTTGGCATTTAGCGAATGGCTGAAGAAGCAGCAGTCGATGCCCGCCAGTGCCAAGCAGTTGTTGCGTGAGTTAGATCACCTGTTAAAAGAGCTGTTAGAACAGGGATCACAGGCGGTCGCGCGCGAGCCCTCCCATGACCTGATTAAGAACTTGCTGTTTTACGTGGCACGGACCGACGTCGAGGCACCGGGTATCCAGCTGGCGCAGGAAACCTTTGGTTTGCGCCAGGCGTTGCCGACGGAAGACGAACTCGAGCAAGAGCGCAGCGCGCTGTCTGGGCCTGACAAAGACACGGTTACCAATGTCATCGGCGCGTTGATCGATGAGATTGCCATGGTCAAAGATCGCCTCGATTTGTTGGTACGCACCGACGAAGATCGCCTGCAAGTGCTCACCGACTTGCAGCCCGCATTGAAGCAGCTGAGCGACACCATGGGCATGCTGGGTATGGGCATGCCGCGCAAAGTCATGCAGGAGCAATTGGGCCAAGTCAGCAAAATGCTGGATGAGCAACAAGCCCCTGACAGTGAACTGCTGGATATGGCCGGTGCTCTGCTGTACGTAGAAGCGACCCTGAGCGGTATGCAGAAAGACGGCGACTTGCGTCAGCAGCAATCTACGCCGCTGTCGGATGCTCAGCTGGCGGTATTGCGTGAAGCGCGCAATGTGCTTGAGCAAGTCAAAGAAGCCATCGTCGAGTACATTGCCAAGCAATGGGACGTTCATGAAATTGGCGATGTACCACGATTGCTGCACAGCATCGAAGGCTCGCTCAACATGATCCCGCTGCCCAGAGTGGCCGATATTTTGTCAGAAGCGGCCTCCTTCGTCAGCGACCAGCTGATCAAACAAGGTCTGCAGCCGCAATGGGCTGTGCTGGACGTGCTGGCCGATGTGCTGTCTGGGGTTGAGTATTACCTCGAGCGTTATAGCCAAAGCACCAGCAATACCAGTGACGATTTGCTGGATCGGGCTGAGCAATCCCTCACTCAACTGCCTAAAGCAGATGGCGCAGATGTCGATGCCACCACTGAGGTGGTGACTGAGTCTGATGACGGCGAGATGCTCACCTCGTTTGATAACGCGTTAGATTTAGCCGGTGATGACGAGCAGGAAGGCGACTCTGCTTCCGCCGGCGAGCCTGAAACAGCTATTGAATCTGAGCCGGGTATCGAATCTGAGCCAGCTGAGGCTGCTGTATCCAGCGAGCCTGAAGCAGACATCGCAGCGGAACCAGAGGTCGCGGAAGACGCCGAGGCCCTGGATGAGCTGGCGGCAGAGCCGGTTGCTCCTGCTATCGAAGTCGATACCGCTGAAGAAGATTTGATCAACAGTGAGCCTGTTGTCACCGCGAATGAAGATGCGGATGATGACAGTCTGATTGACGACGAAATTCTGGAAATCTTCCTTGAAGAAGCCGAGGAAGTAACGGAAACATTGCAAGAATTTTGGCCACAGTACGTTGCCAACCAAGCGGATGATGACGCCTTGGCGACGGTTCGTCGTGCCTACCACACCCTTAAGGGCAGTGGTCGTATGGTTGAAGCCGAAGTCATTGGTGAACTGGCTTGGTCGATTGAAAACATGTTCAATCGTGTATTGGACAATACCATCCAGGTGACGGAGGATTTAATCGCCTTGGTCAGCCATGTGATGGCTCAATTGCCAGCTCTGATTGACGACTTCCGCCACCAGCGGAAGCCATCCGTCGATACGCAGCCCTTGATGGAGTACGCCTTTGCCCTAGCCGGCGGTCAGGCCAGTCACTCGTTTGCCGTGTTGATGGGCGAAGCCAGTGCCGAAGCCGACGAGGTGGCTGAAGAGCAAGCTCCTGCAGAAGTTGACGTCCAAGTCGAAGAAAAACTGCCGATCGAAGTCGACGATGAATTAATTGACGTCTTCGTCACCGAAGCGGCGACGCATATCAGTTGCGTGAAAGACTTCATTACCGAATCGCGCCAGGAACAGTGCAGCAACGCCATCAGCGATCATTTGCAACGAGCCCTGCACACGCTGAAAGGCAGTGCCCACATGGCGGGTTTAACCCATGTTGCTGAAATCGCTGCGCCGTCGGAGCGTCTGGTCAAGGAGTTACGTGCTTACCACGTGCGCAACACGCCGGGCCTGGTTGATTTGTTAGAAGAAGGCATGGGCCTGTTGAGCTCGGTATTAGAGCCAGATGTGCTTGTGCGGACCAACGACATCGACGGCAGCGATGAGTTTCTCGCACGCTTACACGATTTGGAAACACTGCTGCTGGAGCCACTGCGTCAAGCCGACGATTCCGACTCGGTACCAAACCCGCACGCCATTACACAGTTCCTGGCTAACGGTATGGACTCGCTGTTGGAAGCCGACGAGTTGCTGCAGCAATGGCAACGCGGCGATCAAGCCACGTTGGACGGCTTAGTATCCGATTTAAATGACGTGGCCACAGGCGCCAATGATGCTGGATTGCCCGCCATTCAAACGCTGGCTGAAGGGCTGGATGGCTTTTACAGCAGGGTGCGCAATGACAATGTGATGGCCAACGATACCTTGGTCAGTGCCGCATCCGATGCCCATGAAGTATTGTTGAGCATGATGGATTGCCTGGCAGCCGGGCAAGAATTGCCCGATGGCAATAAAACCATCGCACAGCTTGCAAGTTTGCCTGCTGCCAGTTCGCCTACTGATAGTACCGTCGCCGATATTGACGACGAACTGGAAGCAGCACCAGCGCCGGATGACAGCGAAGAATCACAAAGTATTGAACTCACGCTGCCTAGCGAAATTGATGATGACGCCGAGATAGACCTGACCAGCGACATCATCGAGGACGAAGACAGCATCGACTTGCCAGCCGCTCCAGAGGTTGAAGAACCTCAGCAAGACGACGAACTGGTGCTGGAAGCAACGCCCGTCGACGAGCTCGAAGCACCTGCAGAGATGCTGAGCGAGACGCATGTCGATGAAGATGCAGCTCCCGTGTCGCCAGTCAGTGAAGAGCTGGAAGCACTGCAGCCACTGTCTGACGAAGACGATGAGCTACTCAATATCTTCCTCGAAGAAGCGCAAGAAATTACCGAAACCGTTGAAGGTGCACTGCAGCGTTGGCAGGACCATCCGGAAAACCTGCTTGAAGTGGCGCAGCTGCAACGCGAGCTGCATACACTCAAGGGCGGTGCACGTATGGCCGAGCTGCATGCTGTTGCAGACTTGTGTCACGAGCTAGAAACCCTGTACGAAAATGTGAACGACGGGCGGCTGAGCGTTTCTGAGAAACTGTTCCAGCTATTGCTGCAAGCGCACGATACGTTAGGTGAACAGCTAGATACCGTGCGTACCGGTATGTCGCCGCGCCCTGCACAGCAGCTGGTGAAAACCCTGTACGACTTTGTGCGTGGCGAGAACAAAGCCTTTGTCCTAGAGGGTGAAGACACGCCAGAAGTGGTGGCAGAAGTTGAGGCCCCAGCGGATGCGGTGCAAGTAGCGACTTTGGACGAATCGGATCGCGAAATTCTCGAGATCTTTGTCGATGAAGCGCAGGAGCTGCAAGAAGCACTCGATCGCGCTTTGCACGACTGGGAGCAGACGCCAGAAGACAATGAAGCGCCGGCGGAAGCGCAGCGTGTCTTGCACACGTTAAAAGGCGGCGCGCGCCTGGCTGGCTTGACGGATATCGGCGACATGGCGCACTCCTTTGAAGCCGACATCTTAAAAGCACAGCAAGGTTTGTTAGCCAAAGATCAGGCATTCTTCCAAGACGCGTATTTGCGTCAGGATCGCCTGATCAATCAAGTTGAGTCGGTGGCTGACTTGCTGGCTAATGACGGTTACGTGGTGTTGGGTGCCAGTGAGCTGGTGCAGCCCGAACCTGTCAGTGAGCCCGAACCGATTGACGTTGTGGAGGTGGTAGAAGAAGCCCCTTTGCCTGAAGCGGTCGAAACGAGCGACAACACCAACGTCGTACCGTTGCGACCGCAGCAACCGACGCCATCTACTCCATCTGCCCCCGCTCCAGATGCTGCGACACAGCCAGCGGCGGCTCGCAAAGCCCCGCAAGAGCTGGTGAAAGTCTCGGCTGATCTGCTGGACACTCTGGTGAACCTCGCCGGTGAAACGTCCATCGGTCGTGGTCGACTGGAACAGCAGGTGTCTGACTTTGCCGGTACGCTGGACGAAATGGAAATGACGCTGGATCGTTTGCGCGATCAGTTGCGCCGTTTGGACATCGAAACCGAAGCCCAGGTATTGTTCCGGCAGGAGCGTCAGGGCCCGGATTACGATGACTTCGATCCGCTGGAAATGGACCGCTATTCGGCCATGCAGCAGTTGTCACGAGCGCTGATGGAATCGGCTTACGACTTGTTGGACCTAAAAGAAACTCTGGGTCAGAAGTCGCGTGATGCAGAAACTCTGTTGTTGCAACAAAGCCGCGTCAATACTGAGCTGCAAGAAGGTCTGATGAAGACCCGCATGGTACCGTTCCAGCGCATGGTGCCACGTCTGCGTCGTATTGTTCGCCAGATTGGCCTGGAGCTGGATAAGCAGGTTGAGTTCCGCGTCATCAATGCCGACGGTGAGATGGACCGGACCATTCTTGAACGTTTGGTGTCGCCGCTGGAGCACATGGTGCGTAACGCCATGGACCACGGTATCGAGGACCGTCAGCAGCGCCAACAAGCGGGCAAGTCTGAGAACGGCAATATTGAACTGGAAGTCAGCCGCGAAGGCGGCGACGTGGTATTGAAACTGCGTGACGACGGTAAAGGCATCAACACTGAAGCCGTGCGTCGCAAAGCGATTGAGCGCGGCTTGATGGAAGCCGATGCACAATTGTCAGACCAAGAAATTACCCAGTTCATCTTGCAAGCCGGTTTCTCGACGGCTGAAGCCGTGACACAGATTTCAGGTCGTGGTGTCGGCATGGACGTAGTGGGCAGCGAAATCAAACAAATGGGCGGCACGGTAGAAATTCTGTCCGAAGCGGGCCAGGGAACTGAGTTCGTAATTCGCCTACCGTTTACCGTATCGGTCAACCGTGCCTTGATGGTGCGGGTTGGCGACGACTTATATGCGGTGCCGCTGAACAACATTCAGGGTATCGTGCGCATGCCGATCAAGCAGTTACAAGCACTGTACGATCAGCCTGCCGATCAGCGTGTGTATGAATACGCCGGTAATCGTTACCAGCTGGATTATCTCGGCGTGTTGATGGATACGGATACGCAGCCGAAAGTTGCCTCGCAAAACCTGCCTTTGCCGGTGCTGCTGATTGGCGGTACCAATCCGTTTGCTCTGCAAGTTGATGCACTGCTGGGTTCACGTGAGATCGTGGTAAAAACCCTGGGGCCGCAGTTTGCTTCGGTGATGGGGGTATCGGGCGGCACCATTCTTGGTGACGGTAGCGTGGTCATCATTCTTGACTTGCCTGCCATGATTCGTACCCAAGCCAGTCTCGAGTACCAGCAGGCAAAAGCTCTGGATGCCAAGGCGGCAGAGCGCCGCCACGAGTTGGAACGTCGCTTGCCGCGCATTCTGGTGGTCGATGACTCGGTAACGGTGCGTAAAGTAACGACGCGTCTGCTGGAGCGTAACGGCATGGAAGTCTTCACCGCCAAAGACGGCGTGGATGCCATGGCGACCATGCAGGATCATCACCCGGATCTGATCCTGCTTGATATTGAAATGCCACGGATGGATGGCTTCGAGGTAGCGTCACAAGTGCGTCACGACTCGCGCTTGAAGCACATACCTATCATCATGATCACATCGCGTACTGGTGATAAACACCGCGATCGTGCCATGTCGATTGGTGTGAACGACTATCTGGGTAAGCCCTTCCAGGAAGATAAATTGCTGGCGGCAATGACCCAGCTATTGGCCAATGAGGGCAGCTAGCCATGCCCGCACCGCGCATCGGCATTGTGTCCGATGACCGCCTGCAGCAGCACTTATTGAGTAGTGCGCTGCGGGATTTTGCTTTTGAGGTCAGCGCCAACATGGACCCCCAGCGCTTACTGCTCGGGGACGGCCACATCCCTGAGGTTGACGCCTGGCTGGTCGATGTTCGCCACGAAGATGAAAATAGCGATATCGACTGGCTAGAAAAGCTCCTAGATACCGAAGTGCCGGTCCTTATGGGCATGGGCAAAGCACCGCAAAAACATTGCCCCACCTTTCCTCGCTGGGAAAAAAGGCTGTACGCCAAGCTGCGTTCCGTGCTGCACGATGCACCTGTGGTCAGTGAGGACGCCTCCGTATTGCACTCGCTCTCTAATCAGGTCAACAACAAAGTATTGCTGCCGCCGGTGCTGACTCAACCTGCCAGTAAAGAGCCATTTATGGTGTGGGTGCTCGGCGCTTCGTTGGGTGGACCAGAAGCGGTAAAAGAATTTCTCGATGCCCTGCCAGAGGGGTTGCCGCTGGCGTTTGTGTACGCACAACACATTGACCCGAGGTTCGAAAATACCCTGGGACAAAGCATCGGCCGTCATTGCGATTACCAGATGCGTGCGTTTGCTCCAGGCTACCGCTTGTGTAGCGGTGATGTGCTAGTAGCACCGATTCGTCAGGAATTTTGCTTCGATGGCGCCGGGCTTACAGTCGACAAAGGCCACCAGTGGCCAGGCCCATATGGTCCGTCGATTGATCAGGTCATCCTCAACGTTGACCATTATTACGGCCATCGCGCGGGATATATTTTATTTAGCGGCATGGGTAATGACGGCAGCGAGGCGATCGTCAGTTTGGCCGACGGCCATGGCCCGATTTGGGCGCAATCGTCCTCCAGTTGTGCAAGCTCTTCCATGCCCGACAGCGCGCGGGAAACCGGGCGCACCAGTTATACCGGCGACCCCTATCAATTGGCGTTGCAGCTGGTTAATTTTACTAAAAACTATTGGATGGAAACCCATGAGTCAGCTTCCTAAATCGGCGGCTAAAGGCCCATCACGGCTGAACTGTTTGTTGTTGCCGCTGAAAGACAGAAACATGCTGTTGCCCAACGTAACTGTGGCTGAAATTGTGCCGTTTTCGCACCTGCTCACCACCAACTCGACCGTTGACTGGGTACTCGGGCGTGTTGACTGGCGCGGCGTTACCGTGCCTGTTCTGTGTTATGAAATGCTGAATAAGCAAGGAGCTCCAGCACCGAACCCAGATGCACGTTTTGCCATCATTAATGGCGTTGGCGCTCATCCGCAAATGCCGTTCTTTGCGCTGCTTATTCAAGGCATTCCGCGCATTGTGCACGTGCATGAAAAGGATCTGCAGTCAGTGGAAGCGATGAACATGGGGCCGTTTGATGCGCAGGCGGTGTCTGTCGACAACGAAACGGCGATGATTCCTGATCTGGATAATGTAGAATCCACTCTTCTGAGTCATACCTGAGTTCATTTGCAACATGCCCTCTGCTCTGCTGTTGGCGGTAAACCGCCATCAGGAACGTTATTTTGCCGCCGTTGCGAGCAGCACCGACAAAATTGATATCGATGTTTTGCACGACAATCGTTTGCCTCTGGCGGTGTTGCCCAGACGGTTATCACAGGCTGAACGACGCTTTTTGAGCAGCATTGTTGCTCTGCGTGTCACCACAGTAGAGCAGGAGTCCAAGGGCTATCGCCTTAATCCGGCTAAGCGTGTAGCGCTACAGCTGCGTTATTGGCTAGAGGTGTATTCGTTCTGGCTACGAGCCGAGCGCTTTTTCGGTCAGCGTCGTTATCACTTAGTAGGGCTGTGGAGTGGTATGAAATGGCGCCAGAAAATGGTGCGCAAACTGCTCGAAACGACAGCAACGCGTCTTATATTTTTTGAAAATGGCGCTTTTCCAAACACCACCACGGTCGACGAACGAGGCGTGAATTACGCCAGCAGTATTCCTCGAGATGCGCACTTTTATCGGCAACTGAATATTGCCGCCGAACAGTTGCCGGCGCAGCTGACCGAGCGCAAACCACGCAAAGGCGCGTTAGCGAAAGAGGAGCAGCAAGAGTTGCCTCCGCGATACGTCTTCGTGCCGTTCCAAGTCGATTCAGATACGCAAATTGTTGAGTACTCGCCGTGGATCAACAATATGGAGCAGTTGCACCAATTGCTCAGCCGTGTGCTGCAGCAGTGTGAGCAACCTTTAGTGTTTGTGGTAAAGGAGCATCCAAGCTCCAAGAACGATTACCGACATTTGCATCAGGCCCATGACTCAATCCGCTTTTACAACCAGGCCAATACCCAGGTGTTGATCGAACAGGCCGATGCGGTACTGACGATAAACTCCAGTGTTGGCTTTGAAGCGTTGTTATTAAACAAGCCGGTGATCACCTTAGGGCAGGCGTTTTACAACATTGATGGGCTGGTAACGGCGGTGACAAACGCCACTGAGCTGACTCAGGCCTGTCGGCGACCTAACGCGCCGGACCCAGTTTTGCGAGAACGCTTTTTGCAGTATTTGTACCGCGATTATTATGTGCATGGTGATTGGCGCCAAGCCGATGAGCGCCACCATGCCATGGTCGAGGAAAAAATCACCGCAGCGTTGCCAGCATCATGAGCGAGCAATCAACAAGCAGCTTCAAGGCATTGGATTGGCAGCGCTATTTAATCCGGGTGGGTGCCTTTTTAGTGGCGCTGGTGTTTGTGGCAATACACCTGGACGCCAGCCCGTCGCAAGCTCAGTTGACGCACCTAGTCTGGCTACTGCCGTTGTTGCATCTGTTGCCGGCGCAGCGGCCGCTGTTTTCTTCCGAGAAAACCTTATTGCTATTATCCTGTGGCCTGTTTTTTGGCGCCTTAATTAGCTTCGCCGTGTCGGGTGATTTGTGGGTTGAAACCGGCTTTCGCAGTTATTGGCAGTATTTATTGCCGTTGGGACTGCTGGCGGTGTTCGCTCGTATTCAATTAGATCGGCGCTGGCTGGCGGCCATTGCAATGGCAGCCATGTTGATGACCTTGGTGGTGGTGCTGAAAGATCTGCGTGCCGGCGATGTGCGCGGTATTCATCACGGGTTACCGATTCCATTTGGCATCGTCAGCCTTACTACTGGTTTGATCTGCTACCTGATGGTACTGGACAGCCGCTTTCACTGGGCCGTCAGGGTGCTGTTGTTGCTCGCTGCTTTAATGGGCTTTGTTGCCACGGTGTGGTCGCAGACCCGCGGCGTATGGGTGTATTGGTTGCTATGGCTGTTGGTGGCTGCATTGGCTTGGTGGTGGCTGGATCGTCGCACTTGGCGCAAGACACTGGTGCTCAGTGTCACCGCGGCCCTGATCGTTATTCTGGGGCTCAGCAATTCAGCCACCGTCACTGCTCGTGTGGGTGAGACAATGAACAGCCTCAACGAGTATTTTGTTGAGGACAATGCGCAGACGTCATTGGGTCAGCGCTTTGAGCTGTGGAAGGTGGCCTGGCAAACCTTTACCGACAGTCCGCTGCTGGGTCAGGGCAAGGCTGGTTTTATGGCCACCAAAGAGGCGATGCATGCGCTGGGAGAAACGTCGGCGTCCTTGTGGTTGCAACACGCACATAATGATGTGCTGTGGGTATTGTCGACTCGTGGCCTGTTGTCCCTGGTTTTCTATGTCGCTTTATACGCGTTTTTGATCAGTTTTTTTGCGCGTCACTGCAGCCACCCTGATACACGCTTGGCAGCGTATGCTGGGCTGACGGTATCGTTTGGGGGCTTGGTGTATGGATTGTCAGAAATCTTCTTATCGCTCAAGATCACCATTGGCTATTTCATGATTGTGCAGACGGTGTTGGTCAGTTACGTCAGCCAATGTGCCGCTAAGCGATCGCTAAACACTGCAGCAGGCGCTGCTTCTCCTGTTGAGTAAACATGCTGTCGTCGTAATAGTTGACCAGCCGCTGAATGGACGCCGCGTATTTTTGTTCGCGCTTGTTGCGCATGTGGTAAACGGTAATGCCGGTATCGATCCAGGTCAGATCACCGTCGCTGTTGCAGAATACATTGGCCAGATGAAAGTCGGTAAAGACGATCTTATTGCGGTACATTGCCTGCAAACCTGCGCAGATGTTGTCGATGATGGTCAGGCGCAGTGACTCAGGAGTATTCGGGTCTTCAAATAGCTGATGCACTTCCTGCAGCCCTTGGCTCAGCAAGTTGTCCATCACGTAATAGCCGATGTAACGCGACTGCGGGAAAATCGGCAGGCTGATCCCCATCTCGTGAATGGCGGGTGTGTTTAACCCCAGCTGTTGCAACAGATCGGCTCCAACCACCTCTTTGTGGGTACGACTGTGGGCCCATAAAATCTTAATATGTTCGTGCCAGCGGCGTGCTTTGATGAGTTTAATAATCTCACCATCTTGGCATGAGGGCCCCACGGTGGAGGGTTTGCTGTCCACCCACAATTGTTTGAGCCTGTGCTGTTTGGGGCGCTGAGGCTGACCACGTGTGCGCACAAAGCGTTGCAGCGGCTGTCCGTGAGGGTCACAAATAGTGACAAGTCCTGTCATGAGTCTGTCGTCTTTACAATGAATGACAGAATCTTAACAAAAACGCCTCTCATTTCCTGCCGCTATGGTGCGACAGAGTGTTGCTTTAGCTGCGTCTGAGGACGGCTCAGGCCGGTTGCAAAGCGTTATTTTTACTGGTTTCCACCACTGGCATGGCGCCGCTCAATATTGCGGAAATGGTGTCGCGTGCATGAGTGTCTTCTTCAATCACGCCGAGGTCGAGCAAGCAAGATTTGTATTCGGGTGTTAGCACCAAGCGTTTGAACTCGCAGTCCATTTGATCCTGCTGCAGTAACCCCACCCAGCGGCGGTAGTGGTCGCCCATTTTGGTAACGCCTTTTTCCAACAATTGGGCGCGATTTTGAATGTTGTTAAGGAAGCGCTGCTTGCAGCGAATGGGGTAGTGGTAAACGGTGATATTGTCGCTGTGACGCTGGTTCCACCAGCCCCAGGCGTGCCAGGCGCGATGGTTGCCGCCTTTGATGCGCAGCATACCCAGTGATCGCACCATCACTTTGCCGTGAATGTTGCCGAGCATAATCGACATCTGATCGGTTTTGCGTTCGGTACCTTTTTGATACAACACCGGGTATTGCACGCAGTTAGTCTGGGTGTAGAACGGTCGCTGGGCGTCGAAGGCGTGCTGATCAAACAACACGTTACGACGGCGACAGCTGATGATAGAGCCGGTTTTACTGAGCTCATCTTTTAACGACCCTTGGCGCGGAATCCAAAACTCGTCAGCGTCGTTGGCGATGGTCCAATCGGCGCCATGTTCTTTACGCGCAATGCGCGCCATCTCGGTTTTCCAATTGCTTTGCTGATAATCCAGCTCAGGCCGTTCGATCAAAGTGATGTGATATTGCTGTGAAAGCGCTTTGACTACCGCAACGGTACCGTCGGTTGAGCCGTTATCCATCACTACAAAACTGTCAACGCCGAGCGCTGCGTGGACCTTAATGTTCTCGGCAATGATGTCGGCTTCGTTCTTGACCAACAGATTCATAGTGAGATGCATGCAACTACCTTCCGAAACAGAATAATGACGTCCCCAGAACACAGTGTTGCGCTTACAGCGACGAGAAGGCGCTGCGCCTTATTATTGTTCCATCTAGGGATCTAACTGTTTCACAATGGTATCACTGATTGAAATCAACACAATTACAAAACCATGACGTTTGGACAAAATGCACATTTTGCCCATTCGGCGTGGTTTTGATTTCAGAGTAATGGTGGCAGGTAGTGGTATTACCTGCGACTTGAGTGGCTGATTAGGCGGGAAGCAGGCGGTTTAACTTACGCTCGAATGATTGCCAGGCTTTGTTAAGATACACGCGCGCCAACCATGGCCAGTAGAAGTTCAGTGGATTGACGCCCGGGTTGCTAACGCCATCGATCACCACCAAATCAGAGCCGCTATCCGTGCGGCGGACCATCAGATTGTTGGGGCTCAAGTCGCGCACGCAGATGGCCTGAGTAAATAGGTAGTCACGCAGACGCTGCACCAATGGCATCACCTCTGAGGCATCGAGCTGTTGTTGCTCAATGGCTTGTCGTAACGTCAGCGCCAGGGCTCCATCCTGGTCTCGGATCAGTTCAAACACTGCGCCAGTGCCCAAGTTGGTAGCAACGGTGTCTTTATACCGCGCCAGCTGACGCGTGTTCTTGCCTTGTTGTTGCAGCACTTTGAAATAGCGCCGTTCACGGCGCGTTTGTTTTTCCCGCCGAATGGCCACTTTTACGCACAACATGGGATCATCTGGATGTTGATAACAAGCGCGATCACGCCCCTGCCCCAGAAGCAGTTCGGGTGTCAGTGTGAGCACGATGGCTCCTGTTGCAATAAGTGGGTGAGGGCGCTGGGGAGCTGACTGCTTTCTAACACCTGTACGCCTAAGCGTTCAAACAACTGGCAGAACTGCTGGTACAGCGCCACCTTGGGGTTGGCAATGGACAGCAGCCTGGCGCTGGGTTTCAGCCAACGACTGTTAATCAGTGTGGACGACACATCACCAATCACGATCACTTGCTCCGGCAACAGGGGCAGCAAAGCTTCGAACGGAATCTGATGGGGAATCAGCGTAAAGCCGTCGAGCGCACTGGCATTGAGAATATCGGGCTGTTGATTGCGCGGGTGATACTTAATACCGGTTTTCAACCCGGCCTGCTGCAGCTGCGCCACCGTATTTAGCATGGCGTCGCGATAGCCGGGCAAAGTATCAATGATGGATTCGTGCGGCAGAGTCAGTACGCAATCCAATTGCGCAAGATGCTCGGTCGGCGCATCGAAAAAATTCGCCAGTTCCGTGCAAAACGACGTCACTGCGGCGTTGTTGGTAAACAACGGTTGCAGCGCGATAAGCTCCTTACGCTGTAGCAGCGGGTGCACCCATTGCGGGAAAGCGGCATAAACTTGCTTCACCCAGCGCGATGCGCCAATGGTTCTCGGGCTATGCCACCAACGGCCATAGGCCAGTTTCTTCAGGCCGTTGTCGACAATACGATCCGACCAACTGGTCGAGGCTTTGCGACCAACGTAAGTAAAGGTGCCTTCGTCCATATACACACCCGTTGCCTGTGCTTGGGCACAATGCATGGCGTATTGGAACTCAATGCGTCGATCGTTGCCGGTGTAAATATGTTTTGGTTGGTGTGCTTCGACCCACTCGCGCAAGCGCGCAAAGATCTGTTTTCTGGATGCTAACTTACGCCTGACGCCACCTTGTTGTCCGGCACTGATGTGCAAGCCGTCGAAGGGTGATTGCTGCCAATCGTTCAGCACCTGAAAGTAAGGGTTATCCAAGGTGTTGGGCTGATCAATCATCCACAGATGCGCTGTGGCTGACGGTTGTGAACTGGCAATGGCTACCGAGTTAAGAATGTGCAGCGGCGTGGACGCAAGATACAGAGAGTGTGCCATGAGTTGGCCGGGGTCTAGAAACAAGCCGCTATAGTACTGCCATGGCAAGGCAGTGAAAACCGGTCGGCCCGTGTTTCAGGCCGACGGGTGTCGTCATGTGCTCATTTAGCGCTATGACTCAGCTGTTGCCACACCGCTAGGCTGGCTTCGGCTTGGTTCAGGGTGTAGAAGTGAATCCCTGGAGCGCCGCCATCGAGCAGGCGTTGGCACAGTTCGGTAATAACGTGTTGCCCGAACTGGCGAATGCTGTCGACATCGTCGCCATAGGCTTCCAACTGCTTGCGAATCCAGCGCGGAATCTCGGCGCCGCAAGCATCGCTAAAGCGGGCCAGCTTGCTGTAATTAGTGATCGGCATGATGCCCGGAATGATGGGAATATCGACGCCCATGGCCTGCACGCGATCAACAAAATGAAAGTAGCTGTCGGCGTTAAAAAAGTACTGGGTAATGGCGCTGTCAGCCCCCGCCTTGACCTTGTTAACGAAGTTTTGCACGTCAATGTCAAAGTTGCTGGCTTGTGGATGCATCTCCGGATAAGCCGCTACTTCCAGAGTAAAATGGTCACCGGTCTCATCGCGGATAAATTCCACCAACTCGTTGGCATAACGCAGCTCGCTGCTGGCCAGACCGGCACCGGAGGGCAAGTCGCCGCGTAGCGCCACGATGCGTTTGATACCTAACGCTTGGTAGTCATGCAGCAGTTGGCGCAGTTCTGCCTTGCTGTCACCAACACACGACATATGCGGTGCGGCGCTGATGCCGCTGTCCTGGATCGCTTTGACGATGGCATAAGTGCGGTCACGGGTGGAGCCGCCAGCGCCATAGGTGACAGAGAAAAATTCGGGATTGTGCTGCGCCAGTTCGTCACGAACGCGTAGCAGTTTTTGTGTACCTTCGTCGGTCTTGGTAGGGAAGAACTCGAAACTCAGGGTAGTCATAGTGTTGTGCCACAGTCAGGGTCGGCATCAAGCTACTGCCCAGGTAGCTTGATGCCCGACACGTTAGTATTTGTATGCTTCTGGCTTGTACGGACCGTCAACGTTGACAGCGATGTAGTCGGCCTGCTCTTGGGTCAGACGGGTGATCACGCCACCAAAGCCTTCGACCATGTCCTTAGCCACTTCTTCGTCGAGTTTCTTCGGCAGTACCTTCACATAAATGCTCTCAGCCTTTTGCTCGGCTGGCAGGTCGGCGAACTTGTGCTCGTACAAGTACATTTGCGCCAGTACCTGGTTAGCGAACGAGCCGTCCATGATGCGCGATGGGTGACCGGTAGCGTTGCCTAGGTTCACCAAGCGGCCTTCAGACAGCAGAATCAGGTGATCATTGCTGGCTGCATCGCGAACGACCTTGTGCACCTGTGGCTTGATCTCGTCCCACTGCCAGTTGTCACGCATGTAGGCGGTATCGATTTCATTGTCGAAGTGACCGATGTTGCATACCACAGCGCCACTTTTCAGCGCTTGCAGCATGTTTTTATCACACACGTTGACGTTGCCTGTGGTGGTGACGATCAGGTCGGTGGTGCCCAGCAGCTGCTTGTTCACGCCGTCTAGGGTGCCAGTATTAACGCCATCGATGTAAGGTGAGACCACTTCAAAGCCGTCCATGCAGGCTTGCATGGCACAGATAGGATCTACCTCAGTGACCTTAACGATCATGCCTTCTTGGCGCAGCGATGCAGCAGAACCTTTACCTACGTCGCCGTAGCCAATTACCAATGCTTTTTTACCGCTAAGCAAGTGGTCGGTGGCACGTTTGATGGCGTCGTTCAGCGAGTGGCGGCAGCCGTACTTGTTGTCGTTTTTCGACTTGGTCACAGCGTCATTGACGTTGATTGCCGGTACTTTCAGCTCGCCTTTGTTGAGCATGTCTAACAGGCGATGCACACCGGTGGTGGTTTCTTCAGAAATACCGTGAATGGCGTCCAGCATTTGCGGGAAGCGTGTGTGAACCATCTCGGTCAAATCGCCGCCATCGTCGAGAATAATGTTGGCATCCCACACTTGCTCGCTGTCTTTTTCCGCGCGAATGGTTTGCTCGATGCACCACAGGAACTCTTCTTCGGTTTCACCTTTCCAAGCGAATACCGGAATGTTGGCCGCAGCAATGGCAGCGGCGGCGTGATCCTGAGTCGAGAAGATGTTGCACGATGACCAGCGCACTTCGGCGCCCAAATCCACCAGCGTTTCAATCAACACGGCGGTTTGAATGGTCATGTGAATGCAGCCCATGATCTTGGCGCCGGCCAGTGGCTGCTCGTCTTTGTACTTGCGGCGCAGTGCCATCAGCGCTGGCATTTCGCCTTCGGCGATGTCGATTTCTTTGCGGCCCCATTCGGCCAGGCTAATGTCGGCGACTTTGTAATCGGTAAATTGAGTCATGAAAATTGCCTCTGATTTATACGTTGGCCGCTGCTTTTAAAGCATCGACCTTGTCGGTTTTTTCCCAAGTGAAGGCGGTGAAGGTTTTGCTCTTCTGCTCGCCGTTCTCTTCGTATTCGTAAGTGTGCTCAAACGGTTCACGACCAAAGTGACCGTAAGCGGCGGTCAGTTGGTACATGGGGTAGAGCAGTTCCAGTTGGTTCTGAATGGCGTACGGGCGCAGGTCGAACACGTCGCGCACTACCTTGGCCAGCTCAATGTCGCTGATCTTGCCGGTGCCAAAGGTGTTGATTGAAATCGACGTCGGCTCGGCGACACCAATGGCGTAGGACACTTGAATCTCACAGCGATCCGCAAGGCCTGCGGCAACGATGTTCTTGGCTACATAGCGGCCCATGTAAGCGGCGCTGCGGTCAACTTTGGAAGGGTCTTTGCCGGAGAAGGCACCACCACCGTGACGGGCCATGCCGCCGTAGGTATCAACGATGATTTTACGGCCGGTCAGGCCAGCATCACCAACAGGGCCGCCAATCACAAAGTTACCCGTTGGGTTGATGTGATACAGGGTGTCTTCGGTCAGCCACTCAGCTGGCAGTACTGGCTTAATGATGTTTTCCAATACCGCTTCGCGCAGATCTTTTTGATCAATCGACGGGTCGTGCTGAGTCGACAGCACCACGGCATCCACTTTCGGTGTTTCGCCTTCGTAGTTGATGGTGACCTGAGATTTGGCGTCTGGGCGCAACCACGGCAGCATGCCGTTGCGACGCAGCTCAGATTGGCGCTGTACCAGACGGTGAGCGTAATACACAGGTGCTGGCATCAGGTTCGGTGTTTCGTTGGTGGCGTAACCGAACATCAGGCCCTGGTCGCCAGCGCCCTGATCTTCCGGCTTAGCACGATCAACGCCTTGATTGATATCCACTGACTGCTTGCCGATGCCGTTCAGTACCGCACAGGTCGCACCGTCGAAGCCGACGTCCGAGCTGTTGTAACCAATACCGGTAATGACGTCGCGTACGATGTCTTCCAAATCCACGTAGCACGAGGTGGTGACCTCGCCTGCTACCACCGCCATACCGGTTTTGACCAGGGTTTCGACCGCGACGCGCGCGTACGGATCACGAGCAATGATGGCATCGAGTACGGCGTCGGAAATCTGATCGGCCACTTTATCCGGATGGCCTTCGGATACCGATTCGGAGGTGAAGATGGAATATTCGCTCATAGCGTCCTCTCTAAAGGTGATTCCGCGCCGCGCGCGGGGCGATAAAACAGACGGAACTGAATCTGAAAACCGTTTCTCAGTCCCAAAAATTGACTGTCGCCTGCTGTTAAACCAGCGCTGTGGGCCCAGTCGGTTAAATCATCGGGTTCAAAACCCAGCCACAAATCGCCGCAGGACTGCTTGGCCCAGCTTTGATCGTGGCGACATAAATCGGTAATCAGCAAAGCACCGCCCGGTGCTAGTAGCTGATACACGTCGGCGAAAATATTTTGTGGCGCAGGCACATGGTGCAACACCATATTGGCCACCGCGAAATCCACCGCTGGATGCTCTTGCTGCAGCAACCATTGGGTGTCGCCCAACTCACAGCGGACATTGCTCAGCTGATGCTGATTCACCATGGCATTGGCCTGAGCCAGCATAGGTGCGGAAATATCCAGTGCGGTGACCTGTTGAAAACGCTGTGCTAGAGCTGGCAAAAACGCGCCTTCGCCGGGGCCGACTTCCAGAGCGTAGCGGCTTTGCCCCTGATAACCAGCCAGCCAGCTTTCTAGCGCCTGACCGTATTGGTCGTAGGAGGCGATCAGGTCCTGCTGCTCTTTAAACGCATCCGCGTTGCGAGCAAAAAACTCGGCACAGGCGCGCGTGCGCTCATTCAATACCCGACTCAGGTTGTGCTGCAGCCCGCTGTCTTGCAGGCCGTCACTGGCATCAATGGCGCTAAAGGTGGTGCGCAGCCACTGACTCCAGGCATCGTTGCCACTGATCAGCGGGCGGCGATAAAAAATACTCGTGCCTTCACGCTGTGTACTCACCAACCCGGCCTGGGCCAGTACCTTTAAGTGGTGACTCATGCCGGACTGTTTGACGTCAAACACCTGGCTCAATTCCAACACGCCAAACGAACCGCGCCCGAGCAGCTGCAAAATGCTCAACCGTAGCGCATCCCCCGCGGCTTTGTGCGCCTGGGCCAGTCGTTGATGATCTAAGTGAGCGCCGGTTGGAGTTTCCATAAGTGTGCATATTAGGTGGTTTTTTGTTCTATATCAATTTTTTTTGATATAGGTTTGGCGAGTAAATGGACTAAAGTCACAGCTTTAGCCAGTCGTCCGGATTCACTCTTGGGAGAGCGTCGTCTGGCAGGCATACTTCAGCCCACATTGATTGACAGGAAGCCCCCATGAGCGCCAATAGCACCGCCTCGCCGGACAGCGCGTCCGCACAACCCAAAGTTCAGGCCATGATTCATCAGCTACAGCAGGCACTGGCCAGTGTGGTGCAGACGGAACCGGCAACGCTCAGGTTGGTGATGGTGTGTTTGCTGAGTCGCGGACACTTATTGCTTGAAGATGCGCCCGGGCTTGGTAAAACCACGTTGGCGCGGGCGCTGGGCAAAGCGCTGTCACTCAAAATGAAGCGCATTCAATGCACGCCGGACCTGATGCCAACGGACATTACCGGCATCAGTGTCTACAACACCGAAGAACATCAGTTCCACTTTATGCCGGGGCCGGTCTTTAGCCACTTGCTGCTGGCGGATGAAATCAACCGCGCGACGCCGCGAACCCAATCTGCGTTGTTAGAAGCCATGGCAGAAGGCACGGTCACTGCTGATCGCAAGACCTACACACTTCCCAAGCCGTTTATGGTGATGGCGACACAAAATCCGGTGGAGTTCAGCGGCACCTTTCCGCTGCCGGAAGCTCAGTTAGACCGCTTCTTTATGCGCCTTAGCTTGGGCTATCCCAATGAAGATCAGGAAGTTGCTTTGATGTTGGCACAGCAGCAAGGCCACCCTCTGGATCAGATCAAGCCATTGTTTAATGAAACACAGGTGCTGGCACTGCAAGGTCAGGTCGATAAGGTCACTCTGAGTGAGCCAATGGCGCGCTACATCAGCCAACTGGTGCGTGCCACTCGCGAGCATGTCGGCGTCAAACTTGGTGCTAGCCCACGTGGTTCATTGGCACTGATGCAGGCGGCGCGGGCACTAGCGTTGTTGAACGGCAAAAACGCTGTCACCCCGGCGCTGGTCAAGCCATTGCTGGAGCCGATTCTGGCGCATCGTATTCTGTTTCGTGATGCAACATTGCAGCGTGCTGAGGGGCGACAGGAGTTCTGGCAACAACTGTTAGCCTCGGTGGCAGTACCGGATTACGCCGCCGACGACAAAGCCAGCGACGCTGCGCCTAAGGCTGATACAACGGCATGAGTCAGGGCAGTTTGGAGGCACAACTGCGGCCGCTGACGACCTGGTTGGCGCGATACATGAACGCCCATCGGTTCTTATGGCTGATGTCGTTGGCCTGTTTTTTAATGGCATGGAATCGAGGCATTGCGCTGTTGTACGGCAGCCTGGCACTGATGTTGGCGTTGATTGCCGTCAGCTGGTTGCTGCCCTGGTGGGCAATGCGTGGCGTGCGCATTCAGCGACGTCAGTGGGGGGAAGCCAGTGCTGGAGGTGAACTGGTGTTGCAGTATCAATGTCAGCCGCGCCAGCCACTGTTGTTTGTGACCGTCACCGAGTCATTATTAGGGCAGCCGCAGCAGCATTTTCTGCCGCGTCTGGAGGCGGGCACAATTCAGCTGTCCTACCCCAGCCCGCCGCGCGGTGTGTATCAGTTACCGGCGCCGCAACTGAGTTGTGGTTGGCCATTTGGCTTTGTGCAACGTCCTACCACGCTAGCGAGTCCGATGTGTGAAGTTCGCGTGCAGCCCAAAGTACACAGTATTCGCCAACTGCCGCAGCCCTGTGCGGACAACCCGCTGATGGTGGGTGCAGATTCACAAATGAGTCGTGGCGCGCACAGTGAGTTTGCAGGCGTGCGCCCGCATCGTGACGGTGACAGTATGAAGCACGTGCACTGGGGAGCCTCGGCTCGGCAACAACAGTTGGTGGTGCGTGAGTTCCACAGCTTTGATCAACCGTCCTGGCTGATCGTTATCGATGGCAATGCCGAACACTGTTTGGGCCAAGGCAGCGATACGACCTTTGAGTACGCGTTACAAATTGGCGCTTCCATGCTGGAGTTTGCACGGCGCCAGCAGCTGTCGGCCACATTGGTGGTGGCGGGGGATCGCACAACGACGCTGTCGGTTGAGCCCGGCAGCGCCAACATCAATGATGCTTTGTGGGCGTTGGCCGGTGTTCAAGCCGACGGGCAGCAGGATTACAGCGATGCCATACGACAGGCGGTGGCCCAACGTCAGGAGCCGCCCATCGTTGTCACCATTCGCACCGATCGGCAAACGCTGGATATGCCCAGCTGCGGCGGACATTTGGACTTGGTCTATGCCGCCGACAGCTTTGATCTGCCCATGGCCAACTACGCACAAGGTTGGCGACAGCTGAGCAGCGATCACTGGCTGCTGCACTTACATCAGCTGAGCAAACTACATCAGGTACTGTCCGTATGATTTATCGGCAAGCGGTGTTCTTCTGGCTGGCACTGCAGCTAACGGTGGTTACTGCCGGTGCGCTGGGCACCTTGTTTGGTGCGCCTTTGGGGGCTCTATTGGGCGCACTCGCCTTAGTGGCTAATGGCGTTGTATTGCAACGCGCTTGGACCAAACGTGATGACATTGCAGCGAATAAAACGTTAAGCGACGGTTTGGCCGCCACTGGCTTAATGGCGTTTCTCGGTTTGCTGTTTACGATGGGCTTGTTGCCAGCACTGAGTGTGTTGCTGGTACTGATTCAGCTGGCCTTGGCCAGTATCACCAATACCTATCGGCAGTACTATCTGTTGCAGCTGGTGAGCTTTGTATTGTTGCTGAGCGGTGCTGCCGAGGCCACCAGCGGCGGCTATTTGTTGGTGATGTTGCTGTTTACCTTGCTGGCGGCATTTTCATTGAGTGAGGCCTGGCTGGATCGCGGTGAACACAGCGCTCAGTTCCGTGGTCCGGGGGCAGCGGCACGGTTGAAAGTCACCGCGATCACCGTGCTGATTGCGGTATTGGTGTACATGCTGGTGCCCCGGTTGTCGCCACTGAACTGGGGCGGATATCAAGCGGATAGCCCGGATTTCTACCACAACGAGCAGTGGCAATCACAGGCGCAAAGTGCGCCGCCAGCAGACAATCAAAAACAACGAAAATCTGAGGTCGAAAGAACCACCCCAGAAGGTTACGACGAGCTAAACGAGATTACCGAGCTGTCCGATGCCGATGGTGATTATTCGTACGCTGGCTTTAACGAGCAGTTTGATATTCGTGACGGTGAGCGCGGCGGTGGTGTTGATTTGAACGCCATGGTGGCGCGCATGAAGGCCGACCGTGGTGCTTATCTCAAAGTACGCACCTTCGACACCTTTGACGGCATTCGTTGGTCCTCCAGCAGTGAAGACATCTCGCGCAAATTGCGCACCGATGATCGTGGCAAAGTGCAGCTCGGCAAAGGTGAGGGTGACTTCTTACAGGTGATCGAGATTGTCCAGCCAATGCCGGCTTGGCTGCCGGTGGCGCCGGACCCGGCGACTTTGTGGCTGCCTTCCAGCAGCGTGGGGTTGGATCAATACGGACATCCGTTGCTGCCGGCCACGTTAACGCCGGGGACGCGCTACAGCGTGCGCTCAACCGATGTGCGCTACCAGGGGCGTCCGGTGTCGCAGGCCGCTGCACCCGATCGCTACGACGTGCAATTACCTCAGTTATTCGACACCCGCATACACCGCTTGGCCAGAGACGTTACCCAGGGTGCTGATGATGCAATGGCAAAGGCGGTGGCACTGGAACAGCACTTACGCACACAGTACGACTACAGCTTTGAGTCGATTCTGCAGTCACAGGGTGAAACGCCGTTGGACCGTTTTTTGTTTGAAGATAAGCGCGGCCATTGTGAGTATTTCGCCAGTGCTATGGCGGTAATGCTGCGCAGCATTGGCATACCGGCGCGACTGATTACCGGCTTCAGTGCTACCAGTCAAAATCCACTCACTGGCTATTTTGAGATTCGTGCTATTGATGGTCACGCCTGGACCGAAGCCTGGATTGACGGGCGCTGGGTGACCTTCGAGCCAACCGCGTATTACGATTTACCAGAGCCGCAGTCGAGCCCATTTGCCGGCGAGCAAATCCAACAGTACGCCGAGGATATCGCTCGTCGCCAACAGGCAGCCGACGGCGGTTGGTCCCTCGCGGGCCTGCTCAGCAGCTTGTGGATGCTGGTCTATACCCTGGTCACCGTGGTGCTGGCACTGCTGAAATGGCTACTGCTGGGTTTATGGCCTTTGTGGTTGTTGTTGGCTCTGGTGTCTTTGGTAGCCTACTTGCTGCGTCCGCGCTGGTGGCCGCAAGCCAGAGCTCGTTGGAGTCAGTGGAAGTTGCAGCGCTATCAACCCGGTGATGCCGATGCCAGCCTGAGGTTTTACCTGTTTCATTTGCAGCGTATTGGTCTGCTGCATGGGGTCGAGCGCCAACCGTCACAACCTGCCGATGAGTGGTCGCAGCAGTTACCCTCGCCATCGCTGCAACAACTCACCGCATCGATTGGAGATTACTTGTATCAGCAACAACCGGCACCATTGGCGCAATGGCAACAATGGGCGCAACAAGCGGCCGAGCAGCTGATAAAACGATAAAAGCTATCAGACAATTAGGCGGAATTGATTTCTTTGCTAAGTGGCTTGGTGTGTATCTTAACGACATCAACCAGAGGAGAGTGTTATGGCTTTTATCGAAGTATTTATGGGCGGGATATTGCAGGTAGAAAAGCGTGCAAAAAATACGTCGACGGACTGCAACTACGACAACGATTATTACGGCGACAGGCTGTGTCATCACATCAAGTAGCTATTTCAGATTGCGGCAGAGTCTCCAGTTGTATGGGGAGTCCCATGTGTACGTTTGCTTGAATCCCCCAATCGTTCCATTCGGACTATCTTTCCAATGAGCATTTGAAATAAATATTTTTATTTTATTATTCGCTGATTTTTCGGTGAAGCCATAGTATTTCACGATTCCCAAGGGGGAGGGCTGATATTTGCATACGGCTGTTCCAATACGTTGCATTTCCTGCACCTCTTCTTCGAGCTGCTCAATGAACTTCTGGTTTTTCATATGCCTATTTCGAGCATCTATGTGCTTATTTTTGTTTTCTTCTTTCTTCGCTATTTGAGCCTGCTTTTCTGTTAAGTAACCCAGTGATTTAAGCGTGGCGAGATAATTTGGTGACTCCAGTTGGCTAAGTGGTTCGACTATTGAGGCTGAAAACTTTTGATAGTAGTCAGTGCACATGCCATCACTATGAATGTTCGCATAGAATATCACTAAGTCTGTTCCGAACGGTGTTTTGCAAAAGGGCTTTGCGTAAATCCCTCCTTTTGAGCGGCATAGCTCTTTGTATTGTTCTCTGACTATTTCTAGTTGGTTGCTTCTGTCTTTTGCTTGGCACCACCACGTGGAAAATTTCGTGTGATCGCCAAATTCACTTGTAGACCAGTTTAGCCTGGTAACTAACTTGTCGAGTGCAGTGGAGTTCTGAACAGAGATATCCTTCGTAAGCTGAATCGCGCTGCTTTCAGAACTTTTGTTGATGGAACTCTGCTTGACTGCGCACCCGGATATAGCAATGGCAAGAAATAAAAACAGTAGTTTCATTGGGTCACGTCCTTTGTGTTCAGCCAAGCATGATACAGACATTCGTGAAAAAACTAAATTCGATCCTTATGCAATAAACTTAAGGCTAGCCATGTGCCAGCCAAGCAAACAGCAGCATACTGAGTATGCACGTCAGCAACACAGAACGAGTGACGAGTGCCAACAGGATCGCTGCAGCGGCGGCAATGAGATATGGATTGTCGCTATCCAAAGCGATGCGACCGTCCTGAATGATCACCAGTGGCGCCCATATGGCGGTCAAAACCGCTGGCGCGCAATAACTCATAAATTGTTGAAATTCACCACTGAGACGAAAGTTAATGGCCGGTGACAGCAACACATAGCGGCTGGCAAACACCACTAGGGTCATGGCAACGATGCTGGCCCAGATCATGATTCAACCTCCTGTGGCGTTGGCGTTGGCGTTGGCGTTGGCGTTGGCGTTGGCGTTGGCGTTGGCCGCCAGCGCTGTATCGCGTAGCCTGTCATCATGGAGGTAAGGACGCTGATCAACAGCGCTCCTGGCACTTGGGCAACACTCAAACTGACGGACAATAACAGCGCCACCATCACAGTTGCCAGGGTGGCCATGTTGCGAATGGCCGGAATGGATAAGGCGATAAACGTGGAGGCGACGGCAAAGTCGAGACCTAGCTCGTCCAGTTGCTCGATCGACTGGCCTGCAACAATGCCCAGGGCAGTGGATAAGTTCCAGCAGATGTAAAATGACAAACCAGCTGCGAGGGCGTAATGCTTGTCGAGTGGTTTTTGCTGCGCAGCCAATACAAACAATTCATCGGTGAGCAAAAAACCCAGTGCGTAACGCCAGCGGCTGGGCAAGGGGCGAATGCGATCACGCATACTCAATGCGTATAACAAGTGCCGGGCGGTAATTAACGCCACAGTGAGCAACAGCACCAACATGCCGCTGCCCGCGGCCAACATGCCGGTGGCGACAATTTGCGCTGAACCGGCAAAAACAAACACCGACATGGCCTGTGCTTGCCAGGCGCTGAACCCAGATTCAATGGCGTACGAGCCGGCCAGTACGCCCCACGGCAGCACTGCCAGATTCAATGGCATCATCGCGACGCAGCCGCGCCAGCAAGACGTTTTTGCAGACATAAAGCAACTCTCTTTAGGCCGTTAGGCAGGATTGATACTGACCGGGCGTGGTGCCCATGGCGCGCACAAAGTGGCGGTGCAAATGGCTTTGATCATGAAAGCCACAATCGTGGGCGACCTGGGTGGCGGCCAAGCCGAGGCGAAGCAGCTGGCGGGCACGCCGCAGGCGCACCTGAATCTGATAAGCGTGTGGCGGCAAACCGTATTGGCGCTTAAATGCTCGCGCCATATGGTAAGGGCTCAGCGACGCCATTTGGGCCAGCTCGTGCAGCGATAAATCGGCTGTCGGGTGCTCGTCCAAAAAGCTTTTGACCTGCTCAACTTGACGTTGCGCGCGAGGGGTTTGTGCCACTGGTGGTCGATGACGACCATGGCGCACAATCAACTGCTGCAAAGCATCGGCCATCAAGGTTTCGCGTTGCAGGCGGCTGCAGTATTCATCGCTGCTGGCATTCATCGCCAATCGCAGAGCATGGGCCAGTTGCGGATCGTAAGCCACGGGCTGTGGAAAATAAGGCGTCGACATACGCCCTTGGGTCAGCGACTCAGTCAGCTGCGCTAGTTGATCAGGTAATGGATACAGGGCTTGATAGGCCCAACCGCCGTGGGTTTGTGCATGGCCATCGTGGACTTCATCTGCATTGACCAAAATGACGGTGCCCGCCGGTGCAATGTGCTGGCCACCGGTGCGGTAGAAGCTTTGCGCGCCTTGCTCAATCACGCCGATGGTGAAGCCTTCGTGGCTGTGTTTGCCAAAGGTACGAGTCTCGTAACGCGCACGCAGCAGCTCCAGGCCACCGAGCATATCGCTGTGGTGATACTGGGCAAATTCGTTTGATGCACCTTGATCGCTGCTGTGACTGCTCATGCGGCTGAGTCCTGACTTGTTCCTACGCAGACTACTATAACTTGCCTGAGGCATCGTACTTGTACGGGATTGCGCAGTTACCATCGTGCTGGCCAGAACGATAGATACTGTTATTAGGCGGGAATCTAGGACTTCAGGTCATGGATCGCAAGGAAATCACTGGCCCAGTTGCCACAAACAAACCTGTGAGTAGAAAGGCTGTCACAGCAGTGAGAAAGCTGACAGCAATGTAAAAAGGGGGCGCTAAGCGCCCCAAAAGGGACTACATCGAGCCGCGATGTTATTTGATCCAGTGCTTGCCCCAGTGCGTTTTGTCATAGCCATGCTGGTAGCTCATGCCTGACAGGCGACCTTCTGGTTGTTCCTCACTGGCGGCAATCTCGTCATCAATGGCTTTGGTCGACAGCGACAGCCAGCTGGTAACAAACGCGCTGGCATCGGCGTTGATTTCCAAAGCGCGAGTATTGATGTTAAGCAGATCGTCGCACTGTGCGTGGTAACACGGGTCGTAGGCGCTGCCGGCCTCGCCGCCAAACTTCACCGCTTGCTCTTCGGTTTTAATGCCCTCAGCACCTGTGAATAAACCACCAAAGGCGATGCCTTCTTCAAAGAATTGGGCGTAGTCGGAGCGGAAGCTGATCTCGCTGCCTTCAAACGCCAGGCCGCGCAGCCCAAAGTATTTTTCAAACAGTTTTTCTGTGGCGGCAGAGCCGGGCGGGCCTTGCAAATCAAAGCTGGAGCCGTCGCCATCGTAAATAAAATTACCGAAGTTTGGCGAGCCAATCATGTCGTAGTTGAGGTACACCTTAATGTTGGCTTTTTCCTCATCAGACAGCGCTTTTACATATTCCGTCGAGCCGACCAGGCCGGCTTCTTCCGCGCCCCACCAAGCGAAACGAACTTTGTTGCGCGGGAAGGCTTTGCTCATTTGGATGGCCATTTCCAATAGCGCTGCACTGCCAGAACCGTTGTCGTTAATGCCAGCGCCAGCGTATACCGAATCGAGGTGCGCGCCGGCCATCACGATATTGCTACCATCGCCGCGCGCGGTTTCAGCCACCAGGTTGTATGACTGTGTTTGCTCACGCACCACATCCGCTTTAAGGCGCAGCTCTAAATCAGAGATTTGCGACCACATTGCGCCGTTGTCGTATGTAGCAAACAACGCTGGAATGCCGCCTGAGTAGCCATCCCCCAAAGTGGCATCGAGCAGATCTTTGCGATCGTCGCTATCGCCTTGGTTAAAAATAATCACCGCGCTAGCACCTGCTGCGGCAGCGTTCTCTGCCTTGGTTTGAAAAGCGCAACTGCCGCGCTGCAACAGGGCGATATGCCCAGCCGGGAATGCGGCAAAGTCATCCGCTTCACAGCCACTGCTGGAGGTATTGCCAGCACCCAATTGCACATCCACAGCCGTGACCGGCGCCGTTACATCGCCACCCGTGGTTTGTGAGAAGTAGGTGAAGTCCTGATCAAACACATAAGTGCTGGGCTCTGGCCCGGTGGCTTCTAACACACCATCGCCCAACTCGTAGTACATGTTAAAGGGAAAAGCTTTGCGCTCGACTTGGTAGCCCACGCTTTCCAGTGTTTGTTGTATGTAGTCCAAGGAGGCGCCATATCCGGGCAGCCCTGCCGCACGATTGCCGTTGTTGGCTTGGGCGATGCCATACAGCATTTCAAGATGGTACTGAATATTGCTGGCTTGTATGCAGCGTGGCAGCCCTAGAGGTGTGCTGTTAAGGACACCGTATTGGCATTCCAGAAAACCCAGTTTATCTGGGCTCCAGTAGCGATCCAAAATATCACTGGACGAAGTCATGCTGACAGCAAAGGCTTGAGGTGCCGATACCAATGTGGCAGCCAATGCAGCGCTATAAAGATAGTTTTTTTTGAACATGGTGTATCCATCTGCGTAGGTGGTTGGGGCCGATGTAGAAAATCACAAAACTGCGGTGGGGTATTGGATGGATTAGGACGATATGGCGGTCATGATGGATTCAGGTTTTTAGTTCATGAAATTTGTTTTTATGGTTAATTATTTCTTTTGTGTTTTCTCTGGTGAAGTTTATTTTATTGGCGTCGCTTTTTTATTGCTTGAGTGTCGTATTGTTGTTGGTGCGATTGCAAGTTCCTATTTCTATTGGTGATTTTGTCTAAGTAGATGGTGGTTGGCTGGCTAATGCGGTCGGACTAGTTTGGTGCGTGGGTTATTAATTCTGCGCTAGTTTAGGGCGGCTCTATGTCATTGGTATTAAATGCCAATTCGGTTTAGACAAAATGGGTGAGTTGCTCGCGGTTGTGGGTGCATCATTTCTTTGGTTATGCAGTTGAGGGAGATGATTTCCCCGCCTGTTTGACTACGCCCGAATAATAACAACAGCAACGGGCGTTATCTCATGGTCTAGGCGTTGACTCGTCGACCAATACTGACTCGACCTAAGGATTCAGAAGAGGGATCCCTTTATGACAAAAAAACTACTCTCAGCAGCACTGGTCTCTGCCAGTGTTTTCTGTCTGCCAATGGAAGCCATGGCGCACAGTGCCATGTTTCCTGACGGATTTAAATTTGATGACAGCAATGGCGGTGAAGGCCTGAGCCGACCGGATGTCATGACGACCTCCTCCAGCGCTGCGTCTGCGGTTGTTCGCTGTGACAATGGTAGTGCCGGTGGTTATCCTTGCAAGAACGTCGATTTACAGTCTTTTCTGGCCAAAGAAAATATGGGCGGCAATGGTTCCGAGTTGAACGACATTTGGGGCTGGACCGATCCTCAGACGGGCGCCGAGATTGCGATTGTCGGCCGCACAAACGGCACTTCGTTTGTCGACGTTACCAATGCCACCAGCCCGGTATTTTTAGGCTTTCTGCCGTCACACAATGGCGGCAGTGCGGCTTGGCGTGATGTGAAAACCTACAATGATCATGCCTTTATCGTGGCTGATGGTCGCGGCAACCGTACCCATGGCTTACAGGTGTTCGATTTAACCAGTTTGCGCAATGTCACCCCTGGCGGTACGTTAACAGCGACCAAGCAAATGGGCGGTTTTGGCAACGCGCATAACATTGCCATCAATGAGGCAACGGGATACGCCTACGTGGTGGGCAGCAACCAGTGCAGCGGTGGTCTGTATATGGTGGATGTGTCTGATCCGGTCAACCCATCGTATGCTGGCTGCTTTTCTAGCGATGGTTACACTCACGATGCTCAGTGTGTGATTTATAACGGCCCGGACAGCGATTACAGCAATCGTGAAATTTGCGCCGCCTATAACGAAGACACCATTACCATCGTTGATGTCACCACCAAGTCGAACCCTCAGCAAATTTCCCGTACCCCATACCAGGGCTCACAATACACTCACCAGGGCTGGTTTCTAAACGATGATCATGCCTTGTTGATCATGAATGACGAACTGGATGAGCAGCGCAATGGCCACAATACGACGTCCTATATCTACGACGTCAGTGACTTGGATAACCCAATAGAACTTGGTCGTTACGTTGGTCCGACGGCGGCCATTGACCACAACCTATATACCCTGGATGGCTATGTGTTTGAGTCTAATTATCGTGCGGGATTGCGGATATTAGACGCCAAGGACATTGCATCCGGTTCGCTTCAGGAAGTGGCGTATTTCGATACCATTCCTAATTCCAACAGTGCGCAGTTTTCTGGTACTTGGAGTAACTACATTTATTTTGCCAGCGGCAATGTCATTACCAGTGATATTGGCAATGGTTTATTCACTCTGACCCCAGACTGGGATGCCATCAAGCAACCGGGCCCTGCGGACTATTGTGCTGCCTTGGGTAACAACATTGATTATGAATGGATTGCCGGGGTAAAAGTCGCCAGCTTTAGCAATAACTCGGGCGCTCAAAAATACTCGGACTTCACCAGTGACGTTATCAACCTCTCCACCGGACTTAGCTCAGTTGAACTAACACCTGGCTTTCGCAGTGGTAGTTACAACGAAGTCTGGCGGATTTGGATCGACCTCAATCAAGACGGCGACTTTGATGATGCCGGAGAAACGGTATTTTCATCTGCGGCGAGCAGTAATACCGTTACGGGTGATCTGACCATTCCAACATCCGCCAAAACGGGCAAGACACGCTTACGTATTGCCATGCGCTACCAAAATGCAGCTCCTGCTTGTGGTGATTTTGATTACGGTGAAGTAGAAGACTACACCGTCAATATCACGCCTTAGGCAGCCATCTGTACGCATCACCGGTGAGGCAGGGCGAGAATTCGCCCTGTCTCTATCGTTGACTAAGATTTTTAACCATCCCGGTAGTTAGGAGTCAGCTCGATGGTTCAATGTACTAATTTTGTTAAAGCGTTTTTCGGATATATGACCCTTTTATTTACAGTCTCGGTGGCGGCAGAGCATGGTCAGTCAAATGCCATCATGCAGCATGCCAAGGTTGTTTTGAACGAGGCCAGAGAGCTGGAAAATGAATCTTCCCTGGTGTTTAAACGCAGTAATGAACTACTAAAAGAAATAAAAAAACTTCGAGTTAAGCAACGTAATAGACAGAATGATGCAGCGGGCGAGGAGTTCGCTGTCATGGTTGATTTACTAAATACGCAACGTGAACACTGGCAGCAGCAAGGAACCTTACTGCGTCAGCGATCTGCAACATTAGAGCAGCAAGCTCTGCTACTAATGCGCCAGGGTTTTACACAAGTCTGGCAAGAAAAAGTGCGTTTGCATGGCCCGATGCAATTGCAGTCTAACCATCATGAGGTGATGGCCCATAATGCACCGGTTCGTAGTGTTCACCCCAGTATGCACGGCCGTATGACCGACGGTGCCGAAACACAGCAACAGCATAATATGACCATGAAAGTGCCGGCGTTGAGCGGTCAAAATGCACCTGCGGACTTGGATGTATCGACGTTCCAACGTTCGCGCAATTTGCATTATTTTGCTCATGTAGAACCACTGACCGAGCCGAATTTAGCGGTGCCGTTAAATGAAATTCACCAATGGCGTTTGTTGGTGTCCGATTCCGATGGACGTCCGTTGGCCAATGCTAACGTCAGCATCGACGGTCATATGCCCGGACACGTACATGGGTTGCCAACACAACCTCGAATCACCCAAGAGCTGTCACCGGGCGAGTACTTGGTTCAAGGCGTCAAATTTCAAATGACGGGCTGGTGGGTAATGCAGTTTGATATCGAACATAACGATACCCAAGATTCACTGGTTTTTAATTTGGTGTTGTGATGTGGCGTAGAAAAGAGTCCCTGTCCTTAGGTAGCTTTATTTTTTTATTGGCCTTTTCCTGCAGTGCTGTTGCTGAGCAGTCTTTGCAGGAATATCAATTTACTGCGGCAGATATTCAATTTTTGTCGCAGTTCCAGTTGGATCAATTGGCGCCGCCGCCGAAGGCCATCGGGAATCGCGTGGCGGATGATATAGCCGCAGCGCGATTGGGAAAGGCACTATTTTTTGATGCCGAATTAAGTGGTAACGGTTCGGTTGCATGCTCTAGTTGCCATCAGCCACAGCGCTACTTTACCGATGGCCTTGCGCGCTCGGTCGCGCTGGGGGTGACCCAGCGCAATGCCCCCTCCATTGCCACGTCCCAGTATGGTCCTTGGCAATTCTGGGATGGTCGAGCGGACAGCTTGTGGGCGCAGGCGCTGGCACCACTGGAGGATGTTAAAGAGCATGGCATTGCTCGCAGCGACATCGCCCGTTACATCGCTCGCGCGTATGCCAGGGAATACCAACAGGTCTTTGGTGAACTGCCAGTCGAGGTGATTAACAGTGTACCTGCAGCAGCGGCCAGTCCACGTCAGGGAGCCACAGCACTGCAGCACTGGCAACAGCTGACGCAACAGCAGCAGCATGTTATCAATCAGGTGTTTGCCAATGTTGGTAAAGCATTAATGGCCTATCAACGGCGCATTGATTTGCAGCCCGCTCCGTTTGATCGTTTTGTGCAGGCGTTGCAACAGCAACAATCACCGCAGCAATTGCAGCGCATCATGACGGCGGATGAGGTTAAAGGCCTGCGTGTATTTATGGGCAAAGGCAATTGTGCCAGTTGCCACAATGGCCCGTTATTTACTAACTTTGAATTTCACAATGTTGGTGCACCGGAACCGAATACCGCCAACGTGGATATGGGGCGCTACGAGGGTGTTGTGGCGCTGCAGAACAGTGAATTTACTTGCCTGTCGCAGTTTAGCGATGCCGATAAAAAAGACTGCGAAGAAATGCTGTTTCTAAAAAAGCAGGGGCCAGAGTTGGTCGGAGCATTTAAAACGCCGAGTTTGCGTAACGTCGGAAAAACCGCTCCGTATATGCAATCAGGGCAAATGGCCGATTTAATGTCGGTGATTGCTCACTATAATAAGCCATTGCCTCCGTTTTATGACCGTGCACAGCACCCCAGCCGCCCACACTTTGATATTGTACCGCTCAATTTAACCGAGGATGAGCAACGTCAGCTAGTGCTGTTTCTGCACACATTAACGTCGCCCATCGATATCACCGATCCTTGGTGGCTTGCCGATTCACCCTAGGCGTTACCAAGCGGCTTTAAAAATTTCCTCGATCTCGGACTGGCTGGCCTGAATGGGGTTGGTCAGTCCGCAGGCATCGTTTAATGCATTTTTTGCCAATATCGCGATGTCATCCATTTGCGCACCGAGAGCCGCCAACCCTTTGGGTATGCCGACACGATCTTTGAGTTGTTCGATGGCTTGGATACACGCCGCTGCCCCTTGCTGCGTATCGTCACTGTGGCCAGCACCGAGCGCGAGCCCCACCTCGGTTAAGCGCTGTGCCGCCACCCGAGCGTTAAAGGCCTGCACATGTGGCAGCAATACAGCGTTGCAGACGCCATGTGGTAAGTCGTAATAGCCGCCCAATTGATGCGCCATGGCATGCACATACCCGAGCGACGCATTGTTAAACGCCATCCCGGCGAGGAACTGGGCATAGGCCATCTGCTCACGGGCCTCTGCATCCTGACCGTCGTCGACGGCGCGCGGCAGGAATCGGGCGATTAAACTGACGGCTTTAATGGCACAGGCGTCGGTGATTGGAGTCGCTGCGGTAGAAACATACGCTTCGATGGCATGGGTCAGCGCATCCATACCGGTGGCGGCGGTGAGGTCTGCGGGCATGCCCATCATGGTCAGCGGATCGTTGACGGAAAAAATCGGCGTCGTGTGTTTATCGACAATGGCCATTTTAATATGACGGGTTTCGTCGGTGATGATGCAAAACCGGGTCATTTCACTGGCGGTGCCAGCGGTGGTATTGATCGCCACCAGCGGCAGTTGTGGTTTAGCGGACTGATCCACGCCTTCGTAGTCGCGAATATCGCCACCGTTGGTGGCCACCAATGCGATCGCTTTGGCGCAATCATGGGGCGAGCCGCCGCCTAATGAAATGATCACATCGCAGCGTTTGTCAGCCAGCAGTGCTAAGCCAGCTTGCACGTTGGCGGTGGTCGGATTGGGCTGAACGCCGGTGAACACCGTGCTTTGAATATCTCGTTGCTGCAGTTGTTCCGTCACCTTGGTGACCAAGCCAGTGGCTTGCAGGCCTTGGTCGGTGACGATCAGCGCATGGCGAAAGCCACGCTGCTGCAGTTGTTGCAGCGCCGTGGTTAAGGCGCCTTCGCCCATTAAATTCAGTGCCGGTATATGAAATTCACTCACACTCATAAAACACACTCCCATAACACTGGCCGCAAACGGCCTAGCTCAGCTGGTGACTTATGCCCAGATCGCAGCGTCAGTTGAACCGTGTGCGGCGGTGGGCAAACGATGGATGGTATGGAGTCAGTGTAAAAACACTGAGGCGGCTGCAGTTTGATGCGAATCAAGGTCGCGACGGTGGCAAAGCCCAATGCCTGATACCAATCAATATTGCGGTGTTCAGTGCCCTTCAAATTCAATAAACTGTATGGATGTACATGTGTTGAGCGAACTATGCGCCTGTTTATTGCCGAAAAACCCAGCCTCGGGCGTGCCATCGCTGCGGCATTGCCAAAGCCGTTGCAAAAGGGCGAAGGTTTTATCCAGGCCAGCAACGGCGATGTCGTCAGTTGGTGCATTGGCCATCTGCTAGAGCAAGCGGAACCGGATGCCTACAATCCGGCGTTTAAGCAATGGCGCCTCGATACTCTGCCGATTCTGCCCGAGCAATGGCAATTGCAGCCCAAATCATCAGCGCGTAAACAGCTGGCGGTGTTGCGTAAATGGGTTAAGCAGGCCCAGCAGTTGGTGCATGCCGGCGACCCAGATCGTGAGGGGCAGCTGCTGGTGGACGAGGTAATTGATTACCTCAAGGTGTCGCAGCAGAAAAAGCAATCTATGCAACGGCTGTTAGTCAGCGACCTCAACCTCGCCGCGGTGCAAAAAGCGCTCACTCAGTTGCGCCCCAACTCTGATTTTATTCCGTTGTCTGTCTCCGCCTTGGCGCGCAGTCGTGCAGATTGGTTGTACGGCATCAACCTGACCCGTGCTTGCACCATCAAAGGCCAGCAGTCTGGTGTGCAGCAGGTATTATCGGTGGGGCGAGTGCAGACGCCAGTGTTGGGGTTGGTGGTGCGGCGTGATCAAGCCATCGAGCAGTTCGTCAGCAAACCCTTTTATGAGGTGCGGGCCGCCATCCATTTGCAGCCACAGCTACCGCTGAGCTTTTATGCCCAGTGGCAGCCTAGTGAAGCCTGTGCCGCACATCAGGATGAAGATGGCCGAGTGTTGAATCCAAAGCTGGCAGCCAATGTCGCGACGCGCATCCGTCAGCAACCGGCCGAAGTAACGGCGTTTGAACAGCAAAACAAACAGCAGGCGGCGCCCTTGCCATACAGTTTATCGAGCCTGCAAGTGGACGCTGGCAAGGCATTTGGCTTGTCAGCCAAACAGGTACTGGACACCTGTCAGTCTCTGTATGAAAAACATCAGCTGATCACCTACCCCCGTTCAGACTGCCGATACCTACCGACCCAACACTGGGGCGAGCGACAGACCATAGCTACGGCCATTACTAACACCTGTTCAAAATTAGGCGATGCCTGCGCTAACGCCGAGTGGCAGCGCCGCTCGGCCGCTTGGAACGATGCCAAGGTTGGTGCCCACCATGCGATTGTGCCAACCGCCAAAGCGATGCCGGAACAGCGTTTAACGAAAGCAGAGCAGCAGATTTATCAGCTGATTGCGCGGCAGTATCTGTGGCAGTTCTATCCACCGTATCGTTATCAGCAGCGCCGCGCAGAGTTAGTCATTGCTGGCGGCACTTTCGTCGCAACGCAGCGCTGTACCCTTGAGCTGGGCTGGAAGAGCCTGCTACCGGCAGCGGCTCAAAGCAGTGACGAGTCGGCCACTGAACTGCCGGAACTCAGCGTTGGGCAGCGATTGTGGAGCGGTGAGCCGTGTGTGGATGATAAGCAGACGCAGCCGCCGAAAGCCTTTACCGACGCCAGTTTGTTGGCCGCCATGACCGGCATTAACCGCTACGTTAGCGATGCGTCATTGCGTAAGGTGCTGCGTGATACCGATGGTCTAGGCACCGAGGCGACACGTGCGGGCATTATTGAGCTGCTGTTTAAACGCGGTTTTTTACAGCGCCAGGGGAAAAGCATTCAAGCCACGGCTCTGGGCAAAGCGCTGGTGAATGCTTTACCTGCCAGCACCACTTTGCCGGATACCACGGCTCATTGGGAACGCCAGCTGAATGACATCAGCCAACGTGAGCTCAGCTATCAACAGTTTATGACAACATTGGAGCAGCGCTTGCGCCAATTGCTGCAGGAAACTTCGGCCCTCGATGGGCAGGGGTTTCGACAGTTGCCACCGGCGGCTAAGCCGGCTGGTCGTGGCAAGCGGCGCACGTCAAAACCGCGCACCAACCAGCGCACGAAAAACCGGGCTAAAAGCCGAGTGAAAAACTAAGGGAGCCGCCGACGGTCGCGCTGGCCATTTTGGTTGCGGTTGCCGTCTTCGATGATGCAGAGCAGCGCAGAATGATTCAAAAATTGCCAAGGTATACCACCGTGAGTACGGCATTGTGCTGCACTCGCCGATCCACCAGTGGGCTGTCATAAATTGAATCGCTGAGCCACTCCGCCTGATATTTAAAGCGCATCTGCCACTGCCGGTTGAACGGCCACAACGCCTCGATGCCAGCGACCGGATTAGTGGCGGCACTGCTGTCATACACTGGTAGTTGCGCCGTGCTTTGCTCTGTATCGATGCCATACAGGCTGTCACTGTATGGCCCGCTCAGCCAGCGAGCGCCCAGCTGCCACTGAGCTTTGGGGGTGAAATGACCCGGCCAGGCAAACAGCGGCTGAGTAATGGTGGCTTCGACGGTGCTGCCATGTGAGTGCCCAGAAATATCGTGTGCCAGCCCTAATGACAGCGCGCGCCACTCCAGCCCCAAGTTGGCCGTGACTTCCATGTCACCACCGTCAAACCCACGGTAACGAGGATCGTCAGCGTCACCCCAGATATCGCTATTAACACTTTCGTCGCGCAGGCCAATGGCCGTCGACAGCCGCCACTGTTGCAGTGACCAATGATGGGTCACTAAGCCATTGCCGGTACCAATCTGCCAGCCCCCTTTGCGTGCACTCAATAACGGTACGTTCAACTGTTGAGTGTGCTGTTGATGCCAGGGTGCTTGGCGCACCAGGCTGCCAGCCCCCACTTCGTATTGCCATGACGATGACGCAGTCGTTTCGGCCGTGGCGATAGGTGCTGCAAGAACAGTGAGCAAGCCGCAGAGAAGCGGGGGATAAACGATGCGCATAGCAATATCCGGCAAAGACTGTGACCTTTATCTTGCGCCGAATGGCGAGGTGCAACATGTGGCAAATGTCACGACAGGCCATGACATTTGCCCTATTCTGACGGCCGGATAACAGCGGTACAGTCAGTTGTATACGAACTTTAATTTAGAGCGTGATGCCCTGTTTAAATGGATTGATTTTGCCTTAGCCGGTCTCACGGTGGGCTACATAGCCAGCCTGATGCTGTATTTATGGCTGACTAATGATGAAAGCCCTGCATTAATGAATCCGACTCCTTTGTGGCTTTCATTGTCAGCAGCATTGTTTGCTGCGAACTGGCTGGCCAATCTGCATTTGCGATTGCCAAAGGTTAAGCAGCGGTCGCAGGCGCCACCCAGCTTATGGATTGCCGCAGCGACGGCGATCGTACTGATGCTAATGTTTGCGCCCGGAATATGCGCCATTTTATGGCTGTTAATTGTTGGGCAGTTACCCAGATATATGGCGCTCAGCAAGAGTGCCGCGGCAGCTGTTTTCATACCACTGGCGATTGGTTTGTATCACTGGCTTGGCTTCGACGGTCAGTACGCCATGGTCAACTTTGGACTGTATACGCTCTTCAATTTGTTCGTCCTGTATTTAAGTGTGACGCTGATATCTGAGCAGCAAGCGCGAGCACATGCTGCACGTTTGGTGACGGAATTAACGGCGACGCAACAGTTATTGGCGTCGACCAGTAAACGCGATGAGCGTTTGCGCATCGCCCGCGAACTGCACGATTTATCCGGCCACCATTTGGCGGCGTTAAGTCTGCAACTGGAAATCGCTCATCACACGCAAGGCGAGCAACACGACGCTGCGCTGCAGCGTGCCGGTGTTATTGCCCATCTGTTGTTAAGTGAAATGCGTGAAACGGTATCGACCTTTCGCCAACATCGCGGTATTGAGCTGCAAGACGCTCTACAAACGCTGGCGTCCAGCTTGTCGCGGCCACGGGTGTGGTTGCAAATCGAGTCGGTGTTAACCGTGGATGATGTGCGAGTGGCGGAAGCTATTTTGCGCAGTGTGCAGGAGGCACTGACCAATGTGGTGCGCCACACCCAAGCCGATAAAGCCGCTGTGTGCTTGTGGCAAGAGCCCGGCCAAATTCGGCTGCGCATCGTCGACAATGGAGGCTGCCGAGCGATTCCACAGCCTGGTAATGGCCTACAGGGGATGCGCGAGCGACTGGCAGAGTTGGCTGGACAGTTGACAATGAGTTGTACCACTTCAGGGCTGCAGTTGGATATTACTTTGCCGCGACAGGACGAAAGAATACCGTGATCAAAATTGTTCTGATTGAAGATCAGCAGCTGGTGCGCGATGGCATTCGCACCCTGTTAGAGCTGCGCCCAGGTTATCAAGTGGTGGCCTGTGCTTGTGATGGCGCTGAGGGGCTGCAAGCGATTCAGCGCCATCGACCGGATGTGATATTGCTCGATATCCGTATGCCGGTGATGACAGGCACCGAGGTATTAGCAGCATTAAGGCAACAAGGCGATGCTACGCCGGTACTGGTATTAACAACCTTTGATGACCACGAACTGGTGCACCAGTGCATTAGCACAGGGGCAAAGGGCTACTTGCGCAAAGATGTGGCGTTGGATGAACTGCTCAGTGCGATTGATGCGTTGCACTCGGGCGGCGAGTGGCTACAACCGGCGCTGACGCAACGCATTCACAATTATCGCCTGGCAGAGCAGCAAGCCTTTCCTGCAGACGTGGCACTGACCGCCGCCGAAGTACGAGTGCTGCGCCTGGTGGCGGCGGGTCACAGCAATCAAGAAATTGCCCGGGCTTTGCATCGAGCAACGGGCACGGTACGAAATCAGGTGTCGGCTATTTTGGAAAAGCTATCGGCGAGAGACAGAACCCAAGCTGTGTTAAAAGCCATTGATCAAGGGCTGATATAAAGCACGGGCCTGATGGCCCGTGTTGGTAGCGAGAGTAACGGTATTGCTGGCGGCGCTGGCTGCTACACGCGGAAGCGCGATAAGTTGCCAGCGATGTTGGTACTCAACGTATGCAACTGACCTGACTGGTTCATGGCCTCGGCGACATTGCCCGCCAGGTCATCCGATGCTGACTGAATGGCCGTGGCAATGCGGCTGATTTCTTCGGTGGCGGCATGTTGTTCGCGCGAGGCGTTGGCAATGTTCTGCGAACGTTCCGAAATATCCCCCAACGCATCAGCAATGGCGGTCAAGCTCTGAGTCACCTGAGCGGCGCTGTCGGCGGTCTCGGCGGTGAGGTCCTTGCTGGTCTGCATGATGCTCACAGCGCTTTGACTGTGCTGCTTGAGGTTATCAATCATTTCCTGAATTTCGCCGGTGGCCTCGTGTGTTCTTTGCGATAAGGTACGAACCTCATCGGCGACCACGGCAAAACCTCGGCCTTGCTCACCTGCGCGCGCGGCTTCAATAGCAGCGTTAAGGGCCAACAAGTTGGTTTGCTCAGCGATGCCTTGAATGGTGGCCAAAATACCGGTGATTTGCTGAGCTTGCTCATCCAGCTGGGTAATCACACCGGTGGCATCATCGATTTGATCGGTCAGGCGGCCCATGCGGCGTTTGTTTTCTTCGGCATTCACCATGCCTGACTGACCTTCTGCGGTTGCGTTTTGCGCTGCACCGGCCGTGTCGGACGCATTCGAGGCGACTTCCGAGGACGTTGATGACAGTTCATTTACCGCCACTGCCACTTGGCTGATTTCGCTTTGCTGTACCTGTACGGCTTGGTTGTTTTCCTCTGCATTGGTACGCGCCGAGCTGGATAAGCTGTCCAGTTCTTTCGATGAGCTCATGCTCTGAGACACCAACTCGTGAATGGAGCCAATAAACACGTTAAATGCATGGCTTAGTGCACCGATTTCATCATTGCGTAGCACTTCTAAGCGCTTGGTCAGGTCGGCGTCACCTTGAGCAATGTCGGACATGGCCACACTTAAATTGGCCAGTGGTTTGAGCAGCCGGGAAATAATCACGCCGGTAATCAGCGTAACGATAACAATGGTTAAAATACCGGTGACCCAGCTGGACCACCTGAGCGCGGACAGGCTGGCGTACGCTTCTTTCTCGGGGGCCACCAGCAACACTTGCCAGTCGGTGCCATCAACGGGGTACAGCCCTAATAAACTCTTGCGCCCGTCAAATTCTGCGGTGACGATTTGGCCGAGCTGTAAACGTGTAGAGCCGTCCAGTAAATTACTGACGGGCTTGTCGAGCAATGCATCGTCCGGATGCACCATGAATTTTTGCTCGTCGTTGAGCAGAGCTGCATAACCGTTTTCACCCAGATCGATATCCAGTACCTGATCGACCACTTCGGTCAGGGCTACGTCGCCTGCCAACACACCGTTGCGCGTTGGCTCGGCAAAGGTAATCACCATCACCCCAGTGCTGGCGTCGACATAGGGCGGTGTAATAATTTGCTTTCCAGCTTGTTTCGCTTGGGTGTACCACGGACGTACACGAGGGTCGTAGCCAGCCGGCAGCTCATCATCTGGGCGCATCACCATATTGCCATCTTGTGTGCCCAAGTACAGGTACATAAAACCACCGGCACGCTGGCCATTGGCGACGATATCGCCAGCAGACAAGTTGCTGTTGAGTGAGCCGGTTGAGGCGCTGACGATCTTGCCTTTGGCGTCAATCCAGTTGCTGACAAAGCTGGCGGTTTTAATGCCAGTGATACGAATCCGTTCGCTAATCTCCCCGGCCAGACTGGCCCGGGCTTGGTAGTAGCTGTAAACGCTGCTTAAGGCTAATAGCACCAGAATGGTGCAACCTACCGCCAGCATCAGCTGCTTGCGAATGCTCATATTGTTCATGCGTATAGTCCTCGTACCTTGGCACCGTTTTAGCTTAGCAGGCTGACAGCAAACGACCTGTGATGCTGAGACCGCTGCCAAATGTTTCGTCAGTGATACCGTTTGCCCGCGATATCTCATGACCATTCAGGGAGTGCGGTGATGCCCAGTAACGGGCAATGCCTGTGCATGACTACATCGGCCCGTCGAGGCAATACTTGAACGTTCGTTAGATAATTACCGACTATTACCCTCTGCCACCACTTCGCCGAGTTGCCATAGTTTCCAGTCGCCTGGTTGGTACAGCGTCCAGGATTCATCGTCGGTTAGGGGCTCGGTGGCAATGATACTAACCACGTCGTTGGGCGTCGTTTCGGCGGCAAAATCAATGCTGACTTCTGCATCACTTAAATGCGCTGGGCCGAATGGCGCGCGGCGGGTGATGTAGGCCATTTTGGTGCTGCAGTAACTGAACAGCCAATCACCATTGCTCAACAAACAATTAAACACGCCTTGTTGGCGATAGCTGTCGGCCAGTTCGACCAAGATGTCGGTCAGTTGTTTGGGCATGGCATCGCGCGGTAATGATTGGCGAACCTGGTTCATCACATCGCAAAAAAGCTCTTCGCTGTCGGTATCGCCCACCGGTTCGTACATACCGACGCGGCGGGTAAATGATTTGAGCTGGCCGTTATGAGCGAACACCCAATAACGTCCCCACAGTTCACGCACAAACGGGTGGGTATTGGCGAGGTTAATATCGCCAACATTGGCTTGTCGAATGTGGCATATCGCCGTTTTGCTCTTAATCGGATGCTGCTGAATCAGCTCGGCAATGCGCGACGAAGCGCTGGGTTCTGGGTCGTGAAAACAGCGCACACCTTTGCCCTCGTAAAAGGCCACGCCCCAGCCATCTTTGTGTGGTCCGGTTTCACCGCCACGCCGCGTTAGGCCGGTAAAGCTGAAACATAAGTCGGTGGGGGTATTGGCACTCATGCCTAACAGCTCGCACATTTCCGATGCCATTCCTGAATGAAAAAGCCATTGTAACGGGCGCGCAGCGCTGTGGTCATTGCTAGCAACGTTTTTTGAGAAAACGGTGGCGCAGAAGGCTTTGCACGAAACGCTTTCATAGAAAACAACGAAGGTCTTGGCTGTTTTTGCCAACTGCGGCGCTGGCGGAGGCGTTTTGTGCATTACTCATATTCAGCCAAAGTCGTACTTTGATCTTAGTTAAACGGTCGACAATGGCGCCAAACCGATCGGCTTAACCCAACGATAACCCAAGTCTTTTTAGCGTGAATTGCTGGTACTTCGCTGGCGCAGTATTGAAAGCGAAGAGACGTCGTCACTGCCGTGGCGATCACGATTCGACGAAAAAAGGACAGCCAATATGCGCACTCGCGTTTCCTTGTGGATGGCCGGCCTGTGTTTCACTGCGCAGGCTTGGTCTTCCCCGATCCCCATACCCGACGATCTCGATGCCGCATTGGCAGAGTTGATTCAGCAACACGGTTTGACCGGTGACCCATTGGCGGGCACAGACTTGCCGGACATCAGCGATCCTGAAGCTCAGTTGGGCAAATTATTGTTTTTCAGCAAAGCCCTCAGCGGCAATAAAGACGTGGCCTGCGCCAGTTGCCACCATCCTTATTTAGGCGGTGGCGACGGCTTGTCATTGTCCGTCGGCAGCTTGGCAACAGACCCTGATATTCTCGGCCCAGGACGGCTGACCAGTACCGGTGAGTTGTACGTGCCGCGCAACGCACCGACGATATTTAATGCGTGGGCTTATAAGCGCGGTTTATTTCGCGATGCTCGGGTGGAGTTCGTGGATTGGGAAAATCCACAACAAGGGATCAGCACCCCCGACGTACCCTACGGTGAAGCTGATCCTGCTGCCGGCGATACCCTACTGGCGGCGCAGGCGAGATTTCCGGTAATTACCGACGCGGAAATGCGCGGTTTTGACTTTATGCCAGGCGCCAGCAATGAGGCCGTGCGAGCCCATTTGGCTGCGCGCATTGGCGACTACGGCAGTGGCTCTGGGGAGTTATTTCGCAATCAATGGCGTGAGCGCTTCGCGGCAGTTTACGGCCCGACCAATGCGGGCGAAGAGCTGGTCACTTTTGCCAACATCAGCCGCGCCATTGCGGCGTATCAGCAGTCCATGGTGTTTGTCGATAACCCTTGGTATCGCTATGTACGCGGTGATAAAACCGCACTGACGGAGTCACAAAAACGCGGCGCATTTTTGTATTATTTTATGCCGCCACCACCGTCTGACGGCGGCACCGAGCCAGATTTCCTTCCCACCCAGTGCATCGGCTGTCACAACACCGACACCTTTACCCAAACCAAGGAATCCAATTATCACCGTTTGGCCTTTCCGCAAATTGGTCCAGGCACTGGCAGCCCGGGCGCCGAAACCAACGACTTAGGGCGAACCCATCGCAACGGCGACGAGGCTGACTTATTCAGCTTTCGCTCCGGCACCTTGCTGAACATCGAAGTCACTGGGCCCTACGGTCACGCTGGTAACTACGATACGTTGGAGCAGGTGATTGAGCACTACAACGATTATCGCCCGTTTATTCAGCAGTATTTCGATAACAAGGGTTGGTGCTCGCAGCCGCAGTTTACCTTTATGGATAACTGCCAGAGTTTGTTCCCTTGGGCGGAGGAAAACACCGAACCGGCTGCGGTGATGGTGGACGATGAAATTGCCGACGGTGCGCCAGTTTTGCAGCCCTTGCAGCTTAATGCCCAAGACAAAGCCGATCTGGTGAATTTTATGAAGGCGCTGACCGACCCTTGCGTGAAAGACGCCGCTTGCCTGCAAGCCTGGCTGCCACAGCGCAGCGACGGCGATCCCGACGGTTTGTTATTGAACGCCAAAAACTATCAGGGTGTGCCGCTGTATTTACCGTCGGATTGCCGTCAGGGCGATACCTTGGCCTCTGGTGCGATGTTGCGACCGAATCAAGGCGAATGTGTATCGGGTCAATGGCACTTCTTGTCGTTTGATGTGCCCAGTGACAATACCTTGGTGTATCTGAGTACCCGCGACGGTGAGGGCCAGACGCAGTTGTTCGTTAATCCGCATACCTGGGCTACACCAGAAAATGCCATCGCCAGCTCGGTGGGTGAGGGCACCGAGCAGGTGCTGACGCTGACGTTAAATCGCGGGCGTCATTACGTCACTGTCGGACATCCAGAAGGCTATCGCGGCGTCAGCGTAGCCTTGGCGTTGGAGAGTGCGGTGCGTGAGCCGGGTGAGCGGCCGCTGGCGCTGCCGGACGTGTGTCAGCAGCAGCCAGCGCTGGGCTACGGCGAGGTGACTACCGGCGAGCCGGTCTGCGTCCAGGCAGAGCGCGGATATTTCTTCGTGCAGGTGGCGCAAGCAAACGCCAGCGTGGAAATTCGCACCCGCCACGGCGAGGGCGATCTCAATCTGCTGGCGGCTCCATGGTGGCCAACGGACAGCCACTACGCGTTCAGCTCAAAGCAACCTGGCAATGATGAATACTTGCGAATCGATGCGCCAACGCCGGGTTGGTATTACCTGTTGGTTAGTGGTGGCGCGCATCGCGGCGCGAGCTTACAGGTCGATATTCGCACGACAACGGAAAGCTCTGCTGTGCCCGCTGCGCCAATGTCTGAACCGCTCGCACCGCCACGATAACAAGCACTCGACCTCCCCTGCGGCAAGCACAGTTCGGTGTTTGCCGCTTTAACCCGTCGATAACCGCCAGTGTTTTAGTCTGGGCAGACTCACAACTCATGCCCATGACGTAGCAATGGTAAAAAAATCATCACACTCGCGCGCTTGGAATGCACTGGGCTTAGATCTGAACTCAGTTCTGGGTCTCAGTCTGGCGCTGTTACTCAGCGGCTGTGCCACCAGCGATGGTCACTATCGCCAGGACTTACAGCAACATCTGCCACAAACCTGGCAGCAGCACAGTGAGCAAACGGCACTACTGACTGACCTGTTGGATGACGCTCAACTGAACGCACTGATAGAACAGGCGTTAGTCGCCAATCCGGATGTGCAGCAGCTGTATTGGCAGTGGCAGCAAAGCACGGCAGCGTTGACTCAGCAGCAGGGCCAGCAATTGCCTCAGGTCGATCTGCAGTTGCAGCGCCAGCACAACGCAGGCGTCTCGCGTGATGAGGCGCAAGCATCGCTGCGCGTCAGCTGGCAGGTGGATGTTTGGCAGCAATTGGCCGATCAAAGCGATGCCGCTCAGCAACGCTCGCTGCAACAGCAGGCGCTGCTGCAGGCAGGCCGAGCATCACTGGCGGCGCAGTTGATGGACACTTGGCTGAACCTTGCGCGCCATCAGCAACAGCTGCAGGTTGAACAACGCCGACAACAGTTGCTACAGCAAAACAAAGACTTTGTTGAGCAACGTTATCGCCGCGGCTTGGGCGAACTGCAGGAGTTGAATAACGTCGCCGCCGAGCAGTCACAAAGCTTGGCGCGCATCGCCGAATACCGTGCCGCGAAGCAGCAATTGCAGCTGCAACTGCGTCGTTTATTGGGGCAATCCGAAGGCGACTTGCTGGAGGTTTCTGATTACCCGCAGGTACTGCAGCCGCTGACGGAGTTACCGCGTCAGACCCTAGCTCAGCGTCCAGATTTAATTGCCGCTTACGCCAACGTGGTGGCGGCAGAAAGCGACGTCAGCGTCGCTTACAAGGACTTGCTACCCAGCCTCAGTCTGGAAGCGGCGCTAAGCGGCAAAGACGGTAATTTCGGCTGGTCCGACCCTGTCTGGTCGCTATTGGGGCAGCTGGTGGCGCCGATTTTTCAGGGTGGCCAGCTACAGGCACAAGTCAGCCGCGCCGAGGCTCAAGCCGGTGAAGCCTACGCGGCCTATCAGTCGACTTTGCTAACGGCCGTTCAAGAAGTTGACAACGCGCTGCAGCGCGAGCAGCGCCTCACCGAGCAGCAGCAGCAATTGCAACACGCTCTATTCAGTGCCGAGCAAGTGGTCGCGCACTACCAGTACAAATACCGCAATGGCCTGGTCGATGTGCTCGACGTGCTGCAGGTGCAGCAACAGGCCTTCGATCTAGAAACCCAGCTCAACACCGTTACTTATCAGCATTTGAGCAATCGCATCACACTTGGCCTGGCGTTGGGCCTGGGAGTTTCCGCATGACCTCTGTTACCTCATGGCGCCCGCTGGCGCTCGCGCTATTGGCGTTAGTCGTCACCATCACTCTGGTGGCAGTGCAATTGTCCGTTGCCAAACCATCAACCGCTGCCCCCGCGCAAGCGGCAACAATGCCGCAAGTTGACGTGATTTATGCCGAGGCGCAGGCGCACACTCTGGTGGTGTCGGGTTATGGCAGCGCGCAAGGGCGCTATCAGCAGCCGCTCACTGCGGCGGTGGATGGCCAGGTGGTGGCGGTAAGCAGCCAATTTGAGGCCGGGCAGCCGGTCGCCGCTGGTACGCCCCTACTAACGCTGCAGTCACAGTCGTATCAGGCCGCACTGGCCACGGCCCAACGTGAATTGGCCGATGCCAAGGTGGCCTATCTGGAGGAGCAGCGCGCCAGTCAGCAAGCACAGCAAGAATGGCAAGCCAGCAATATGGGCGAACCAGAGTCCGAGCTGGTGCTGCGCCAGCCGCAGCTGCAAGCGGCACAAGCACGCTGGCAACAGGCTAAGCAGCAAGTGGAGCTGGCCTGGCAACAACTGCGCGATACCGAACTGCGGGCGCCGTTTGATGCGGTGGTCATGCAGCGTACGGTAGCGCCCGGTGAGTATCTAGCCCGTGGCAACGTCGCCGGTGAGCTGGTCAGCAGTGACATGCTCTACATCCGTGTGCCGCTGTCATTAAGCCAATGGCAACAGCTGCCGAGTCGCGAACAGTTACTGACCTCGCATTGGCAAGCTTGGGTGGAAGACATTGAAACCGGGCAGCGCTGGTCGGCGTATATCTCTCAAGTCGACCAGCATGTGGATGCCGAGCAGCGCCAGCGCTCGCTCACCCTGGCGGTGGCGGCGCCGCTGGAGCAACAACCGCCGCTGTACCCCGGCACCTTTGTCAAAGCCGCGCTGCAGGCCAATGTGCAAGACAGCGTATGGCAGCTACCGGCCTCAGTGCTCAGTGCCGCTGGACAAATCTGGTATGTCGATGAGCAGCAGCAATTGGCCAGCTTCACGGCTGATGTGGTCGCGCGCGACCAACAAGCGCTGTACGTGCGGCCACCGGCTGACTTAGTCGCTCAGCGAGTGGCTGTTGTGCGATCCCCCTGAACAGCTACGCCAACGCGATGACGGTGAAGATTGCTGCCTCTGCGGCGCAGGAGATGGCCCATGTCAGCGAATAATCAGCAAGGGTTAATTGCCTGGTTTGTGCGCAACCCTGTGGCGGCTAACTTGCTGCTGCTGTTGGTGCTGATATTGGGTGTGTTGCAAGCCGGCCAACTGCGGCGCGAGGCGTTTCCGGGGCTGGAGTCCAGCTCGTTGACCATACAAGTGCAGTACGACAGTGGTTCGGCGCAGCAGGGCGAAGAAGGCGTAGCGATTAAAATCGAGCAGCAGCTGCAAGACGTGGCGGGAATAAAATCGATTGAAAGTGAATCCACCGATAGCCAAGTCACGGTGACGGTGGAAAAGCTCAGCGACGTTGATCTGGACGATTTATTTAATCGCGTGCGCGACAAAGTCGATGCCATTTCGACCTTTCCTGCCGAGGCGAAAAAACCGGTGATGGAAAAGGTGCAGCGCTCAGATCACGCGTTATGGATTCAACTGAGTGGTAGCAATGAGCGCGCTACCTTGCAGCAGCTGGCGGCGGATTTACGCAGCGATTTATTGGCCGACATCGACATCAGTGGCGTCGAGCTGAACGGCTGGCTTGATCCGATTATCGACATCGAAGTGGACGAAGCACGGCTGCAAGCCTACGGTCTCAGTTTTGCCGACATTGAACAGGCGGTGCAGCAAGGCTCCAGTGCCGGTGGTCGAGCGCTGATCAATCAGGCCGACTTTTACTTGCAGCTGGGCACACAAGGGCAGGCATACCAAGCGCGAGAATTTGCTGACCTGCCACTGCGCTACAACGCCGACGGCGTCACCATTCGTTTGGGCGACGTGGCGGTGGTACGCGATGGTTACAGCGACAGCGATGCCAGTCTGTCGCGCTACAACGGTGACGTCAGCATCGCGCTGCAGATCGTCAGTAAAGGCAATACCGACATCAGTCGCGCGGTGGATGCCGCCGAAGCGATTGTCGAGCAATGGCGCAACAGCGGTCGGTTACCGAGCAATCTGGAGCTCACCACCTGGTACGACCGCAGTGAATTTATCAACGACCGTTTGGCACTGCTGGCCGATAACGCCTTGACCGGTATTTTGCTGGTATTCGTGTTATTGGCGTTGTTTTTGAACACCTCAGTGGCGTTCTGGGTGGCCATGGGATTGCCGTTTACCTTTTTTGGCACCTTGTATTTTATGGGCGATGACTTTCTTGGATTGTCGCTGAACGAATTCACCACCTTTGGTTTTATCATGGCGCTGGGCATCGTGGTGGACGATGCGGTGGTGGTCGGAGAAAGTATTTACACCACTCGGCGTCAGCATGGCGACAGTGTCGGAAACACGATTATTGGTACGCAGCGCGTCGCGGTACCGACGTTATTCGGCGTCTTAACCACGGTGGCGGCGTTTTTTGCGCTGTCGCTGACCTCAGGCCCGTTGGGGCAGTTGTACGCTCAGTTTGCCACCGTTGTGGCAGTGTGTTTGTTGCTGTCGATGGTGGAATCAAAACTGATATTGCCGTCGCATTTAACCCATTTAAATACCCGCGCGAACGCTAGCGAGCACCGCTTACAACGTCGCTGGCGTCGTTTGCAGCAGGCGTTGGACGACGGCCTGCAATGGTTTATTCAACATCTTTATCAGCCGGCGCTGCGTTGGGCACTGCAGCACAGGTACGTGTCATTGCTGTGGGCGCTGATCATCTTTACTGCCATTGCCAGCTTACCCATTACCGGTGCCGTGCGTTTGAGCTTTTTCCCGGCGCTGCCCGGCGATACCGTCAGCGCTTATGTCACCTTGCACGATGACGCCAGTCACGGCATGACTCACCGTGCCCTGCTGCAACTTGAGCAAGCGGCCTACCGCGCTGAACAGACATTGCAGAGCGGCGCCGACAGTGGCATTGGCAGCCTGCAACTGCTGACATCAGGCAATCGTTCTGGCTCGGTCACCATCGAGCTGAACGATCAGGCCAGCTACGACTTAAATCAGCTCAAGCAGGCTTGGCAGCAGCAAGTCGGTTGGCCTGAAGGGGTGAAAACGCTCAGCATTCAAAGCCACTCACGCTTGGTGTCGGACTTAGAAATCGAGCTGCGCAGTAGCGATGAGCAGCAGTTACAGCAGGCGACCACTGCCTTGCGCGAACACATCAGTGCTTTACCGGCAGTGAGTGGCGTCGAGGACACCATGGCTGCCGGGCAACCGAGTGTGATGGTGCACTTGAACGCCAAGGGTAAAGCGCTGGGGCTGACACACGAGCAGTTGTCGTTGCAGCTGCGCCAAGGCTTTGATGGTCAAGTGGTGCAGCGCTTTCAGCGTGACACCGACGAAGTTGAAGTAACAGTGCGTTACCCGAGCGACCAGCGTGAGGACATGCTCGACGTGTTCAGCGCTTACGTTCGTTTGCCGTCTGGGCAAAGCATCGCACTGGATAGCGTCGCCGATTTGCAGATGACGCACAGTCGCTCGACCATTCAACGCATCGACGGCAAGCGTGCATTTTCTGTTTCCGCCGATGTGGATAAAAGCATTCAATCGTCCACCGAGTTGGTGATGCAGCTGCGGCAGCAATTGGTGGTGGAGTTTGCGCAACGGTTTCCGGCAGTAGAGCTGAGTTTTGCCGGGGAGGCTGAGCATCAGGACGAAACCCAATCGTCCATGCTCAGCCTATTTTTTGCAGCTTTGTTGATTATTTATGGCCTGCTGGCGGTGCCGCTAAAGAGCTACTGGCAGCCACTGATTATTATGATGGCGATTCCGTTTGGCATACTCGGGGCGATATTAGGGCATTGGTTGAACGACATTGCGCTGGGGATTCTGTCGTTTAATGGCATTATTGCTTTGGCCGGTGTGGTAGTGAACGACAGCCTGCTGCTGGTATCGCGCTTTAATGAACTGCGCCAGCATTGCCACGACTGGCAAGAGGCGCTGGTTACTGCCTGCAGTAGCCGCTTGCGGGCGGTATTGCTGACCTCTCTGACCACCTTTGCCGGGTTATTGCCACTGTTGAGTGAAACATCGTTTCAGGCGCAGTTTCTGATTCCTGCGGCGGTGTCGCTGGCTTACGGCATCATCTTTGCCACACTGATTACATTGGTGCTGGTGCCTGTGCTGCTGTGGGTGCAGCAAGACATCGCGCTGCGTTGGCAGCGCCGCTGGGCCTTGAAGGAGCCTGAGGATGCTCAACGTACTGTTGGTTGAAGACGATCTGGATCTGGCCGCCAGCTTGCTCGATATGATGCAGCTGGAAGACATTGGTTGTGATCACGCCAGCAATGGTTTGGCGGGGCTGCAATTGCTGCAGCACAGTGAATACGATGTGCTGATTCTGGATTTAAACTTGCCCAAATTAGACGGCTTGTCTGTGTGTCGCCAAGCGCGTGCCCAAGGCTGCGATGTGCCGGTGTTAATGTTAACGGCACGCGATGCTTTGCTCGACAAGTTGGACGGTTTTGACGCCGGTGGCGATGATTACCTGGTAAAACCGTTTGAAATAGACGAGCTGTTAGCACGCGTACGTGCGCTGGCCAAACGGCGCAGTGGTCAGGCTCAGCAGTTGCAGTTTGCTGATATTCGCATGCGTTTGGATCAACACCAGGCGTGGCGCGGCGAACGCCCGTTGTCACTGTCGCCCATCGGTTGGCAATTATTGGAGTGTTTAATGCGTGCTGCGCCCAGCCCAGTATCGCGCGATAAACTGATTGCCACCGTGTGGGGGAATCTCCGCCCGATAGCAACAGTTTAAAAGTGCACATTCATAAATTACGCAAAGCCCTGGACACTAATGCGGCAGGTTCATGCCTGGTGCATATTGCTGGGGCCGGTTTTGCGTTAACCGAGCAACGATAAGGTGAAGCGATTAAGTCTGCGCTGGCTGTTGGTGTTGGCCTTTTTAAGCCTGACGGTGGCGTTGATGGCGGCGTACAGCTGGCTGTCGGCGCACTATTTTATGCGCGGCTTGGACAGTGCCACCCTGTTAACCCTGGAGCAGCATTTACACGTTGAAAAACAGCACCTGCAGCTGAATGAGCAGGCAACTGCAGCATTAGGGCGGCGCATTTCTGTTTCTTTGGATTGGCATACTATGCCCGAGGTGGTGCGCCAACTATGGCCGCAGCCGCCAACACCATCAGGGCAGTTATTAAAAGCTCGTCATAAAGATACGCCCGATCGGCATCAAATGGTCTTTTTATTGAAAGAGCAACTGTCCGATGGTCGTGTCATCTATGCCAGTCTGATTTTCGACAGTCCGCGCGAATCGGCCAGGGTGATTGAAAATCATCAGCAAAATCGGATGCTGTTGATTGGTATTGCGCTGGCGCTATTGGCCGCTGCCGGGTTAGCAACTCTGGCTCTGTTAAAAGGTGTGTTTAATCCACTGGCACGTCTGCAGCAATGGACCAACGAACTGACGGCGGAACATCTCAGTCAGCCGGTGCCGGATTTTTATTATCCAGAATTAAATACACTGGCGGAGTTGATTCGTACCAGCTTGTTTTCTGTGCAGCAAAGCATCGAGCGCGAACAGCGTTTTTTACATCACGCTAGCCATGAACTGCGCACGCCCATCAGTGTGGTGCGCTCCAGTATCGTATTGGCCTTAAAACTGTTAGAGCAACAGCGCAGTGTTAAGCCGGCATTGCAGCGCATTGATCGTGCTAGCAGAACCATGAAAGATCTGACAGAAACCTTGTTATGGCTAGGACGCCAGCAGGCACAACCATTGCCGTGCATGCGGGTGTCGCTGGCGCAGGAGATTCGTTTGTGGTGCCAAGAGTTGCAATATTTAGCGCAGGATAAATCCATTGCTATAAACATAACGTGTGACGACAGTGAGTTTGATTTACCGTTAGCCGCCGTAAGAATTGTCATCAGTAATTTGATTCGTAATGCATTGCAGCACACATGGCAGGGCGAAATATTTATCCATCAACAAGGTTTGACGGTAATCATCAAAAACTGCGGCGAATTATTAGGCCAGGAGTCCAGTACAGGTTATGGCCTTGGTTTGGAGCTGGTGCAGCAGTTGTGTGAAAAACTGAACTGGCAATATCGAATACAACAAACAGACGATGAGTACACTACGGAATTGGTCATGGCGGCTAATGGCGGCTAATGGCGGCTAATGGCGGCTAATGGCGAGTAGGCTGCTGACCTTTATTAAATACAACTATCCAAAATGATTACTGAATCTGACTCATGATGGCATCATAGCGACCAGACTGTTTGAGCTTTTCTAAGCCAAGGTTGAACTGCTCAACAAAATAGTCCCTGTGCTGGCTGTTATTCGAAATCAACACACTCCATTGCTGCTCATCCAATGGCTTATCATCAAAGGTGATGTTGGCGGCCTGTGCCGGAGTTAGCCAAACTTCCATCAGTGCCAGGCCGACACGCTCAGTGGCGACAAAGATGTCTATGCTGCCATTAAGAAGACGCTTTAGATTTACCCACTCTTCTTTGGTGCGCTCCACCGTCAATACACCGCTCGCTTCTAGATTTTGAAACTCATAGGAATATTCGTAAGCGATGGTGCCGCCAAAGCGGTATTGGCGCAGGTCAGACAATTGCTGCCAATCAAATGACTGTGATTGCAGATGAAAAAGCACACGCCGTTCATGCAGAGTCGGCGCGGTATAGACAAAGTCTTCAGCTCGCTCTTGGTTATACGACCAAATGACGGTGCCATCGTAGCTGCCGGATTTGGCGAGATTATAAGAACGCTGCCAAGGGTACCAACCCCATTGCACCTGAATGCCTTGCAATTGGTAGACCTCTTCAATGACTTGCGACGAAGGGCCGCCGTGAGGCAATTGCTCAGATAAATACGGAGGCCATTCACCGTTGGTCAGTTTAATCGTGCTGGGCAGTGTCGGTGGTTGTGCCGCGTATATTGAGATCGACCACAGCGATAAAAGAAATAGGCTCACATAACCACCAAGCGAGGGTTGAGTGAGCCGTTGTGTGGGGTACCTATCTACTGCCGTACTCATGAGCTAAGTTAATGGCTACGGCATTAGTTGACCTGCTGCATGATCTCGTCATAGCGGCCGGACTCTTTCAGCTGTTTTAACCCCAGATTAAATTGCTCGACAAAATAGGCTTGATTGGCGCTGTTATTAGAAATAATCACGCTCCAACGTTGCACGTCGATTGGCTTGTCGGCATGTGTTACCTGTGCCGCTTGATCGGCGCTCAGTACATTCGCGGCCAGTGAATAACCGACACGTTCTGTGGCGACAAACACATCAATGCGCTTAGCCACCAGCTTTTTAAAGTTATTACCTTCTTCTGGAATACGATCGACATTGAGCACGCCTGACTTTTCGGCGTCCTGAAATTCTTGCGAATACTCATAACCTATGGTGCCGCCTATTTTATATTGGCCCAAGTCGGCCATGGTATTCCAATTGATGGTTCGATCTTTCAAATGGAAGAGTACCCGGCGTTCCTCCAGCACAGGTTCTGTGTATTCGAAGGCTGCTTGCCGCTTGGCATTTTCTGACCAGATGACACTGCCGTCGTATTTGCCTTCTTCGGCCAGGGTGTAGGAACGCTGCCAAGGGTACCAACCCCACTCGACGGTTATGCCTTGCAGCTTAAAAGCTTCTGCCACGACTTGTGACGATGGGCCGAAGTTCGGCAGCTCCTTAGACAAATAGGGCGGCCACTCACCGTTGGTCAGCTTGATGGTGGTTGGCCCTTGTGACCAAGCCATAGAAGCGCACAAAGACAGCAGTAGTAGGGTACAGAGTTTGTTCATGCAGACGCCCTCGAAGGGTGGCTATTGAATGTACTTTTCTACTATAGACAGTGTATCGATGGCTTCCAGGCCGCTATCGAGCTGGCGCTTGAGTTCATGCCCCTGGGGGGTGTCGTCAAAGCAGACGAATAACCCACGCTGATTCAGTGGCTTACTGTTAAATTGGACTTCGTCTCGACGTCCCGCCAGTTCAGGGTCGCTGGAAAATAAATACTCCAGTAAAAAACGATCGATAACGATGGCATCAACACGGCCGACCAACAGTTTTCTAATATTATTTTTATCAAAATTAACCGGTTCGCTGGTGAGTTTGCCCTCATTCAGCCAGCGATCAAATTCAGCTTCGTTGACGTAGCCCGACACCACACCAATGCGATAGGGCGTCAGATCAGCCAGAGACTGCCACTCAATCGGATGACTTTTACGCTGTGCGAAACCGGTAACGCTGATTCCCAGTTGTGATGAGGCAATCAAACCTTCTTCCGGTTGGCATTGATAGGCGGGGAAGAAGCCACTAATACCTGCCGACGGGTGCTGTGTCAGCGCCAAAGCCCTTAGCCATGGGTAGAAATTCACGCGAGTGGCGATACCTTGGCTGCGAAACGCTTCACGCACAATACTGGTGGTGACGCCGCCCCCTGGTAGCTGCTCGCCAGCGTAAGGCGGCAACTCAACCGAGGCAAAACGCACTTCGTCTGCGTGGCTGAAAGAGGTCAGCCACAGCAGCGCCGCGAAAACTGCCAGCATTGCTTTCATGTTTACCTACAATCCGTGCACTCACATGGCTGCCCGGATGGGCAACACTTAGCGTAAGCATAGTCATAGCTTGACCGCATGCAGTGCCAGTGCGCCCTGCAAGGTGGCTGTCTCTTTTTCTTGGTTAATCTGTTAGATCAAGTTGATATAAGTGTGCTTTTTATAGCGCCCTGACTGGGGGCTGTGCCCGCTTGGTCTATACCTGCATTTATGTGTGATCAACTGAGGGCACAGTAGATGAAAGGCTTTCGCTTTGTATGTCGCGGCCTGCTGGCCGGGCTGGCCATGGCCACTACTCTGGCATACGCCAACGAGATAAAAATCAGCGGTTTTGCCAATATTACCGCCGGTACCAGTAACGACGAGGACGTCCCGTACGGGATGTACGATGAAAATATTTCCTTCAAGCCGGACAGCTTGATCGGTTTACAGTTTCAAAAAGACCTTGATGACAACTTATCCTTTACAACGCAAATGACATCGCGTGGCATGAATAATTACGACAGCCGAATTGAATGGGCGTATTTGTCGTATCACGTTAACAATCACTGGACGGTGAAGGCGGGTAAATTCCGTACCCCCTTTTATGAATACAGCGAAACCTTGGACGTAGGTTACACTTACCATTGGGTGAAGCCGCCGGAGGCCGTGTATATCCCGCTGTTTAATAATATGGAGGGCGCCAATGTGACGTATAAAAGTCGTTTTGGCCGCCTGGATTCTCGTCTTAATTTATTCTACGGCACACTGCAGGAAGAGTCGCCAGCTGGGCCGGTGGAACTGCCCTACATGGCCGGTGGCTCACTGAACTTAGGCTATCAAAGCTTCGGTGCGCGCTTGTCGTATTTTAAATCGAAAACCACCATTCCACCGGTATTCGCCCCAGACGTATTGGCACTATTACCCAGCGATGCTGCGCCACCCGGTGCGCCCCCAGCACCAGGAGGTCCAGGCCCAGATGCACCGACGCTGTCACAGGATGTGGCCGATGCCATCATTCCCGAAGAGGAGGACAGCACCTATTTTGGTTTGGCGCTGAAAGCAGAATTGGGTGATTTATTGGCGTTGTACGAATATACCACCACAGAAATGGACGACAGCATCTTTACCGATCCGGTGGGGCAGTACATTTCTTTGGCCTACACGCTGGGAGATTGGCAGCCACACATCACTTTTGAAGACTTCGATACCAGTCCTCGTACTGAAATTCTCGATTTAATGGCCGCTGATGATCCGCTCAGACCACAACTGGCAGCCATTATTGATTCGACCAACGAAGACTACAGCCGCATTACGGTCGGTGTTCGCTACGATTTTCACTACACCACGGCATTGAAAATCGACTACAGCCAAGTTGATTACGACGAGGAGCTACAGTCGCCGGTCCGGCCTCGGCTGGATGGTGAGCTGATCAGCGTATCGATATCCACGTTATTTTAATCGGAGGCGAGACTATGAAATCCGTTACGATTTTATGCATCAGTTTGCTGCCTCTGGTTGGTATTGCCAATGCCAACTCGGAAGTGGTGATCATTACTCATCCGGACAATCAGCAGCAGTTGGATGAATCAACACTCAATCGAATTTTTCTGGGTAAGGATTTATTTTATCCCAATGGCGATAAAGCCACGCCGGTACAGCTCGATGGCAGTGTTGCGTCGCACCAGGAATTCGTCGATAAATTCATTGGTAAATCGCCGAAGCAATTTAATGCCTATTGGGCTCGCATGGTGTTTACCGGCAAGGCGCCGATGCCGGCGACCATGGCCTCTGACGATGACATGAAAGCCACGGTGGCGAAAGATAAATCCGCCATCGGCTATATCGACAGCAGCGCAGTGGACGACAGCGTCAAAGTGGTGATGACATTGCCCTAACGCGGAGACAATAAAAAACCCCGCCAGGCGGGGTTTTTTATTGCGTGCGATATTACTTCACCAGTGTTTGCCACTCTGGTTTGTAATCACGCTTGCCCGTGACCTGATCAAAATACAAAGTCTGTAATTGTTCAGTGACGGGGCCACGGCGACCTTCGCCAATCAGGCGGCCATCCAGCGATTGAATCGGCAGTACCTCTGCGGCGGTACCGGTAAAGAAGGCTTCATCGGCGATGTAGACTTCGTCACGGGTAATTCGCTTCTCTTGCACTGTGTAACCCAGGTTGGCGGCAAACTCCATAATGGTTTTACGGGTAATGCCGTCCAAGCACGAGGTCAGCTCTGGGGTGTAAATCACACCGTCGCGAATAACAAAAATATTCTCGCCCGAACCCTCGGCGACATAACCTTCGTTATCCAACAGCAAGGCTTCTTCACAGCCACTGTCGATGGCTTCGCGCAGTGCCAACATGGAGTTGATGTAGTTGCCGTTGGCCTTGGCTTTACACATGGTGATGTTGACGTGATGGCGCGTGTAAGACGACGTACGAATGCGAATGCCTTGAGTTTTCGCCTCTTCACCCATGTACGCTGGCCATTCCCAGGCAGCGACCATGACGTGCACTTTTAAGTTATCGGCACGCAGCCCCATGCCTTCGCTGCCGTAAAACACCATCGGGCGGATATAGGCACTGTCGAGGTTGTTTTCGCGCACCGCGGCACGTTGCGCTTCGTTGATTTCATCTTTGGTGTATGGCATTGGAATGCCAAGAATGTGGGCCGAGCGAAACAGGCGGTCAGTGTGTTCCTGCAAGCGGAAAATCGCTGCGCCTTGATCGGTCTCATAGGCCCGCACACCTTCAAAAACGCCCATGCCGTAGTGCAGGGTGTGAGTCAGTACATGGACCTTGGCTTCGCGCCAATCAACCAACTCTCCGTCTAGCCAGATCAGACCGTCGCGGTCTGCCATGGAAGGTAGCATATCGACCTCTTTTACACTGTGGCGGTTATTAACATTGTGCCGCCGTCGGGTTAATTATCAGGCTCGTTGTGGTCAGCCTCTAACCAGCGGTTCCATAACCGCACTACCTGCTGGCGTTGCGCGTCAAACCCTAATGTTTGCACACGCTCATAATCCAGCAGCAGCTTTTGTTTTTGCAGTGCTCGCCGGTGAGTTTCGGCTCGGTAGGACAGGTAGGTTTCCTGTAAGGTCTGCTGATCTTTTGAATCCATCAGACCCGTGGCTGCGAACGCGTCCAACAGCCGCATGTTGTCGGTGACATCAAGTAACGGCGGATGTTGGCAGGACCAGGCCAGAACCCCGTATTGAACCAGAAACTCGATATCAACAATACCCCCAGCGTCTTGTTTGAGATGGAATTGTTGACCACTCGTATCTTTGGAGCCAAGGTTGTCACGCATTTTCTCACGCATGTCTCTGACTTGCTGGCGCAACTGCGGTAAGTCCCTAGCCGTTGCCAGCGTTTGCGCGCGAATGTGGCGGAACTCCTCGGCTGCAGCGTGACTGCCGCATAACACACGCGCCCGTACCAAGGCCTGATGCTCCCAGGTCCAAGCGTGCTGTTGTTGATACTCAGCAAAGGCTTTCATCGAGGCGACGATCATGCCGGAATTACCCGAAGGTCTAAGACGCATATCCACTTCGTATAAATCGCCGGAGCGTGTTTGCGTGGTCATGATGTGGATAATGCGCTGCCCCATGCGAGTGTAAAACACGCCGTTGTCTTGGCTGCGCTCGCCAGTGGTATAGCGGTTGCCGGCGCTGTTGTGCAAAAACACCAGGTCCAAATCTGAGCTGTAACTCAACTCCAAACCACCGACTTTGCCGTAACCAATAACAGCAAACTCGGGCTCCATCACCGGCTCTTTGTCGGCGTTGGTGGGGTAGCCGTATTTGGCCACCATTTGTGCAAACGCTAAGCGCACGACTGTGTCCAAGATGACTTCGGCCAGCCAGGTGAGGTAGTCGCTGACCTGCATCAGTGGCAAAGCGTCCATCACTTCACAGGCCGCCGCTCGCAGTTTATGCGCGCGCAAAAACTGGCGCAGCTGCTCCATTTGCTGTTCCAGGTCGTCGTCATCGATACGCAGCAAACGCAAATGCAGTTCTTCCGCCAGTTCGGCCTTATCGGGCAGGCGATACAGGGTGTCGGGCACCAGTAGCTCATCGAGCAGCAGTGGGGTGGCAGCAATGTATTCAGCCACCCAACTGGAAGCACCGCACAAACGCACCAGTTGCTCCAGCGCCTGCGGATTTTCTTTTAACAGCACCAGGTAGGCGGTGCGCCGCAGCACCGCTTCGAGCAATGGAATAATGCGCTCGAGGGTGGTGACCGGATTGTCGCCTTGCCACAGCAGTGCCAGCAGTTTGGGCATCAGCGCATCCAGACGCTCACGCCCAATTTGCTGCATGTTTAATACCGCGCGCGATTGGCGAAAGTTGCTCAGCCGCTGCTGCACTTCATCGGAGCCAGCGCAGGGGAACTGTTGTAGAAACTCTTGTTTGTATTGGCCGTGCAGTTCACCCAGCCACAGGTCGTGCCAAGCATGCGCCAGTTCTTCTTCCTCTGGTGTGTCGTCATCGTCGCTGGCGACAATATGAGAAAAGTGCAGGCTGACGATGTCACGATGTTGCTGCAGCTCGGCTAAAAAGCTGGCCCAGTCGTCAAAGCCCATGGCGATGGCTAGGCGCAGCTGATCAAACTCGTTGTCCGGCAGCTGCTGGGTTTGCTCATCGTGGCGCGCTTGAATGGCGTGTTCGACATTGCGTAAAAACAAGTACGCCTGTTTGAGCTCGCTGCAGGCATTGGCGGGCAAGTAGCCATCGGCGGCGAGAATATCCAGCACTTTGCACAGTTCGCGGGTTTGTAAATCGCTGTCTTGGCCGCCGCGAATCAGCTGAAACGCCTGTACGATAAACTCCACTTCGCGAATACCGCCAGGGCCAAGCTTAACGTTCATCTCTAGCCCGCGGCGGCGCACTTCGGCATTGATCATGGCCTTCATCGAGCGCAGCGAATCAAAGGCGCTGAAGTCGACGTACTGGCGATAGGTAAAGGGCCGCAGAATGCTCAATAGCTCTTGCGCGGCAGGGTTGTCTTCGCCGGTCATCACGCGCGCTTTGACCATGGCGTAGCGCTCCCAGTCGCGGCCCTGCTCCTGGTAATAAGCCTCCATCGAGGCAAAGTTCATCACCAGCGGGCCGCTCTGGCCATAGGGTCGCAAGCGCATGTCAGTGCGAAACACAAAACCGTCGATGGTGACGGTATCTAACGCCTGTATGAGTTTTTGTCCGAGCTTAATAAAATACTCTTGGTTGCTGATGACTTTGGGCCCTTGCGTATCACCAGACTCGGGATAGGTGAAAATCAGATCGATATCGGAGCTGAGATTCAGCTCGTAGGCACCCAGCTTGCCCATGCCCAACACCTGTAGGTGTTGCTCGCTGTCGCTGTGTTTGCCCATAGGCGCGCCGTAGCGCTGCTGCAGTTGCGGAGTTAAAAACGCCAGGGTGCGGCTCACACACTCGTCGGCCAGTTCAGACAGGGCGCGGGTAGTTTGCAGGGTGGTGGCTGTGCGCAGCAGGTCGCGCCAGATAATGTGGCTTTGCGCCCTTCGGCGCAGTAAACGCAGGGCCTTGTGCCAGTCTTCTTCGGTTTGTGCTCCGTCACTGAGGTGATCTAACCACTGGCTAAAGTGCTGGCGTGTTAGCGGCTCATCCAGCGCAGAATCGAAGAGGATGTTTTGCCAATAATCCGGCTCTTTGGCGACGGAATCGGCGACAAAATCACTCAAGCACAATACCCGCTGGCACTGCTGCTGCCGCTGTTCACTCAGCTGTTGCCAAAAGCTGGGAAAGTCCGCCTGGCGCAGTTGCCAGGTATCGGTCAATTGCTCGAACACGCTTTGCCAGTGAGATTGCAGCGCCGGTGGCAGCATAGGTAGCAGCTCCAAAGTTTACCCAGAAGCTGCTACTGTACCGAGTTGCGTGGATTTACGCAGGTTTTAGATCAAGCCTGCCGCATCTCCTTGCGATACAAGCTAATACCGGTAATAAGAACCGCCAGCGCCACCACGGCAATGATAATGGTTGCCAAGGCATTGATTTGCGGACTAACCCCCAAACGCACGCTGGAATAGACCACCATCGGCAAGGTGGTAGAACCCGGGCCAGAAACAAAGCTGGCAATCACCAAATCGTCCATCGACAGGGTAAAGGCCAGCAGCCAGCCTGCCCCCAGTGCTGGTGCGATGAGTGGCAAGGTAATGGTGAAAAACACCGTCAGTGGCCGCGCACCCAAATCCAGTGCCGCTTCTTCTAACGAGCGATCCATATGGGCCAGCCGACTTTGCACAATGACGGTGACGTAGGCCATGGAGAAGGTCACATGCGCCAGCAAGATGGTCAGCATGCCGCGGCCTTGCGGCCAGCCGAACACGTCTTCCATGGCCACAAACAGCAACAGCAGTGACAAGCCAATCATGATTTCTGGCATCACCAAAGGCGCTGTGACCATGACCCCGAGGCTTTGGTGGCCACGCTGTTTGCGCAGCCGCACCAGTGCCAGTGCCGCCAAGGTGCCTAGCACCACCGCCAGGCTGGCGTTTAGGCCAGCGATTTTAATGCTCATCCACGCCGCTTCTAACAGCGGCTCATTATTCATAAGCTCACCGTACCAGCGCGTGCTAAAACCGCCCCATACGGTGACCAGGCGGCTGTCGTTAAAGGAATACACCACCAGACTGATGATGGGCGCGTACAAAAAGGCGTAGCCAGCCACTAAGGCCAATACCAGCAGTGGATGTTTTTTCAGCATCAGCCTTGCTCCTCTGCCAGACGTTGCTCGTAATGGCGCATCAGCACAAAGGGCACCACCAACACCAGCAGCAACACAGACGCCAGCGATGACGCCACCGGCCAGTCTTTATTGGCGAAAAACTCGGTCCACATCAGTTTGCCGATCATTAAGGTGTCTGGTCCGCCGAGCAGATCTGGAATAACGAACTCGCCCATCACCGGAATAAACACCAGCATCGAACCTGCCAATACACCGGGCAGAGATTGTGGCAAGGTAATGCTCACAAACTGCCGCCAGGGGCGCGCGCCTAAATCTGCCGCGGCTTCGAGCAAAGTGTTATCGAGGCGAATCAAGGTGGCGTACAGCGGCAGCACCAAAAATGGCAAATAGCTGTACACCACGCCGATATAGACCGCGGTGCTGGTGTGCAAAATGGCTAACGGCTGATCGATAACGCCAAGCCAGAGTAAAAACTGATTCAGCAAGCCGTTGTTTTTTAAGATGCCAATCCAGGCGTACACACGAATCAGAAACGACGTCCAAAACGGCAGAATGATCAGCATCAGCAGTGGCAAACGCCAATGAGAGGGTGCCTTAGCGATGCCATAGGCCATGGGGTAGCCGATCAGCAGGCATAAAATGGTCGATACCAGCGCCACTTTGACCGATCCCCACAGCGCCTCACGGTACAGCGGGTCCTCCCACAATAAGGCGTAGTTGCCGAGGTTGATTTGAATCGTTACCAGGCCATCTTCGACGCTGCGAATCAAATCGGCGTAGGGCGGCTGCGCCAGCATCGGTTCTGTCAGCGAAATCTTGGCGACGAATAAAAACGGCAGCATAAAAAACACCGCCAGCCACAGCCAAGGCACGGCCATTAACAGTCGACGCTGATGAGGCATGAGCCGGGTCTGCAACTCCTTCATAGGGTTAATACCCCGCAGCTGTCGGCGCTCCAGCCAAGGGCTACTTCCTGGCCCCAAGTCAGCGGCTGCTCGGCCAGTGCTTGCACATTGGACTGGGTGAACTGAATGGTTTTACCGCTCGCCAATTTCACGTGATAAATGGAGACGTCACCCAAGTAGGCAATTTCTTCAATCACGCCATGGATGCGGTTGGGCAGGTCGCGGTGTTGCTCATACACGCGAATCTTCTCGGGGCGCACGGCGACGGTCACTTCCATGCCGCTGGCCAAGGGTTGACTGTGGTGTACCTGTAAATCGCAGCCCGCTTCGTCGCTGTGCAGCGTGACCAGATCGTCTTCGTGCTCAGTGACATAGCCGCTAAATAAATTCACCAGGCCAATAAAGTTGGCGGCGTAGCGCGTTGCCGGGAATTCGTACATGCGCCTTGGTGTGTCCATTTGCTCGATGCGACCGTCGTGCATTAAGGCAATGCGCGACGACATGGTCATGGCTTCTTCCTGGTCGTGGGTGACGACCACAAAGGTAATGCCTAGGCGCTCTTGAATGTTCACCAGCTCAAATTGGGTTTGCTCGCGCAGTTTTTTATCCAGCGCGCCCAGAGGCTCATCCAGCAACAGAATTTTCGGGTGCTTGGCGAGGGCGCGGGCGAGGGCGACGCGCTGACGCTGGCCGCCAGAAAGCTGCTGCGGCTTGCGCTCGGCCAGCTGACTGATTTGCACCAGGGCCATGACCTCGGCGACCCGCTCGGCAATTACCGGTTTGGGCATGCGGTCTTGTTTAAGGCCATAAGCAATGTTCTGCGCCACCGTCATGTGCGGAAACAGTGCGTAGTTCTGAAACATCATATTGACCGGGCGCAGGTAGGGCGGCAGGTCGGTAACGTCTTGGCCATCGATGTAAATGCGGCCGCTATCGGGCGTTTCGAACCCACCTAACATGCGCAGCAAGGTGGTTTTGCCGCAGCCTGAAGAGCCCAGCAGGGAGAAGAACTCGCCGCGCTGAATGGTCAGGCTGACATCGTCGACGGCGTAGGTCGCGCCAAAGGTTTTGGTAACGCCTTCGATGCGAACAATGGGTTCTTCATCGCTGGCGGCCCATAAGTTGTCTGCCGGGCTGGGTGACATCGAGGCCATGCTGACAGGGTACTCCTACACAGTTAAAAGCCCCGCCGAGGCGGGGCTGGATGCTATTTGCCGCTTTTGATGCGGGTCCAGGTACGAGACATCAAACGTGCCTGTTTATCCTCCGGCAGCGGCAAGGTAATCAGACGCTGTCGAGTGGCGGCCGGCGGATAAATGCCGGCATGATGCCGGATCTGTTCATCCAGTAAAGCCGTTGCTGCCAAATTTGCATCGGCATACTGCACCGAGTTGCTGATATCGGCGATCACCTGCGGCTGCAGCAAATAACTCAGAAACTGCTTGGCGGCTTTGGGGTTGGGCGCATCCACCGGAATGGCAGCGACGTCCGTCCACACCACCGCGCCCTCGCGCGGCACCACGTATTCAATGTGCACGCCCTGGCCGGCTTCTTGGGCGCGACTTTGTGCTTGCAGCATGTCGCCGGAGTAACCATGCGCCACGCATAAGTCGCCATTGGCCAAATCGTTAATGGTTTGCGAATTGTGGAAGTAGCGCACCTGCGGGCGCACTGCTGCTACCACGGCGGCGGCTTGCTGCAGCGCTTGTTGGCTGTAATCAGCACGGCCCATGCCCAAGTATGCTTGAGCTGCGACCAGTACTTCCAAGGCATCGTCCATCAAGGCGATACCACAGCCAGCCAAACGGCTGGCGATCGCTGGGTCAAATACCAGCCGCCAGCTGTCACCTGGCATATCATCGCCTAAGATGGCGGCGACTTTATCGCGGTTATAGGCCAAGCCGGTGGTGCCCCACATATAGGGCAGCCAAAACTGGTTGCCTGGGTCCATGTCCTGCAGCGAGGCCAGGATCTCACCGTCCAGTTGCTGCCAGCCGCTGAGGCTGTGAGAATCAATAGGCTGATACAGCTTGGCTTTTAGCAGTCGCTCGGCAAACGGACGGGCACTGGGAAACACCAAGTCATAACAGCTGCGACCAGCCAGCATTTTGGTTTCCAGCATTTCGTTGGAATCGTACAGGTCGTACACCACGCGAATACCCGTTTGTTGCTGGAAGTCGGCCAGCGTGTCGGCAGCAATGTAGTCCGACCAGTTGTATATGCGCAGTGTTTCTTGCGCGGTCGTTGGGGCTAAATGAAGTAGGCCCAACATCAGCAGACCAGTGGTTGCAACGCGTTTCAGGATCAGCTTGATCTCCTCACGGAAAACTCAATAAACAGGCCAACGGCCATGGAGGTAGTTTTCGGCCACCGCAGTGGGTTTGAGGGTCTGGTGTGAGGCCGCGCCCTGCTACGGCGCGCAATAGTGCGAACATGGCGGGCAAAAATACAGCAAATTGATTTGATCGTGACGATTACGCGTAATGATGCAAGCGCAAGCGCAAGCGCAGGCGTAGGCCACGGGGGCCCGCGCCCTATGGCTTAGCGGCTGGTTTTAGCGCGTGTCCACATGCGGTTGAGGTTGCGCAGCTGACGCTCATTGGGCGGCGTTAATACGATCAGCTTTTCGCGCGTGGCTTGTGGCGGATAGATGCCCGGATTCGTGCGAATGTCCTCGTCCAACAGCTCGGTGGCGGCGTTATTGGCGTTGGCATAAGCAACGTAATTGGTGATGTCGGCAATCACCTCTGGGCGCATCAAATAGTTCAGGAATTGATGAGCGGCCTCGACGTTGGGCGCATCGGCAGGAATCGCAGCGACGTCGGTCCACACCACGGCGCCTTCTTTCGGCACTATGTATTGAATACGCACGCCGTTATCGGCTTCATCAGCGCGGTCTTGCGCTTGCAACATATCACCGGAATAACCATGTGCCACACAGATATCGCCGTTGGCCATGTCATTGATGGTTTGCGAACTGTGGAAGTAGCGGATGTGCGGGCGCACCGCGCTGATGGTGTCGGCGACCGAAGTAATCGCGCTGCGACTGAAGTCGTCGGTGGCGCTGCCTTGATAGGCACGGGCGGCTACGTACACTTCAATCGGATCGTCCATCAGTGCGATGCCGCAGCCTTGCAGCTTGGCGGTAATTTCCGGATCAAACACCAACTGCCAGCTGTCCAGCGGCATGTCGTCACCCAAGATGGCGGTCACCTTGTCGACGTTGTAGGCAATGCCACTGCTGCCCCACATGTACGGGATCAGGTGTTGATTGCCGGGGTCGATCTGGCTCAACGACTTGAGAATCACTGGGTCGAGGTTTTGATGCTGATCCAGCTGCTCGAGCTGCAATGGCTGCAGTAACTGAGCGCGCAGCAGGCGGTCGGCAAATGGGCGTGCGGTTGGAAAGATCAGATCATAACCACTGCTGCCTGCCAGCATCTTGGCTTCCAGCACCTCATTGGCGTCGTAAACGTCATAGGTCACGCGAATCCCAGTTGCTTGCTCAAAGTTGGCAATGGTGTCTTCGGCGATGTAGTCCGACCAGTTATAAATGTGCAGGCTTTGCTCCGCTTGGGCAGTCATGCCGAGGCAGGCGGTGAGAGCGGTCAGCAGTTTTTTCATGCGGCTGATTCTCCAGCAGTGGCGAATGAATGAGTGGCACAAGGCCGGTTAAAAAAGGCGCGCACCATAAAGGCAAACTGGTTATTTGTCATCCAATATCTGGCACTGGTGCACAAATGGTACAACTGGTCAGGGCGAGCTGACTGCTGAGTTTAGACAGCCTGCAACAGCCTGCTATGATGCCGCTTCCGCAGTGATAAGAATGTCTATGGCCTCTCGCACTCCCAAGAGCAAACCCAGCAGCGCACCCAAAAAGACCGCCAGCAAACGCCAATCTGCCTCGGCCAAGTCCAGCCGCAAAGGGCGCAAAGCCAACAGCAAAGCGGCTCGTCCGAGAGTTTGGAAACGCTGGCTGTGGCGCTTGTGTTTGGTGTTTTTGGTCGCCCTGGCGGTGTATCTGGTGTACCTCGATGCGCAGATTCGTGAGCGCTTTGAAGGCAATAAGTGGGATTTGCCTGCCAAGGTGTATGCGCGCCCATTTACCCTTTATCCGGGCCTGAGCGTGTCCGAGGCTCAGTTGCAGGCGGAGCTGCAGTGGGCCGACTACCGCCGCGACAAAGACGCCAACAGCCCGGGCAGTTTTGATCGCCGTGGTGACGATTGGCTGATCTATCGCCGTGCGTTTGCGTTTTGGGACGGGGCAGAGCCTGCCCGCCAGCTGCGCATCGAAATGGAAAATGGCCGAGTTCAGCGCATTTGGGACGCCCAAGGCGAGCAAGCGTTGGTGCGACTGGAGCCTCAGTACATTGGCGGCATTTTTCCATCGGATAACGAAGACCGCGAACTGGTGCGCTTAGAGGATGTACCGCCAGAGCTGGTGGCGGCACTGATCATCACTGAAGACCAAAGTTTTTTTCAACACTGGGGCATTTCTCTGCGTGGCATCGCCCGCGCCATGATGGCCAACGTGCGCGCCGGTGGCATGGTGCAAGGCGGCTCGACGTTGACGCAGCAACTGGTGAAAAACTTCTTTCTAACCTCGGAGCGCACGCTAACGCGCAAAGCGCAAGAAGCGCTGATGTCGATATTGCTGGAGCTGCACTACGACAAAGAAGAGATCCTGCAGGCCTACCTGAACGAAGTTTATTTGGGCCAGGCCGGACGGCGCGCCATTCATGGTTTTGGTTTGGCTGCGCGATTCTATTTTGGTAAGTCGGCGCGCGAGTTGTCGCTGGCGGAGTCGGCTACCTTAGTGGGGCTGGTCAAAGGCGCTTCCTATTACAACCCGCGTCGCCACCCACAACGTGCCAAGCAGCGACGTGATCTGATTTTGGGGCTGATGGCTGATAACGGCATCATTTCCGACCAACAACGCCGCCAGGCTCAGGCGCAGCCGTTGCTGACATCATCGCCGCGTCGCGCGGGGCAGCGAGAATATCCGGCTTTCTTGGAGCTAGCGAAGCAGCAATTACAGCGCGACTATCGCTTGCAGGATTTGCAAAGCGACGGCTTGAACATCTTCACCACCCTGGACCCATGGATTCAGCACGCCGTTGAGCGCGCCGCCGAGGAAGAGCTACAGCGTCTGGAGCGACGCTTCCCAGAGCATGATGGCCAGCTCGAGACGGCGGCGGTAGTGACCAGCGTCGATGGTGGCGAGATTCGGGCGTTGTTGGGCTCACGCAAAGCCGAATTTTTTGGCTTTAACCGGGCGCTGGATGCGCGCCGGCCTATGGGCTCTTTGGTGAAACCGGCGGTGTTCCTCGCGGCGTTAAACAGTGGACGTTATCACTGGGCTTCGCCCATCAGTGACCGCCCTGTGGTGGTGACAGGCCCAGGTGGCCAGCGCTGGGAGCCAAAAAACTATGACCTGCAAAGTCACGGTGACGTGACACTAGAAGCCGCACTGCATCGCTCGCTCAATCAGGCAACGGCGCGTTTAGGTATGACGGTCGGTTTGGAAGCGGTGGCGAGCACCCTACAACGGTTAGGGTTTGAAGGTGACATTCCGCCGTATCCATCCATGTTACTGGGGGCCGTAGAAGGCAGTCCGGTCGAGGTGGCCAGTTTTTATCAGACCATGGCATCGCAAGGGTTTTACACGCCGCTGCGCACCATTGCGGCGGTGACCACCAGTCAGGGCCAGACCTTGTCGTCTTATGCCATTGAAGGCGAACAGCGCTACGCCGCCAGCAGCATGCAATGGCTGCGCTACGGCTTGGAGCAGGTGGTCGAGTCGGGCACCGCTCGGCGTCTACAGCAACGTATTCCAGTGCCGCTTGCGGCCAAAACCGGCACCAGTGATGAGCAACGTGATGCCTGGTTCGCCGGTTTCGACAATCGCCACCTGGGGGTGTTTTGGGTTGGGCGAGATGACAACAAACCCATGCCGGTGTCTGGCAGCAGCGGTGCCTTGCCGTTATGGTTGAATGCCTTTGAACGCATCGGTGTCGAGGGCTTAACTCCCGCGCAGGCGCTGGCATGGTATCCGGTGTTGCCGGATGGCACCTTACTGCCGCAGGGGTGTAAGGATCGCCGCGCCAGTGAATACCCCTTTACCGATCAAGCGCTGAGTAACTTCCAGCCGGATGTCGCGGCGTGTGCATCCGGACAGCAGCAACAAGAGGAAAAATCGTGGTTCGATTGGCTGTTTTAACACTGTGTCTGTTGGGCCTGGCGGCGTGTTCAACGGCACCATCTCGCACGACATCGGCGCAGGCTGAGGTAGGCGCGGCGCAATTGCCTCGCTGGCACAGCGGCATGTTGGCCGCGTTAGATCAAGGGCAGCATCACCCAGCGGTGGCGGCTTTGTTTCGCCAAGCCGAGCAAGCACGGCAGCAGCGCCAATGGCGCTTGGCATTAACCTACTTGGATCAGGCGCGCCAGATTCAGCCACGTAATGCGGCGATTCTGTATCGTCAGGCTTGGGTCAGCTTGCAATTGCAGGAGCCGCAGCGCGCCGAGCAGTTACTACAGCGCGCGTTGGTATTCAGTCAGGAACAACAGCTCAGCCAACGTTTGCACTTGCTGCTGGCGGAAGCCTTGGAGGCTCAAGGGAAACGCGGTGCCGCCGAACGTCATCGCCGTCAGGCAGCGCAGCTGGGTTAGGCTGCTGGGTTAGATTGGTCAGCCTTAGGGCTGACCCTCTGCCGTTTCTGGGGCCCGGCGCACCAAAGTCAGCAATAGCAAACTGCCAGCCAGCCAAAACCATAAGGCGCTGTGGCTAACAATGTTGAATTGCCAATAGCCGATGAGCAGGCCACACCAGATGGGCGTTGCCAACCAGCAAGCTGAACGTCGCTGCCAAGCGCCCCATAACAACCCCACCAGCGCCACAGCCAATACCAGAAACAGCCAGTAGTGCAGATATGGTCCGCTGCGAGTGAGCGCAAAGACCGCGCAAATGGCCAGCAGTGCGCGCCCCCAAATCAGCCGACTGAAAAAATGGCCGAACTGCTCGGCAGCAACAATCGCGGCCAATAACGGCAAGCCCGCATAGAGTGTCAACTGCAGCAGTAGCTGCGTGGCATGATTCAGCTCTGCACTGTCACTGCCGGCGGCCATGCCATTGAGCATGGAGGCCGGCAACAAGATGACGGCGACGCAGAAGCGCCCCGCATCGCCACCACTCCAGTTGCCGCGCGGACGTGTGACCCACGCCATCACCAGAGCACAGATTGCTGCCAAGACGCTGCCAAGTACCCACATGTCGCTGAGCTCTACAGGGTCGCCATCACCCGCTCTGCAGCGGCGATGGTGTCGTTGATGTCCTGCTCGCTGTGCGCCGCCGACATAAAGCCTGCCTCAAATGACGACGGTGCCAGGTAAACACCTTGCTCCAGCATGCCGTGGAAGAAGCGGTTAAAGCGCTCGCCATCACACTGCTCGGCCACGTCTTTAAAGCAGCTCACTTGCTCCAGTTCGGTAAAGAACAGGCCAAACATGGAACCGGCGCGGTTGCTGGTAAAGGCGACGCCGTGCTTGTCAGCGGCTTGCTGGAAGCCAGCCAGCATCTGTTCTACTCGGGCATTGAGCTGATCGTACAGGCCTGGTTTTTGGATCGCTTTCATCATCGCCAGACCAGCCGACATGGCCAAAGGGTTACCTGACAAGGTACCGGCTTGGTACACAGGGCCCAGTGGAGCCAGATGCTCCATGATGGCGCGCTTGCCGCCAAAGGCACCGACCGGCAGACCGCCGCCAATGACTTTGCCCAAGCAAGTCATATCTGGAGTGATGTCGTACCAGGCTTGGGCGCCGCCCATTGCTACGCGAAAGCCAGTCATCACCTCATCAAAAATCAGCACGGTGCCATGCACGTCGCACAGTTCACGCAGCCCTTGCAGGAAAGATTTGCTCGGCGGAATGCAGTTCATGTTGCCCGCCACAGGCTCAACGATGATGGCTGCAATCTGATCGCCGACTTGGGCAAAGCACTCGCGCACGCTGTCGAGATTGTTAAATTCCAGCGTGATGGTGTGCTCGGCGACGGACGCTGGCACGCCGGGAGACGTCGGTACGCCTAAGGTCAGCGCACCTGAGCCGGCTTTCACCAATAGTGAGTCGGCATGACCGTGGTAGCAGCCTTCAAATTTCACCAGCTTGTCGCGGCCGGTAAAACCACGGGCCAGGCGAATGGCACTCATGGTGGCTTCGGTGCCTGAGTTGGTCATGCGTATCATGTCCATGGATGGCACCAGTTTGCACACCTCGTTGGCCATCTCGGTTTCGATGCCGGTGGGGGCGCCAAAACTCAGGCCTTTTTCCATGCGCTCACGCACGGCGTCCAAGATTTCTGGCGCGCTGTGGCCAAGAATCATTGGCCCCCAAGAGCCAACGTAATCGATGTAACGATTGCCATCGACGTCGAATACGTGAGCGCCTTTGGCATGGTCAAAGAAGATCGGGGTACCGCCCACGCCTTTAAATGCACGCACGGGCGAATTCACACCCCCCGGAATGTGCTGCTGTGCGGCATTAAACAAGGACTCAGATTGGGCAATGGAATAGCTCATAAAGGGCTCTCAATCAGAAGGGTTTGACGACCACCAGAATGACAATGGCGATCAGAATGAAAACGGGCACTTCGTTAAACCAGCGATAAAACACGTGTGAACGCAGGTTTTGGTCGTGCAGAAATACTTTGCGCACATGGCCGCAATACAGGTGGTAGCCCACCATGGTTGCCACCAAGGTCAGCTTGGCGTGCATCCAGCCGGCGGCCATGTAATAACTGGGGCTAAAGCTGATTAGCCACAGCCCTAGCGCGATGACTGCCACCATGGATGGCCACATAATGCCGCGATAGAGTTTGCGCTCCATGATTTTGAAGCGCTCACGCGAGACTTCATCCTCAGCGCTGGCGTGGTAAACGAATAAACGCGGCAGATAAAAGATCGCAGCGAACCAGGTCACCACGGCGACGATATGAAAGGCTTTAACCCACAGCATCAAGGCTCCTTACGGCCAGGTTGGTAGCGGTAAAAATGTTCTACCTGCTCGCGCGACAGCAATCCCAAACAATGTGGTTCTTGCTCTCGGCGAGTAATGGCCAGCCATTGTAATTGAGCCGACTGCATTTGGTCTAAAGCATCCTGCAGATTTGCCCGCAGAGGCAGCCAAGCGGTTTGCTCGCGCTCGGCGGGAATGGCGAGCAAATCGATGCGCTCTGGGCGCTCATCTTGTTGGGTTAACCAATGCGCTAGGTCAGCGGCGGGCAATAGCGTGTGTTCATCGCTGAGCAGTAACCACTGCACTTGCTCGCCGAGCAGATAATCGGCGGTGGTGATGCTGATATGACGATCGACGGCAATAAAAGAACGTTGCATCAACGGCGCTACCCAAGTGTTGCGCAGCAATTGTTGCACCGCACTGGGCTCGGCGCTGGCAGCCGGCTGCAGCTTGAACACCGATGGCAGATGAAACACCTCGCTCACGACTAAGCAGGCAATCACGATGGCCAGCATGCCGGGCATGATGATGTTCGGATTGGCGGTCAGCTCTAGCAGTGCCACCAAGGCGGCCAACGGTGCTCGTAAGGATGCCGCCATAACCGCGGCCATGCCCAAAATGGCGTAGAAACCGGCAGAAATCGGGTAATCGGGAAACCAGTGGATGGCGACCTGCGCCAGCATGGCTCCGAGCAAGGCACCAATAAACATCACCGGGCCAATCAGCCCGGCGGGAAATCCCACACCAGCGGCCCAGGCTGCCAGCAGCAACTTGCCCAACAGCAACAACGCCAAAGTCGCCAATGCCAGCTCACCCAATAAGGCCGCATTCACTGTGTCGTAGCCGATGCCGAGCAACTCCGGCAGCCAAAAGCTGATCAGCGCGGTGACTAGGGTTAGCCCTCCCCAGCGCAGCCACAGAGGCCAGTGTTGATACTGTTGCAGCTGGCGCACCAGCAATATAAAGCTGCTGGCGACGATGCCGGCCAGAATGCCGAGCAACAAAATAACGGGTATTTCTTTTAGCGAATGAATGTCCAGCTCTGGCACCAGAAAGGCCGTTTCAGCTCCGAACACGGCCTCGCTGACAATGGCACCTGCCACGGACGCCAGAATAATCGGAATAAAGCCGCGAATGCTGTACTCCAGCAGCACCACTTCCATGGCAAAAATTACCCCAGCCATGGGCGTGTTGAAGGACGCGGATATGGCACTGGCGACGCCGCAGCCGGCAAGAATGCGTAGCCGGTGGTGCGCCAGACCTGCGCGCTGACCCATCTGGCTGGCAACACCGGCGCCCAAGTGAATGGCTGGCCCTTCGCGGCCGGCACTGTGGCCACTGATCAGGGCCACCACGGCGGCCACAAACTGCACCAGCATATTGCTCAGCGGCAAATAGCCTTGGTGCTGCTCCATGCGTTGCAGTACGTGAGCAACGCCGACATGGCGGCGTTCGGTCGGCAGTGCATAAAAACCGGCCAGTAACACCGCACCGCCGATGCACACCAATGCGGCGCGCAGCCATGGCTGCAACGCTTCGTAGTGTTCCGCGTGTTGCATCGGCAGCCAGGCGACTAACGGCCATTCGATGGCAAGACGAAATAGGGTAATCAAGCCAGCGCTGGCCAGTCCGACCAACAGCGCCAAAAGCGCCAGTCCTATCTGGCTGTCAGACAGGGCAATCTGTTGTTGCCAATGTTGGCGCAAGCCGGACCATCGCATGGGCATTCCATTGGTGGCGGGTGAAGAGGGCCGGTGTCCACAACCCGGCATAAGCTATATTATACGCTTCTTTTATAATGAAATGACTGAAGGGGGCGCTGTGATCAAGGTCGGTATAGTAGGCGGAACAGGCTACACAGGAGTCGAGCTGCTGCGTTTATTGGCGCATCACCCGGAAGTCGAGTTGCGTGTCATTACTTCGCGCAGTGAAGAAGGGGTGGCGGTAGCCGATTTATACCCCAACTTGCGCGGGCATGTAGATTTAAAGTTTACCGTCCCGGATGCTCAAGCGCTGGCCGCCTGTGATCTGGTGTTCTTTGCCACGCCGCATGGCGTTGCGCATGCCTTGGCCGATGAGGTGCTTGCCGCCGGTGCGCGGGTGGTGGATCTGTCCGCCGATTTTCGCTTAACCGATATCGCTACGTGGGAAAGCTGGTACGGCCAGGCCCACGGTGCCCCACACCTAGTGGATCAAGCTGCGTATGGGTTACCCGAGCGCTATCGCAGCAAGGTGTGCGACAGCAAGCTGGTCGCGGTGCCTGGGTGTTTCCCGACTTCTATCGAACTGGGTCTGTTACCGCTGGCGGAGAAAGGTCTACTGAAAGACCAACGTGCGATTGCGGATTGCAAAACTGGCGTCAGCGGCGCTGGTCGCGGCGCCAAAGTTGGCTCGCTATTGTGTGAAGCCAGTGAATCCCTACACGCCTATGGCGTCTCAGGGCACCGCCATTTGCCAGAAATTCGCCAGGTACTGAGCGATGCCGCTGGCAGCTCGGTGGATGTGACCTTTATTCCGCATCTGACGCCAATGATTCGCGGTATTCACGCCACGCTCTACTGCCGCAGTGATCTCAGCCAAGAAGAGCTGCAGCAGCTGTATCAACAGCGTTATGCCGATGAGCCGTTTGTTGATGTGATGCCAGCCGGCAGCGCCCCCAGCACACGCAGTGTGAAAGGCAGCAACGTCTGTCGAATTGCTGTGCATAAACTGGCGTACAGCGATCAGGTGGTGATTTTGTCAGCCATCGATAACTTGGTGAAAGGTGCATCCGGCCAGGCGGTGCAAAATATGAACCTGATGTTTGGCCTGGAAGAAACCTGTGGCCTTAATCACGTGGCCTTGATGCCGTAACGGATAACACCCGGATTCAGAAGGACGTAACAGCATGGCAGTAGTTAAAGGTAGCCAGCAAGATCGGTTGGTAATTCGCCACTATGAACCAGGCCAGAGAGTACGACGTTTCTTTTATTTTTGGCTGACCCTGATTGTGATCGGTGCGGGCGGTTACTTTGCTGGCACTTACCAGAGCATGGAGACCATCAATACCTTAACGCAGCAGCGCGACAGCTTTGAGGGCCAGTTGTTGCAAGCCGAGCGCGGCATCGAAGAAATGACCCAGCGCGTGAAGGTGTTGGAGAAAGGTGGCGAGGTTGATCGCCAAGCTACCGAGGGCATTCGCCAAACGGTGCGTGAGTTAAAAGCGCAAGTATCCAGCCTTGAAGAAGAAGTCAGCTTCTACAAAGGCATCATGGCGCCGAGTTCTGGAGATAAAGGTCTGCGCGTTAGCAAGATGGACATTACCACTGCCGATGGCAGTCACATAGATTACTCCATTGTGCTCACTCAAGTGGCCGATAACTCCAGCTACATCAGCGGCTTGGCGGCGGTCAATGTGATCGGCCAGCGCCAAGGTGAGCAAGTGATTTTGCCGCTCAGAGAGCTCGACCCAGAGATCACCGAATTGGGCATTAAATTCCGCTTCCGTTACTTCCAGGAAGTGAAAGGGCGGTTGTCATTACCCGATGACTTTCAGCCGCAGAAGATACAGGTGGTGTTGCAGGCGACAGGCAGCAAAGCACAACGTGTAGAACGCACAGAAGAATGGCCGCAACCACAAGGAGAGGCATAAATGTTTAGCAGTAAAGACAAGGGCAGCAGCGCGCATTACGACACGCTGATCTCCGCTAAAACCGAGATTGCCGGTGATCTCAAGTTCACCGGTGGCCTGCATATTGATGGTGTGGTGAAAGGCAATTTGCTGGCTGAGGCTGGCTCTGGCGCGATTGTGCGCATCAGTGACAAGGGCCGGGTTGAAGGACAGATTCACGCCCCCAATATCATCATCAATGGTGAGGTACTGGGCGACGTGCATGCTGGTGAATACATCGAACTGGCGAAAAAAGCCCGCGTACGCGGCGACGTCTACTACCAAGCCATGGAAATGGTGTTGGGTGCCGAAGTGAACGGTAAGTTGCATCACCAAAGCAAAGGCCAGGGTAAGAAGTCCAGCCCAGCACCTGCGCCGGCGCCACAGCCGGAAATGGGTGTTGGTTCAGCGCCGGGTAAAGTTGACTGATTTACTCAGGTAAGCGGATAATGCGCCTCGGGCTGCAGTGACGGCCTGGCGCAAACCTGAGCCCGCCGATGGGCAAGATTTTTCTGACAACGAGCCACACGGCTCACATTGGAGTTCCTATGAGTGCTGTTGAACAAGCTGCTCCGTTCGAGTTAACCGCTGCGGCCAAGGACAAGGTACGTGAACTCTTGCAAGACGAGGCCGATGACGAGCTGTGCTTACGGGTGTTTGTCACCGGTGGCGGTTGCTCGGGCTTCCAGTATGGCTTCACCTTTGACGACGACCGCGCCGAAGACGATGCCTTGATCACCGACCAAGGCGTGCGTGTGCTGGTCGATTCTCTCAGTTACGGTTATCTTGTTGGCTCTGTGTTGGATTACAAAGAAGGGTTGGAAGGATCGCGCTTCACCGTGGACAACCCCAGTGCCACATCGACTTGCGGCTGCGGTTCTTCTTTCTCCATTTAACTCATTCAGGAGAAAGGCATGCGTTCACTGTGCTGGCTGTTGTTGGTATTCACATCCTTGGTTATGGCCGACCCGAAAGTGGCAACGCCGCTGGTCAGTGCACCGCAGAAGTTGCAAGCCATGGTGGAGCTGCACACGGCAGATGAGTTACAGCGCCTGCTGACGCGCGCCGAGCAAGTCGCCAATGGCGACGGCCAATATCGCACCGAAGACCCGATTGCCATCGTCTTGCATGGCCAAGAGATTCAGCTGTTCAAACGCAGCAGTTACGACACCCACAAACAACTGATCGATTTGGCCGCCAAGCTCGATGCCTTTAACGTGGTTGACCTGAAAGTGTGCCAACGCTGGATGGGAGACAATGGCATTTTGGCCGACGAGCTGCCCGCCTTTCTTGAGCCCGTACCGTTTGGCGGCGATGAAGTTCAGCGCTTGCAAGAAGCGGGCTACGCCTTCTTCTGACGTTTAGGCCGGGTAAATGCCGCCGAGAATGCGGCCGCCGGCCGCGCCGGTTACGCTGGCAATGTTACCGCATTGACCTTCAAGCGCTTGCTTCGCTAGCCAGGCAAACGCCATGGCCTCCACCCAATCCGGATCAATCCCAATGTCTGCGGTGCTGGCGACAGCATGATGCGGCAGCGCTTGTTGCAACGCTGCCATCATTGCTTGGTTATGTGCGCCGCCACCACACACCCAAATCGGTGCTGAGCTCAGGCCATAGTGCTGCACCGCCATGCGGATGCTGTTTACCGTCAATTGCTGCAGTGTGGCCAACGCGTCGTTGTGATGCATACCGACAGGCACGGCAAAGCGCTGCAGATTAAAGTGTTCACGCCCAGTGCTGCGTGGCGGTGGGGTGGTGAAGTATGGGTCTTGCAACCACTGCTCTAACAACGCCTGATTGACCTTGCCTTGGCTGGCCCGTTGGCCGTTTTGATCGCAAGCACCCAAATGCTGTTGCTGGCAGTACTCATCTAACAGCGCATTGCCCGGGCCACAATCGAAACCACTGACGTCGTCATGATTCAGCATGCTGAGGTTGGCGATGCCGCCAATGTTCAGCACCATGCCGCGCTCGTTGGCGAGCATTTGCCGATGAAATGCCGGCACCAATGGCGCGCCTTGGCCGCCGGCGGCGATATCTCGGCGACGAAAGTCGGCGACGCAGGTAATGCCGGTATGCTCGGCCAGCCAACTGGGGTTATCCAGTTGCCAGCTGGCGCAGTTGGGCTGTGGCCGGTGATGCAATGTGTGGCCATGGGAACCAATAGCGCGCACGGCACTGGCCGGTAGATCGGCGCTGTGCAGTAACTGCTGCACGGCCGTCACACTGAGTTCGGCCAGGGTGTGCTGCACGTCCAATAACGATGCGACGGCGACTGTGTCGCTGGTGGCCAGTTGTCGTAACTGGCGTTGCAGCTCGGCTGGGTATTTCAATGCATAGCTAGCACGCAGCCGTGGCGTTGGACCGAATTCCACTAACGCAGCGTCGAGGCCATCGGCACTGGTGCCGGACATAAGGCCGATGTACAGCGTCATTCAAACGACTCCGCGCTGGCCACATCGCCGTTGCTTTCTAGCCAAGACTGCATGGTTTGGGCATGTTGCAAGAACTGCGGTTTGTCGCTTTTGGCGATGGACTCCGCTTTCGGCAGCTTCACTCGCAATGAGTCCCGATGTACGCCATCAACTAGGAATTCGTAGTGCAGATGTGGGCCGGTGGCCAGACCCGTTGAGCCGACGTAGCCAATGATCTGTCCTTGCTTAATGCTGCGCCCTTTGCGCGCATTGCGGTTGAACTTGCTCAAATGCGCATACAGGGTTTGATAGCGGCTGCCGTGCTGAATGATCACCACGTTGCCGTATCCACCTTTGCGCCCGGCGAAAGTGATTTTGCCATCGCCTGCGGCTTTAATCGGGGTACCGCGTGGTGCGGCGTAGTCTGTGCCTTTGTGAGCACGAATGCGATTCAACACCGGGTGTTTGCGGCTGAGGTTAAAACGCGAGCTGATGCGGAAGAAGTCGATAGGATTGCGCAAGAAGGCTTTGCGCATGCTGCGACCCTCTGGCGTGTAGTAGCTGCTGTTGCCTTCATCGTCTTCAAATCGAATGGCGGTCAGATCGCGGCCATTGTTGATGAAACGTGCGATGAGAATATCACCGTTGCCAATTTTCTCGCCGTCTAAAAAGACTTCTTCAAAGATCAGGCTGAATTGATCGCCCTCGCGAATGTCGAGAGCAAAGTCGATGTCCCAACCGAAAATGCCGGCCAGCTCGATCAAAATCTCCTCTGGAATGCCAGCGCTGGTGCCATCGACAAACAAGGAGTTGTTAATGGTGGCTTTGGCATGGTGTGGGCGATATTCGGCATCACGCTCCAGTAGCTGGTAGCCCAGCTTGCCTTGCTCGTCTCTGGCCAGGGCATGACGTGCCAGTGGTGAGATCAGAATCTCCAGGTGCAAGACACCGTTATCATCGGAGCGTACCCACCGCAGGGTTTGACCGGGCTGCAGTTTCAAAGCGTCCTTCGGCAGCTTGGCGGCCACTTCCAACATGTCGGCGGCGCGCAGCGTATTGCGCTCGAACAGCGTAGACAAGCTGTCACCGGGCTTAATCGTATCTTCTTCCCAAGTGAGTTGTGGCTCGGTAATGATGGGTTCGACGGCGGAGGGCTGGGTTTCGGAGGACTGGGTGTCGGCTATCGTGGTGGCATCGGAGGTGTTGCTGTTTTGGGTTGGAGCCGCTAACGGTTTGGGTTGTTCATCGGCGGCGGGAATGACCAGCTTGGTGGTGACACTGCGCTGGCTGGGTTGCGGTGAAGGCAATACAAAGATCACCGCCAATAACAATAATAAAGCTGAAGCAGCAATCAGGTGTGGAGCGGGGAAATACTGCAAACGTCCCGGCAGAGGCATAATAAAAAACCTTAATCTACATTCTGGCAACGCTGGCAGTTTAAACAATCCGCCGGCGATTTACTGCAGCCAGGATTCGTTAGTTGCGGCCAGCGTGATGTGGCTGGCTTGATTTTAACCTTTGTTCAGGTATGTTCAGCCTCCTTTTCACCATCACAATATTGAGTGCTGATATGACTGCCGCATTGATTGAAGACTTAAAGGCGCGGGGCCTGATCAACCAGGTGACTGCCGACGAAGAACTGGTTGAACACCTGAACACAGGCTCGCGTGCACTTTATTGTGGCTTTGATCCGACTGCAGACAGCTTGCACTTAGGGCACTTGGTGCCGTTGCTGGTATTGAAGCGCTTTCAACAAGCGGGGCATAAACCCATCGCATTGGTGGGTGGTGCTACCGGCTTGATCGGTGACCCGAGCTTTAAAGCGGCCGAGCGTCAGCTGAATACGCCTGACATTGTTGCCGGTTGGGCCGATAAGATTCGT